>JAABTP010000117.1 GCA_011389815.1 Desulfobulbaceae bacterium | reverse complement strand
AGAAGAGCATTTTCATCCAGGTGTTCCAGCTATTTAAGTGGTACCAGAGGGATATGTCAGATAGGAAATTATCAGATACTTTTTAACGAACCAGCCTTTCCGCTTTTTATTTCTATGGGATACGGTTCCCCATCGACAGTGACAAGATAGTCCACTTCCGCGTTGCTGCCTCTTTTGTCTCGTGCCCAGTAGCAAACCTCCCCATCATTTGCGCAGACCAGCTCTTGTCCGACAAACTGTTCTGCCAACGCGCCTCTGTATATATTGGAGAGATCAGCCTGAACCAGTTCCAGATAATTCGACATTCCGGTCAATTGCTGCCATAATCCGATATCCAGGAGCAAGGCTTTGAATTTTTTCAGTGAAATGTTTAATTGAAAGGGAGGGTCGATGTTGCTCACCGAAGGTATTTTCCTGATGATTTTGGCATTGAGCAGGGTTTCAAAGGCCTTTTTGATTGTCGGAGAAGAAAATGAATCAGAAAGATGCGTATATTTTATCTGACTGCCGATGGTCCGAGCCACGTTTTTAAATACATCGTTCAGGCAGTGTTTGTCCGCATAGGGGGCATATTTGGAAAAATCATCCTGAAAGGTGGAGATAAGTTCCTTATGTACATCAAAGGAGTTCGTCATGCTGCTGCTTTCAAGAAAAACTTTGATACTTTCCGGCATTCCGCCGACAAGAAAATATGTTCGGAGTTCGTTCAGCAAGGCATCATGTATCTGTTCGGGCAACTCCTTGGGCTCTGATTCAACAATTTCCAGAGCTGTTTCATTTTCAGTCGCCATGAGGTATTCCGTAAAGGTCATCGGATACATATTAAGGAATTGGACCCGCCCCACCGGAAAAGAGATTTCCGAAAGGGCGAATTCCAGAAGCGACCCGGCAGCGATGACATGGATTTCCTTCATTTCTTCATAAAAATATCTCAATGCGGTTATTGCCCTTGGACAGCTTTGAATTTCATCGAAAAAGAGAAGGGTCCTTCCTGGTTCTATCGTTGTTCTCTTTATGATTTCGATTGACTGTGTTATCATCAAGGGATCAAGAGATTTTTCAAAAAAAGAATGTAGATCTCTCTCTTTCTCAAAGTCAACAGTTACGGTATTTTTATAATATCGGTCGCCGAATTCTTTAATTGACCAGGTCTTACCTATCTGTCTCGCACCTCTCAGGATGAGTGGTTTTCTTCTTGTCGAATTTTTCCAGTCCAGCAGTTTATTTTCTATTAGTCTTTTCAGGGCATTCTCCAAAAGAAAGTACGGGTTGAAACTCAAAGTTTATATTATTATATACGTGGCCTTTAAAAAATCAAGGTTCTATTTAAGCGTGCCCTTTAAAATGAGCACCTTGAAGGAGAAGGATGGAGTGGAAAGTAGCGTTGAGGAGAAAAATGGTATGGAATGCTTCTGGTGCGCCAGGAAAAGCTTGGGGGCGTATTACTGGGAAACAGCGTCCCGGAGGGACTGCCGAAAATAGCCCGGTGTTTCAATACCGGGCACAGAAAATTGGTTCCCCCCTAACGTGTAGATACGCCCGACAGTACGTTACTGCTCCACATAAAATGCTGCCTTGAGCAATTCCTTGGTGTAAGGTTGCTTTGGCTGATTGAAAATATGATCGGCCATGCCCTTCTCAATGATTTTTCCGTTGCGCATCACCACCAATTCATCTGCCAATGAGCGGAGCACTCGCAGATCATGGGTGATGAAGATATAGGTCATGCCGTGGCTTTTCTGGAGGCGTTTCAGCAAGGCGATAATCTGGGCCTGAATGGTGGTGTCCAGAGCCGAGGTGGGTTCATCAAGGATGAGTAGCTCTGGTTTGAGGATAATGGCCCGGGCAATAGCGATACGCTGGCGTTGACCACCGGAAAATTCATGGGGAAAGCGATTGATCATGTCTGGATCAAGTTCCACCTCTTTAAGGGCCTGACGCACTAACAGGCTACGCTTCTCCTTGTTGTACCCTGGTTCATGTACCTTGAGTCCTTCAGCAATGATCTGTTCAATGGTCATTCGGGGCGAAAGTGAGGAAAAAGGATCCTGAAAAACGATCTGCATCTGCTTGCGTAGCGGGCGCATCTGACGACTGTTGAGGTCAGAGAGTATCACACCTTGCTCTTCTTCACCTTCTGTAAAATACTGGACCGATCCTTTAAATGCCTGGAGCTTGAGCAGGCAAAAGGCCAAGGTGCTCTTGCCAGAGCCTGATTCCCCGATAATTCCCAAGGTTGTTCCCTGCCGAACTGTCAAATCGACCTTATCCACTGCCCTGACCACGGTCTTTTTTCTTTTGAACCGTTTTTCCGAAAAAAAGCCTTCCCAGGATCTCTTGACCACGAACTCACAATTAATATCCTGGAGTTGGACGAGCGGCCTTCCCTGAGCAGCTGGCTGGTGATGGAATCGGGGGATGGCATTGAGTAGTTTTTTGGTGTAGTCCTGCTGGGGATTTTTGAACAAGATCTCTGTACGGTTTTGCTCCACGATTCGCCCCTTATTCATGATGGAAACCGTATCTGCTGCCTTACGGACCAAGGGCAGATCATGGGTGATCAGGAGCACTGCCATGTTAAATTCTTGTTGGAGAGCTTTGATCAGGTCAATGATCTGGGCCTGAATGGTTACATCCAAGGCTGTGGTGGGCTCGTCTGCAATGAGCAGGGCAGGGCGGCAGGCCAAGGCCATGGCAATCATGACCCGCTGGCGTTGGCCCCCAGAGAGTTGATGGGGATAGGAGCGCAACCGATGCGCCGGATCCGGGATGCCGGTTCGTTCCAGAAGGCTTATAGCCTCATGCTCTGCTTCTTCTTTGGAGAGCTTGCGGTGCCGGATCAGAGGCTCGGTGAGCTGTTTGCCAATGGGATAGACCGGGTTGAGCGAGGTCATGGGTTCCTGAAAGATCATGGCAATATCATTGCCTCGCACCGCTCGGATCTCCTTTCTGCTCAATTGTAGTAGGTCTTGATCCTTAAACAGGATTCTTCCCTTGGTCTGCACCGTGGACACGTCTTCCAGTAAGCGCAAAATCGACATGGCAGTGACAGATTTCCCAGAGCCGGATTCTCCAACCAAGGCATGGGTTTTTCCTTGCTCTATGGTCAGATTAATGTCAAAGAGGATTTGGCTGTTACCGCCGATTTCCTGGTCAGAACAGAAGGTCAGCGAAAGATTTTCGATGAAAAGTAGTGGGTCCATGAAAGAAATGTACTGTATGAAAGCAGGCAAGGCAAGATCAATAAAAGGGGGACAGTAAGAAAAACTGGTGAGTAAAAAATGATCGTGGTCCACCTTGATGAAAGCAGAAAATACTCAGCTTGTCAGAACAATGTGAATTGAGTGCTTGTAGGAAAAAGTATTATTTATAGCTGCTAGGATGATGTATATGTGCTTATTTGTTGAATGGCATAAATTTAGCATGGAAAAAATTGTATTTTTCGGTATGATTATTTTTCTTCTCTTGCGCAGGATACAAGAAAGAGAAATAAGATGACGTGAGGTTCAGAAGAAAAACAGCACATCGCCACAGTTTAAGGTGAGAAGGATAAGGATGATTATGAACTGTTGGGAGTATAAGCTATGTGGGCGAGAAAAAGGTGGAGTCCATGCAGAGAAAAAGGGCATTTGTCCTGCATATCCTGATAATGGTAAAAGATGTGCCCGGGTTGCAGGTACCTTATGCGGGGGAAAGGTGCAGGGGGAGTTTGTTATGAAGCTTCTTTCCTGCATGAAATGCGATTTTTATAAAAGCGAAAATTACGACAAGTCATACGGGATGAACAAGGAAATCGTCTGAGAACTGTTTGTTTTTCCCCATCACACACGCCCTCCTCTTCTGAGGAGGGATACCATTTTCTGAACGTATCCCTATCCCTACCTCTTTTTATGCGTAAAAAAAAAACTCTGCCGTGTATTTTTTTTCGGGAATTAACTCAATCCTGCCATGTTACTCAGAAAAGCAGGATTGTTGTAGCTGTTTCCGGCGGACCAGACTCCATGGCCTTGCTCCATCTTTTGGCAGAAGTTCGTGTCCAGCTCGCCCTTGATCCTATAGCGGTTTGGGTGGATCACGGCCTGCGCCCGCAAGAGACTCCGACAGAAGAACAGACGGTTCTTGCAGCGACGGAAAAAATGCGGATCAACTGCGTCAGGCACCGGGTGGATGCTGCGTCTTACGCGAGCGAGCAGGGGATATCTCTTGAACATGCGGCCCGTGACCTCCGTTATGCTGCGTTACGAGGCACTGCTCGTGAGCTTGGGGCAGACTCTATTGCTGTGGCCCATACAGCAGATGATCAGGCAGAGGAGGTGCTGTTGCGCCTTCTGCGGGGAAGCGGTCGGGAAGGAGTCTCCGGGATGCGGATGCGGAGCAGGGATCTGATCCGGCCTTTACTCAATATTGAGAAAAAGGAGTTACTGGCTTGGTTGACTGAGCAAAACATCGCTTTTTGTTTTGACTCTTCCAACGACGATGTGCGTTTTCTGAGAAATCGGATTCGTCATCAACTCCTGCCTTTTTTGGAAGAGCATTTTGAGCAGGGGGTTAAGAAATCCCTGCGCAAGACAGCAGATAGTTTGGCGGTAGATGAAGACCTACTGGCGGCCTTAACCGCAGAGGCGGAGCAGGAGACAATCAACGAGTTATCCCCACCGGAAAAGCCAAGTCAGTCTCCGAACTCTCCGAAAATGCAGCTTCTCCGGGCTCCGTTTTGCACCCTGCATCCTGCCTTGCAGCGCCGGGTGGTTGAGCGGCTGCTTTGGAGGATAGGAGGCAGGGCCGGGTATGACCATATCCTCTTGGTGATCAAAGCTGCGGAGAGCGGCAGAACCAACAGTGAACTCCATCTTGGTCGTGGTTTGCGGGTCGGGGTTTTTCGGGATCGGTTGGAGTTTTCCTACCCTGCGGGTAAAAAGGCTTGGCGGGGGAGGTTGTTTGGGGGAAACGACGTCAAGTGAGCCGCCTCCCTGCTTAATTTATAGCATACTCAGTATAGCGTCGCCTTGATGGAGCATGGAAGGCAAGGACAATATCATGTTTTGGAATTCCTAAACTGACCAATTCCGCAGCAATATCATCTTCAGTGCTGTTATGTTGAATCCAGACCTTTCCTTGCTTAATATCAATATGCAGGGTGCAACCATGAATACGCTGATTATCATACATCCCACAGAGAAAGCTAGTTTATCCATTCTTCAATCTCCTCCTTGTCAATGTTGTAGACAGCTATTTTTATTTTCATTTCTTGAATGATTTCCCGGATAAAGGGTGTTTGAGAAAATCTCGGACTCATAGTGTTGTATTATTCGGTACTACGGCAACCGTCTCCGAGAAACAAACAACTCCACGCCCAGCAGGATCAAGGCAGCAAAGACTAACCAGGAAAACAGCTCCCGGTAGCGATCAAAATGCTTGATCTTCCGGGTGGTGGCCTCCATCGCATTGATCTCCTCGTAGATCTTTTCCAGTGACTCTGTATCCGTTGCCCGAAAATATCGCGCCCCGGTCATCTCAGCAATTTCACCCAGTGTTTTTTCATCAATATCTACCTGGGCCCGGATCATCCGCTTGCGCCCAAACTGATCTTTCACTGGCATGGGAGCTACTCCGCGTTTGCCCGCTCCAATGGTGTAGACCTTAATCTTCATGGTCTCAGCAGCCTCAGCAGCAGTCAGCGGCGCAGCCTTGCCGGAATTATTGACCCCATCAGTGAGCAGGATGACGATCCGGGACTTTGCCTCCTGATCCCGGAGCCGGTTCACACCGGCCACAATGGCAGAACCAATGGCTGTGCCGTCTTCGATCATCCCTGTTTGCAGAGAATCCAGGCGGAGCTGGAGCCAGTCATGGTCCAGGGTCAGGGGGCAGACCATGTAGGGGCGACCTGCAAAGGCAACTAAGCCGATACGATCATTGGGCCGCTCTTCAATGAATTTTTTCACCACTGCCTTGACCACGGTCAGGCGGTCCACATTCCTGCCTTTGAGTTTGAAATCCATGGCCTGCATAGAGCCAGACACATCCACGGCCAGCAGGATATCGATACCAGAGGCTTCTACTTCGGTCTTGGTATTGCCCCATTGAGGTCGGGCCATAGCCACTATCAGCAAGCCAAGGGCAGCCAGGCGAAGCCATGCAAGTATCCTGCCCGGATTAACCTTGCGGTTACCAGCAATTTCCTTGGCCACAGAGATAGAGGAGAAAACCAGGGCCGGAGCAGATCCCCGCCGACCACGTAAAAAGGCCAGAACCGGGAGGATGAGCAAGAGCCAGAGCAGCTCAGGGTGTACAAAACGCAGGCTGTCCATTATTTTTTCTTAGCCTCCATCTTGGTTGATTCAATAAAGGTACGCAGGTTGGTTACCATTTCGTTCATGGTTTCCTGGTTCAGGCCAGCCTTGGCAAATTTTACCAGATCACAATGCCGGAGCCAGGTAGTCAGGTTCGGAGTATTTTCCATCAAATTTTTCGGCATATTTCCCTGGTCTTCAGTGAGTCCATGGATAAATTCCCTGGTAGTCTGTCTGCGGGCAAAGATATGAAAACGTTCTTCTATATAGCGGCGTAAGGTCTGGTCAATCAGGGTGATAAAGGCGTTGATATCTTGCGCTTCAATCAAGGGGCCAGCCCGGTCCAGTTCGCTCAGGGCGGTTTCGTGGGCCAGAACAGCTCGCTGTTTTCGGGTTCGTTTTTTGAGAAAATAAAAAAGCAGCCCAAGCAACAGGAGTCCGATCAGGACAGCAGCAATCCACCAGAGAAAACGGTTGCTGTCCGGGATCGGGATGGGTTCCCTAATGTCGTAGAGCTGATTTTTAGTAAGAGCTGGTTCCGGGACAGTATTCTGTGGAGTTGCCGTGTTGCCCTGTACAGATTTCTGAGCAGGGTCGGCAAGAGGAGCCGTGACCTGGTCCGCAGAAACAGCAGCAGGGAGCATTACTATAACGAGAAGAATGAGCAGCAATGCTGTAGGGGCGAATCCCCGTGTTCGCCCGGAATTGAAGGATATAAGAGGGCAGGCACAGGGGCCTGCCCCTACGGTATGTGGATAGAAATTTGAACGCGAATTTTTCATCGCCCCTTCCTCCTTTCCCGTACCTTGAAAAATCCCATCAGCGGGCCAATATAAGGCTGATCCGTGGCAAGCTGGAGCAAGTCAAGGCCTGCACTGCGCACGGTATGGGCAAAGCGTTCGTTCCGATCAGCAGCCATAGCTGCATAGGCCTGTCGAACTTGAGGGTCTGTGGTATTGAGTACCAGCTGCTCTCCGGTTTCTGCATCTTCCAGGGTGATATGACCCACATCAGGCAGCTCCTGTTCCCGTGGATCAGTGACTGAGACCGTGATCAGGTCATGGCGACGTCCGGTAACAACCAGCTTGGGCCGCAGTGCAGCCAGGGAATCATCATAATCGCCAGGCAGGCAAAAGTCGGAGAGGAGAAAGGTCACGCATTTTCGTTTAGCCACCCGATTAACAAAGTTCAAGGCTTCGGGGATGTTCGTACCTTTATTTTTGGGCTGAAAAAAGAGGATTTCCCGGATGACCCGGAGGATATGCTTGCGTCCTTTATCCGGCGGTATAAAAAGTTCAACAAAATCGGAGAACAGGATCAGGCCTACTTTGTCGTTATTGCGCACCGCAGAAAAGGCCAGGACCGAGCCTAGTTCAGCCATCATCTCCCGCTTGGATTGCTCGTTTGAGCCGAATCCACCAGAGCCGCTGATATCAATCATCAGCATGATAGTCAGCTCCCGTTCCTCAGTGAATTTCTTTACATGGGGCACTCCGGTGCGGGCGGTCACGTTCCAGTCAATGGTGCGGATTTCATCACCAGGCACGTATTCACGGACCTCATCAAAGTTCATGCCCTGGCCTTTAAAGACCGAGTGGTAGCTCCCGGCCAGGGTGTCGTCCACCATGCGGCGGGTCCGCACTTCAACCCGGCGGACTTTTTTCAGGATCTCTTTGGTTATTGCTTTTTCCATGTATCTTGGCTGCTACTTGAGTATTTTTTTGCTGTCGAGCAAGATGATTGGGTTATAGATGCCCTGGAAGAACATTGATTATGGATTAGTCATCTTATTTGGACTCTTGGCTGTCTTTCCAGCACCGCTTTTCAGAAAAGGAATCTTCAGATCATAACCTTTTGAGAGGTACAGCATCAATAGCCGAACTATAATGTCGATAAAATTTGAAACCACAGGAAGGTGAAATGTTTTAACAGCCCGGAGTTCTGCTATGTAGGTTTCTGGCAGCGAATGTTCTGTGGCTCCCTTGATAAGCTTATTCATATACCGCTGTGAGGGGTTTCTTCCTGGACATGAGTGACGACTGATATAGGTGAAACAGGTTTTCATTCCGAGTCCGTCAACAGGCACCTCAAATTCTTCAATATCATATCCAGCATTTTCTGTTTTGTGCAGCTGTTCTGCATCCTGCGGTGTCAGTTCGTACAGTACCCCATAAACCCGGGCACCAGTTTTTTTCCTTAATGAGGCAAAACAAGGTTCTATATATTGGATCCCTTGCTGGTCAAAGACAAGTTCGTAATCTCTCAGTATAACGTTGTATTTCTGAATCGGGTTCATTTTTCTTCTGCCGATAAAAACCTCGGTGCTCATGTTTGAACCGTAGGCGAAATAATACAAACTATCCTGTTGTAACATATAAAGCTGTTCAGTTTTTCACCACTGCAAAGGGCGGTTTTATTGTATCAAGACAGTAGCAGGTTATCAGGTAGAGAAGGCGGCAAATAACAGCAGGCCTTCAAACACACCGGTAATAGTAGTTCCCAGTAAAAAGGCGGTTCCATACCCTAACGAACCGTATCCGACATTGATATACAGCACCTGGTGAGCAACACGGGCGAGTGCGTAGATACAGATAAGAATGAATGCAGGGAGAGGAAAACATAAAGACACCAGTACAGCATTAACACCTATCGGCGCAGCATTTTCCACAAAGTTTTCCATGCTGCGGTTTGCTCTGTTATATCGTCCAGTTTGTCCTTCCATATTCATGACAACAGCACCGGAAGTCCCATTGCCCAGCACTTTAAATATTTTCATATTCGCACGCAGATTGCCAGAATCAGGATGCATAACCTTTTCCTTTTCTAATAGGGGAAACAGATTGAGAAAGGCAGATAAGCGGGAGAACACAAAAGCTGTGAGCAGTACCCATTGTCCACTGACTGGAAACATAGCTGAAATGTTTTGGCGGTAGTATGCCGTATCTCCCAGCGAGAAAATCAGAAAAGCTATAGGTAATCCTAGTGCTAAAGGGGTAAAGAAACCTCCCAGAAAATTTCGCCACCCGAATATTTTGCCTTGACGGATTTCTGATTCATCCAAAAGCGGCATGCCGTCAGGGCCAAGGCTGGATGTGTCTTTGGTGCTCAATTACTGATCCTCTTTAATACAATGGTATCCCGCTCTAGAAAAACACCCCTCTAGGGATGGATAGCCACTTTTTTAGTGACTTGCCAGCTTGGGATTACGGAACAGGGACGGTATCCAGCAGGCGTTGAATAATCTCCTCGCTGGTCACCCCTTCAGCCTCAGCCTCATAGCTGATGCGCAGGCGATGGCGCATCACATCCGGAGCGCAGTTCTTGATATCATCCGGGATTACATAACCGCGTCCGTTGAGATAGGCCAGAGCACGGGCGGCAGCCTTGAGATTGATGGTGGCCCTGGGCGAGGCCCCGGTCTCAATATAGTCTTTCAGTTCCGGGCTGATGCTTCCTGCATCACGAGTGGCAAAGACCAGATCCACAATATACTCCTTGATGCGATCATCAAGATAAATAGTATCCACCACCTTGCGGGCTCCCAGGATATCTTTCGGGGAGATGAGGGGCTGGACAGAGAGCTTGGAATCGGTATGCTCCACCATGTCCAGGATCTGGCGTTCCTGCTCACGGGTAGGGTAGTCCACCACCACCTTGAGCATGAAACGATCCACCTGGGCCTCGGGCAGGGGATAGGTGCCTTCCTGTTCAATGGGGTTCTGGGTTGCTAAAACCAGAAAAAGCTCAGGCAGGGCAAAGGTGGTTTCACCAATGGTGATCTGCTGCTCCTGCATGGCCTCCAGCATGGCTGACTGGACCTTGGATGGAGCACGGTTGATCTCATCCGCCAGAATAATGGAAGAAAAGATCGGCCCCTGCTTGACCTCAAAGGAGGTGTTTTGCGGGTTATAGATCTCAGTGCCCATGATGTCCGCAGGCAGCATATCCGGGGTGAATTGAATCCGGCGAAAATCTGTGGATACTGCCGCAGCCAGGGTTTTGACCGCCAGGGTTTTGGCCAGCCCTGGCAGACCTTCCAGCAGGATATGACCACCAGAGAGCAGGCCGATGAGCAGGCGTTCCACCAGCCGTTCCTGACCAATAATATTCTTCCCAACCTCCCGTTGGATCAGGCCCACCCAGGCAGAACTGTTCTGAACAGCCTTGTTGATTTCCTGGACAGATTGTTCCGGTGCAGGATCAGGAGTGTTGGTTGGTTCTGCTGTGGCCGGAGGAACCGGCGGTGTTTCAATGGATGGGTTCATATTGTATCTCCTTTCCGGGATGGTTGTGCATGGTTGCTGTAAGGGGCCGAATCTCTGTGTTCGCCCTGTTGTGCCGGGCAGACACGCAGGGCTGCCCCTGCATATTTTGTGCTGCCCTTGGTCAGGTATTTATTCAAGTAATATATCGTAATGATTGATTGTGAAAAGTCAAGACTGTATTGATTATGCTAATGAAAGAACCTTGAAGTTAGGATCATGTTCTCTATATTATCGCCTGGGACGCTTTGGACAAAGTGAAAATTGGAAAAAGGGGAGGGGGGAAGGCTTTTGGTAACGAGCTTGCGGAATGTTGTCCTTTTTTGTACAGTTATTGATAGAAATTGTTAATGATTGAGAAGGATCTTTATCTCCTTTAGAGCCGAGGAATAAAAAAAAAACAATGAAAGTCGCAAATCCCCTCTACGATGTCGTGTTCAAATACCTGATGCAGGATATGCGGGTTGCCAAGCTGGTCATATCCAACATTATTGAACAGGAAATAGAATCCCTTGATTTCGCCTTTACAGAGTTGAACAGAAAACTTCCTGACGGCGGCCTGACAGTATTGCGGATTGATTTCGCAGCAAAGATACGGGAACCGGACGGCAGCAGCAGGCTGGTTCTCATTGAGTTGCAAAAGGCCAAATTCCCCACGGATATAACCCGTTTTCGGAAGTATCTGGGG
>JAABTP010000116.1 GCA_011389815.1 Desulfobulbaceae bacterium | reverse complement strand
TTCGACAATGATCGATATGGACAGCCGCCTGCGTGCTGCGCGTGGTTTCGGCAAAACAGAGAAGGAGGCTTCAATTGGGGTCTTCAAGAAACTGAAGGAACGCGGTCATCCGGACGGACCGCCTCCGACTGTCTCGGACGGATGGGGAGGCATCCGGGAGGCTATGGTGGAAGTGTATGGAAAGGTTCCAGAATATTCTGGGTGCGGCAGGCCCCCTTCCAAAAAACGGCCGCAGCCAGGCTGGAAGTATCTACAGATGATTAAAGAACGGGATGGTAAAGGCAATTTTCTCGGAATCCGGCTTAAGCCGGTATACGGAGACTTGGAAGAACTCACTGAACTGCTTGGAAAAAGTACTGCTTATGTTGAGCGGACCCATCTGACGATACGTACATTCAGCAGTCGCCTGAGTCGGAAAAGCATCGCCTTTTCAAAGGAGATCTGCATACATAATGCCTGCGCCGCGATAGAAGACATGTATTATAATCTGATCCTTCCTCATAAAACGTTGCGTTTGAAAAACAAGGACGGAGGTGTGCGCAAATGGATACAACGGACGCCCGCAATGGCAGCGGGACTGACTGATCATAGATGGACATTAAAAGAACTGTTTACAACTGTCGTTGTCGGCGAACAACACTCAGGAGGGTGACCATCGCGACTTAAGGCTTGAAAAAACTCTGGCATTAATCGCGTTATTGTATATATTATATAGTCATGGCGACTACCTTAGATCAAATCAAACTGAATATACCTGATTCAGATCGGCAAAATCCCAGTGTATCAATTCTGCTGGAATTGCTTGAGCAACATGCTGAAACAATCGCTCTCCAGAAAGAGAAGATTCAGCAGCTCAAAGATGAGATTGCACGTTTAAAAGGGCAAAAGCCAAAACCTAAAATATTCCCCAGCAAGCTATCCAAAAAAGGTAAAAAAAAGAGCAATGGCAAACGTCCAGGATCGGCCAAAAAGAAAAAAACAGCCAATCTGGAGATACACGAAACAAAACGTATTCAGCCTGAGTCAATTCCTCCGGGGTCTACATTTAACGGTCTCAAGCCTTACACTGTCCAGGGGCTGAAAATATCAGTTCACAATACACGCTATTTGCTCGAACAGTGGGAAACTCCGGAAGGTAAAATAATTTCAGGAAAACTGCCTTCTGAAATTGATGGTCATTTCGACCATACTCTTAATACCTTCATTCTCCATCAATACCACCACTGCCATGTCACGCAACCGTTACTTCTGGAGCAACTCCGTGAGTGGGGCGTGGATATTTCATCCGGGCAGCTCAATAATATTCTCACCGAAAACAAAGATTCTTTTCACGCTGAAAAAGATGCAATCCTTTCTGCTGGTCTTCGGTACTCATCTCATGTAAACGTTGATGATACAGGTGCTCGCCATAACGGCAAAAATGGCTACTGCACCCATATAGGAAATGATTTCTTTGCCTGGTTTGAGAGTACCGAAAGCAAAAGCCGAATTAATTTCCTTAGTCTCCTTCGAGCTGGAGCGTCTGATTATGTACTCAATGATGATGCGTTTGAATATATGGAACAAAAGCGGCTTCCGAAATCGTCATTCGCTCTCTTGCTCAATCATCCGGTCAAGGAATTTATGGATACAGAGCAATGGGAGCAACACCTCAAAGAGTTGGGGATTGTCAAGCCTCGCCATATACAAATTGCAACGGAAGGAGCACTTTTTGGGTGTGTCCTCTCCCAGCTTCCCAGAAGCCTCGTCATTGTCAGTGATGATGCGGGGCAATTCAACATACTCAACCATGCGCTTTGCTGGATTCATGCTGAACGAACACTGGCCAAAATAATTGCCCCCAGCGACAAAAAACGACAGATACTCGAAGAAGTTCGTCAGCAGATTTGGCAGTTCTATGACGAACTGAAAGGTTATAAAAAATCCCCAAGCCAAAAAGAAAAAGATCGGTTGTCGGAAAAGTTTGAAACAATTTTTACCCAGAAAACAGACTTTCAAACCCTTAATGAAGCTCTTCAACGCTTACATAAAAACAAGTCGGAACTCCTCTTGGTTCTCGACAGACCGGAGATACCCCTTCACAATAACCTCAGTGAAAATGATATCCGTGAATATGTAAAAAAGCGCAAAGTCAGCGGAAGCACCCGTAGTGAGGCTGGACGTCGTTGTAGAGACACATTTGCAAGCATAAAGAAGACATGCCGAAAATTAGGGGTATCTTTTTGGCAATATCTTGAAGACCGACTTTCCGGTAAAAATACTATTCCACCTTTACCCCACATTATCGAACAAGCAAACACTGCTCCCGGATAACACAGCTGGATATTATCAGCAGACAGTAAACTCCCTCTCTATCAATGGCGTGGTGTGTCTTTTTTTTGACGTCTACCAACACTTATTGAGAAGTTACGTAATATTGTTCAGTCGAGCAAGGAAAAAAGCCTTTTTTCCTTGAAAAGGGAAAATGTGGTCTATGGCTTCACGGATTCAGGAAAACACCAATAAATTCAAACATGCTCGATACACCCCCTCAATCATCCGCCATGACCACTATCATAGTCGGCCTCGGCAACCCCATCCTCGGAGATGACGGCGTGGGCTGGCGGGTCGCTGAGGAAGTCAGCAAACAGAGCGGCATTACCTTGGGTGATGCCCCCCTGCCCGGCCTGCATGACCAGGAACAACAACCCATCACCATTGAGTGCTACTCGCTAGCTGGCCTCAGCCTAATGGAACGGCTCATCGGCTATGACCGGGTTATCCTCATCGATGCCCTGAACACTGGCAAGCACCCGCAGGGCGAGGTGGTCTGTTTCACTCTGGATGACATGGAAGACCTGACTCACGGCCACACTGCCTCGGCCCATGATGTCTCGCTCAAGCAGGCCCTCAAGCTAGGCCGCAGCATGGGGGAATCCCTGCCTGATGATGCTCAGGTGTATATTATTGCAGTAGAGGCTGCCCATGTCTATGATTTCCAGGAGGATCTCAGCCCGGCAATAGCTACCGCTGTACCGCTGGCGGTGCAGAAGGTACTGGAACTGATCGACAAGTAGGGGCAGGCCCCTGTGCCTGCCCGAGTAAGGGCACGGCGTGCCGTGCCCAGCAAAATTTCATCAACAAAAACAACGATGCACGAACTCTCTGTCACCCAAAGCATCCTTGATATCGTCCTGCAACACGCCAAGGAGAGAAAGATCCAGCAGGTCAATCTGGTGATCGGCCAGTTCTCATCCATTGTCGATGATTCCGTGCAATTTTATTGGGATATTATTGCCAAGGAAACCTTGGCAGCAGAGGCAAAACTCCATTTCGAACGCATCCCCGGCGAGATGACCTGTAGTAACTGCGGCCACGTCTTTCATCCCGGCAGCGAGGATTTTCTCTGCCCGTCCTGCGAAAGTAGTGCTGTGCGGGTCAGCGGGGGCCGGGAATTTCAGGTAGACAGCATTGATGTTGAATAATTTATCGGAGAAATACTATGTGCGATGGTCATAATCATACTCACAGTCATACAACAACGCGGGTTCCTGTGGTGGAAAATATCCTGTCAGCCAATGACAGGATCGCCCAGCGTAACCACAGCCTGCTGCATCAAAAAAACGTATACGGGGTCAACATCATGGCCTCTCCTGGCGCAGGCAAGACCAGTGTCCTGCTCAAGACGCTGGAGGCCCTCAAGGGGCGGTTGAGAATTGGCGTTATTGAAGGCGACCCGGCAGGCTCCATTGATACGGATCGGGCTCTTGCAGCAGGAATGCCTGCGGTGCAGGTCAACACTGGCGGAGAATGTCATCTGGATGCGGTGATGATGGAAGATGCCCTGAGCCAGCTGCCCCTGGACGACCTTGATCTGGTGGTGGTGGAAAACGTGGGCAACCTGATCTGTCCGGCCAATTTCCGGCTCGGTACCCATCTCAACCTAGTGATTGCTTCCATCCCGGAGGGCGATGATAAGCCCTATAAATATCCCGGCATGTACATGGGTATGCAGGCCCTGATCATTAACAAAATAGACCTTCTACCCTATGTCCCCTTTGATATGGAGTATTTCCAGCAAGGCGTTGAAGTGCTGAATCCCGGCATTGCCACCTTCCCGCTTTCCTGCCAAACCGGTGAAGGTCTGGATGCCTGGACCGACTGGCTGGTTGAGCAAGCGCACGCAGAGATTATCCCCGAATAATGCTCATCCGAGTACAAGGCCTGGTGCAGGGCGTGGGTTTCCGCCCCTTTGTCTACAGCCTAGCAACAAGGCTGGGACTCTGCGGCTGGGTGCGTAATACCTCTGCTGAGGTGGAGATCCTTCTTCAGGGGCAGGCCTCAATTATAGAAGATTTTCTCGCCTGCCTCAAAAAAGATGCGCCTTCGCTGGCCCGCATTAATTCCATCACCACCGAACCGGATTCCTCTGCGGGGCAACAGGCAAAAACGTACAGGGATTTTACTATCCTTCCCTCCGAGGAACAGAAGGGCAAAAGGCAAGGCATACAACCTATAGCCCCGGATGCAACTCTCTGCCCGGCCTGTAAACAAGAGCTGCTGGAACCCACTGACAGGCACTACCTCTACCCCTTTATCAGCTGCACCAACTGCGGGCCACGTTTTACCATCATCCAGAATCTGCCTATTGATCGGGCAAATACGGTCATGAAGGAATTTCCACTCTGCTCGGACTGTGAGGCGGAATACGAAAACCCGTTGGATCGCCGCTTCCATGCCCAGGCCTCGGCCTGTCCGGTTTGCGGGCCGAGCCTTGCCCTGCATGATGCCGGTTACCGTAGGGGCGAATCCCTGTGTTCGCCCTCTTCTATGGAATCGTTGTCTTCCCCTGATACCGTAGGGCAGACACGGGGATCTGCCCCTACAACAGCCGTGGATACCCTGCTCGCACCACGTCGTCTTCTCCGCGAAGGAAAAATCCTCGCTATTAAGGGATTGGGTGGCTTTCACCTGGCCTGTGATGCAAATAATCCCGATGCGGTTGCGGAACTTCGCCGTCGCAAGGGCCGCCCGGAGAAACCCTTTGCCCTGATGGCAGCGGATCTGGAACAGATCAAGAACATCTGTCAGGTCAGCGATGCAGAGGCTGAATTACTCCAGGGATTTGAGAAACCTATTGTCCTGCTGGAGAAGTCTGTAGGGGCAAGTCCCCGTGCCTGCCCGATACGTAGGGGCACGGCATGCCGTACCCCTACAGAATCCGCCATTGCCCCCAACCTGGACCAATTGGGCTGCATGCTCCCCTACACCCCGCTCCACCTCCTCCTGCTTAACCGGACAGACCCGCTCTTGGCCCGAGAACCTGCCCCGGCCCTGTTGGTGATGACCAGCGGCAACCGAAGCGGCGAACCGATTGTGACAGAGAACGAGGAGGCCCTTGCCCAGCTGGCTCCCTTGGCTGATGCCCTGCTCCTCTACGATCGCCCTATCCACAGTCGCTGCGATGATTCGGTGCTACGGATAGACAGAGGGAACCGCACAGCCCTTTTTCTCCGCAGGAGCCGGGGCTATGCCCCCTGCCCGATTCAGCTCCCTTTTCCAGTCGAACCCATACTTGCCGTGGGAGGGCAGCTCAAGAATACTTTTTGCCTGGCCGAGGGAACACAGGCTTTTCTCAGTCAGCATATTGGCGATATGGACGAAGCTGCGACCTGTGCCGCCTTTGAAGAGACGGTGGAGCAGGCAAGCCAGCTCTTCCGCATCCAGCCAAAATACATCGCCCACGACCTCCACCCGCAATACTTCACCAGCCGTTATGCCCAAAGAGAATCTCAACGCAACGGACTCCCCTGCATAGCGGTTCAGCATCACCATGCCCATATCGCGGCCTGCATGGCAGATAATGGGCTGGAGGATCGGCAGCTCATCGGCCTTGCCTTTGACGGCACCGGTTATGGCCCGGACAACACCATCTGGGGTGGCGAGGTTCTGATTGCCTCCTATGGGGCGTTCGAGCGTTTTGCCCATCTCCAAAACTTTCCCTTACCCGGTGGAGAGGCGGCCATCCGTCAGCCTTGGCGTATTGCGGTCGGCGCGGCCCGTGCTCTTGGCATAGCAAACGCGGAGCTTGACGAGCTGCCCTTTCTCGATCATATTGAGCCACAGGCCATCACTATTATCCGGCAACAGGTGGACAAACAGATCAATTGCCCGCAGACCTCTTCAATGGGACGGCTCTTTGATGCCGCAGCCAGCCTGATCGGCATCCGCAACCGAATCAGCTATGAGGGCCAAGCAGCCATTGAGCTGGAAATACTATCCAGGCACTATTTGAACTCGACAACACCTTATCCAACCAACTCATTTCCTGTCGATTCACCGGATAACGCTGTCCCTTTACAAAAGTTGTTCCGAGCCATGATTGAGGATGTCCAAAGGCAGGAACCAGCCGGTCTGATCGGAGCACGACTCCACCAAACCATTGCCCGACTGGCTATTGACCTCTGCCTTCAGGCATGTGCAGCAACAGGTTTGCACGAGGCGGCCCTGTCCGGCGGGGTCTGGCAGAATCAGCTCCTGCTTGATCTGGTCCGTAACGGCTTAGAAGAACAGGGGCTGACCGTCTATTGCCACCAACAGGTGCCATGTAATGATGGTGGCCTTGCCTTGGGCCAAATCGCTGTGGCCCATCACCAAATGACAAACTGAGAAAAACCATGTGCCTTGCTATCCCAGGAAAAATAACAGAGATCTATCAGAAGAATGCCCTCCAAATGGCCAAGATCGACTTTGGCGGGGTTGCCAAAGAAATCTGTCTGGAATTTGTGCCCGAAGCAAAGCTAGGTGATTACGCCCTGGTCCATGCTGGCTTTGTCATCAGCCTGATGAACGAAACCGAGGCCGAGGAAAGCATCCAGCTGATTCAGGAGGTCTCGCGCTTTGACAATGAAGTATCTTGATGAATACCGGGATCCAACCCAGGTCAAGCTCCTGCTCCAAAAGATTAAGGAGAGCGTCAACCAGCCTTGGGTGATCATGGAGATCTGCGGCGGCCAGACCCATTCCTTTCTCCGCCACGGCCTGAATGCCCTCCTGCCCCCGCAAATTGAGTTGGTCCACGGTCCCGGCTGTCCGGTCTGCGTGACCCCGCTGGAGCAGATTGACAAGGCCATTGCCATTGCCTCCCGACCAGAGGTTATCTTCACCTCCTATGGCGATATGCTCCGGGTACCGGGTTCCAGCACAGATCTTTTCTCGGTGCGGGCCAAGGGCGGGGATGTGCGGGTGGTCTATTCGCCTCTGGAGGCTGTACAGCTGGCCGACGCCCATCCTGACAAGGAGGTGGTCTTCTTTGCCATCGGCTTTGAGACCACAGCCCCGGCCAATGCAATGGCTGTCTTGTTGGCCCAACGAAAGGGGATCAGAAATTTTTCCATGATCACAGCCCAGGTTCGTGTTCCGCCTGCAATGGAGGCTATTCTCCAGGCAGCATCCTGCCGGGTTCAGGGCTTTCTGGCAGCCGGGCATGTCTGTGCGGTTATGGGTTTTCATGAATACCTTCCTTTGGCGGAAAAATATCAAGTCCCCATCGTGGTCACGGGTTTCGAGCCCATTGATCTGCTCCAGGGTCTGTACGCAACGATCAGGCAGTTAGAGGCAGGTCATGCCCAGGTGGAAAACCAGTACCAACGTGCGGTCAACCAGCAGGGCAATACAGCGGCTCAACAGAGTATCCAACAGGCCTTCCAGCCTGTTGACCGCAAATGGCGTGGTATCGGCACTATCACGAAAAGTGGTTGGGGCCTGCGTCCTGAGCTTGCCGCCCTTGATGCGGAACTCAAATTCGAGGTTCAGGATCTCCTCAGCCAGGAATCCCCGCTCTGCATTGCTGGTGAGATCCTTCAGGGCCTAAAAAAAACCGTGGAATGCCCTGCCTTTGGCAAAAAATGCACACCGCAAAACCCGCTCGGTGCCCCTATGGTTTCCTCGGAAGGGGCCTGCGCAGCCTATTATAGGTACCATTGATAGATATCATCGGGAGTTAAAACCTCTTCCCTGATGAGAGAACAATATAGAACGATTATGGATAAACCGAATTTTGCAGGAGCAACCTGTCCTACCCCACATCGCCCCAAGGAAACCGTTCTCCTCGGGCACGGGTCCGGCGGCACCCTGAGCCGGGAACTGGTTGAACAGGTCTTTCTCCCGGAGCTGGGTGAGGCAGCCCCGCGCACCCTGGACGATGCCGCAATCATTGAGACAACGGGCCGCCAACGCCTGGCCCTGAGCACCGATTCCCATGTGGTTGAGCCGCTTTTTTTCCCCGGCGGGGATATCGGTCATTTAGCGGTCTGCGGAACCGTCAACGATCTGGCGATGGTCGGGGCCAAGCCCCTAGCTCTGACCTGCGGCTTTATTTTGGAGGAAGGCCTGCCCTTTGCCACCCTCCGTCAGGTGCTGGCCTCCATGCGAGCTGCTGCTCAGGAAGCTGGGGTTCAGATTGTTGCCGGTGATACTAAGGTAGTCCAGCGAGGGAGCGCTGATAAGATGTTCATCAATGCCTCCGGCCTTGGGGTGGTGAACCAAGGGGTGCAGATCTCCGGGGCCAATGCCCGGCCTGGGGATGTGATCATCGTTTCCGGCACTCTGGGTGATCACGGTATCACCGTGCTGGCTGCCCGCGAGGGCCTGGGGTTTGATACTGATCTAATCAGTGATGCGGCCCCACTCAATCATCTGGTCCAGGCTATGCTGGCTGCTGGAGAGATCCATGTACTCCGCGATCCCACCCGAGGTGGGCTGGCAACCTCCCTGGTGGAGATTTCTGAGCAATCCCAGGTCACCCTGCTGATTGAGGAGGATAAACTCCCTGTCAAACCAGCGGTTCGGGCTGCCTGTGAAATGCTGGGCTTTGATCCGCTCTTTATCGCTAATGAGGGCAAGCTGGTGGCCTTTGTCCCACCGGAGGATGCCGAGGCTGTCCTGGCAACCATGCGGCAGACCAAGTACGGAAAAAATGCTGCTATCATTGGAAGGGTTCTTGATGCGGGAAAGGCGGAGGTTCGGCTACAGACAGCCATCGGGGGCACCCGGCTTTTGGATATGTTGCCGGGCGAGCTGCTGCCAAGGATTTGTTAACCCAGACCCACTCAACACGCTTGATTTTCTGTCTTAGAAGAGAACAAGAAACGCAGAAACAGCCAGAAAAGAATATTCCTGTATTGATATGATGTTGGATACCTGATATGCTGCTTTTCATATTTTGTTGTACCGCCCCAGAGGGGCGGAATGGGAGCATATAGGCTTCTCCCGGTTCTTCTTCTGGATACCCATAAAAAATAACAGGGGTTATCAACCATGACAAACGATGCATTACATTGTACACCACCAGAAATCAGCAAAGAAACAGAGCGCCTTCATGAACAGTTGCATAAGCTGGGCTGGACACGGGAAGGATGTCGTTTACTGGCCCCCACCACCCTTGAAATTAATCGGTTAAAAAAGGAACAAGGGGCAATCATCCTTGTTCATTCCTACCAAACACCAGACATCATGTACGGTGTCGCCGATTTTGTTGGTGATTCATACGATCTCAGCCGTAAGGCAAGCGAACACCCTGCCCGGAAAATCATTTTCAGTTCTGTTTATTTTATGGGGGAAACCGCCAAACTGCTCAACCCTGAAAAAGAAGTCCTGGTGCCGAAAAAAGCCGGTTGCTCGCTGGCCGACTCCATCACTGCTGAACAGGTCAAAAAACTACGGCAACAATACCCGGAAGCCGGGGTTGTCTGTTATGTGAACACCTATGCCTCGGTGAAAGCGGAAAGTGATGCCTGCTGTACGTCATCCAATGTTCAAGCGGTTGTTGAGGCCATGCCCCAGGAAGAAATCATTTTTATACCTGACCAAATGATGGGACTGAACCTCCGAAACATGACCTCCAAAACCATCATCCCTTGGCAAGGCACCTGTATTGTTCACGACGAGTTCAATGAAAACAGCATAATGCAGATCAGGCAGCAGTTTCCTGATGCTGAAATCCTGGCCCATCCCGAATGTTCTCCAGGTATTGTCAATTTGGTTGATTTTGTCGGTGGTACAGCAGCCATGCTTAAGCATGTCCAAAACTCTTCGGCAACGACCTTCATGCTTGTCACGGAATGCGGCCTGACAGATCGTTTCAAGGCGGAATGTACCGATAAAAATATTGTTGGTAGCTGCATTCTCTGCCCCTATATGAAAGAAATAGGGCTTACGGATATACTCGACACTCTGAAAAATCCCGATCCTGAAAACAGGGTGGAGCTGCCTCCGGCTCTGGCTGAAAAGGCCCGGGCCTGCCTGGATAATATGTTTGCTTTGGAAAAAACGGCCGCTGCTGCTGATTGATTACAAAACAAAGCTCAGGCCGTAACCGATTCCGCACGGGTGACGGCCCACCTGCCGAATAACGAGCCCCTGCTCTTGTTTAATCATCCTACGTTATCAACCTTTTCTTGACCTGTGACAGCAAAGCGTGCCATTACAGGTACTGGAAGACTGTTTCTGGCTCTTGCTCCAGAAAGCCTACCATACCAGCCCCCTTTGAGCAGACCTTTTCTGACAGCCTGAAGCGTCTGCACGAGGGCAATGTGGCGCGGTATCGGCTGAAGCTTTCTGAGTTTTTGGGATGGAGAACAATTCGTGAGGAGTTGGAACGTCCGTAAAACGGGGAGTATTCTGCTTCCTCCTCTGGTAAAATCTCCATGCAGGGTGTATGTTGTTTTTACATTTTGTAACTCAACTAAACAATTAACGGAAAACAAGGAAATACCACTGTGGTTTTGAAAATTGGTGATTCAGTTGTTGTAAACAAAGGAGTAAAAGACCCGGATTTAGGCAATAATATCGGGGCATGGCAAGGAAGGATATCAGAGATAGATGAAGATCTGGTATGTATTGATTGGGACAGCATAACGCTGCAACAGATGCCAGCTTCGTCCATTATTCATAGTGAGGAAGAAGGCTGGGAATGGCAGAAGATGTATCTGTCGCATTCCGATGTTACCCTGACAAAACGAAGAGATTCAATAGAAGATGTGGATAGAGTCTTTGAAGAGCTTTCTTCTTATTATATGTGGGTGAATTTTGAAGAACAAGGAAAGCGTATTCAAAGCGTCCTCTCGGGGATCTCGCGAGATGACGACTTAGCATTGTTGCGGGCCTGGAGAGCGTATTTGCAAGAGAAATTGACCTTTCCGTTTCAGGCGACTGTTATGGAAATGATGCTCAGGGGTAACCGTTCAGACCCCTCTCATTTTTTTTACGCAGCAAGAGGCAGAGGAGGCACATCCAGCCCCTGGCGCCGAG
>JAABTP010000115.1 GCA_011389815.1 Desulfobulbaceae bacterium | reverse complement strand
TGTTCTCCTGAATGATTTATCGTTTACACAATAATAATCATCCAGAAGAGATTGACAATTGATTGGCGAAGGTATTGTTTATAGTTACGTATATAAGATCCCAGTGAAGAAAGGATTTCTGTAACCGCAGCAGCAAGAATGAGCGAAATAAATACTAAAAAGTTGCTATAAAAATTCTGCATGGTTATTCGAGATCTCTATGCTTGCAATCTTTGTCATTTTAATAGGAACAGTTACGTAGGTCTGATAGAGTGCAACGAAACCAGACTTACATGGCTAAACCGATATTATCAGAGGTTCAATTTCCGAAAGGTCAATACGTTGTCTGGCTTGCCACAGATCATAAATATCCTGTATACGAAGCCAACTTTCAGCACTACGGCCCAAACACTTAGACAAACGCAGAGCCATTTCCGGGCTAATTGCGCTCCGGCCTTTGATAAGTCTTGAGAAAGTGGAAGGTGAGACTTTAAGCCGCATGGCAACACTTCTGGGCGACACACCCAAAGGTTCCAAATAAACTTCTTTGATGAATTCCCCAGGATGGGGTGGGTTATGCATAATCATCAGTGATAATCCTCATAATCTACGACGTAGGCATACCATCCATCAAACAACCTGCCTCACCATCGCCGCCAAAATCCCCATAATCTTCCCGGCCTGCTCAATATGATACTCTTTCCTATCAACAACGGCCTCATTACCCGTGAGCTTCAAGAACTTCCAAACACTGCCTGTTGTCACCACGCCGTAGATACTCTTCACCGTATTCCCTTCCCGCTCATTAAAAATCCTCGCCGCAATCATCTCAGCCAAACATTGCCCGATCCCGCCAATAATATTTTCGTTTTTTGCCTCAACAACAGCAATAATTGGAGAGGTCAAAAAGAACTGTTCGGTCGATAAGCTGATAATAAAATCACAGAATCCATTCAACCTTTTTTCTTTATCAACATCAAAATCAATCCCGGAGAACAGGCTCACCTGACTATCCAGATACGCCCTTAACTCCAGAAGGAGATAGGCAATGATAAATTCAGAACGGGCCTTTTCCGTGTTCACAGCTAAGGCAAGAGGAACATACTCGTCCAGCTTTTTTCTCACGCTGTCATCCAGCAGAGCTTCTTCAACGCTTCCAAACAGAGACCTGTTTTCAATAATCGCCAAATCAAATTCTTCCTTGACCTGCTTTATGGTAAACTCGCTATACGGCATATGTTTCTTCCCCCTGAACGTTATATAGGTCTGATAGAGTGTAACGAAATCAGAGATTGGACTTCTTTGATGAATTCCCCAGGATGGGGTGGGTTATGCATAATACTCCATCATCATTAACAAAAACAAATCACTGCTCTTGAATAAACACCAGCGGTGACACATTAAACTTAGCACTCAACTCTTTTATTTGCCTGATATTCAAGCCCCTCTTTCCTTTCAGAACCTCAGAAACGACCCCTTGGCTGCCGATTTCAGGAAGATCGGACTGTTTTAAATTATGCTCATCCATTAAATAGCGCAATGCCTCTACAGGAGAACCTTCTATATCATCGAAATTATTATTTTCATATGTCTCCACTAAAGTTCCGATGGACTCCATAAGGAATGCTAACGGATAACTCTCATTTTCACCGATTTCGTCAATCAAGCTATCAAGCAACCAAACAAAATATTCATACTCATCCCGCTGAATTTCCCTATATGCTTGCATGACAATTCATTCTCCGGCTCTTACCGCAACTTTAACGTAGCCAAAGCCATCAAACCAAGAATAATAGAAATAATCCAAAAGCGAATCACCACCCTGGGCTCTGCCCAACCCTTTTTCTCAAAATGATGATGAAACGGAGCCATTAAAAATATCCGTTTGCCACCGCTCAGCTTAAAAAATCCCACTTGCATAATCACCGACAGCGACTCCATGACAAAGATACCACCAGCAATGGCCAGCAAAAACTCCTGCTTAATGATGATCGCCACTGCTCCCAAGGCTCCACCCAGAGCCAGCGAGCCCACATCGCCCATAAAGATCTGGGCCGGATAGGAGTTAAACCAAAGAAAGCCCAAACAGGCCCCAACAATGGTCCCGCAGAACACCGCCACCTCACCAGCCCCCAACACATAAGGAATCTGAAGATAATCCGAGATCAACACATTGCCGGCTGCATAGGCAAAAATAAAATAAACTGCTGCGGTAATCATCACGGTCCCGGAAGCCAATCCATCCAGCCCATCGGTCAGATTGACCGCATTGGAAGAACCCACAATCACAGCCACAGCAAAGGGAATGTACCACCAGCCCAGATCAGGATGAAAGCCTTTAAAAAAAGGCAGGCTCAGATTGCCGTCATACCCAGGATGGAAATAAAGAAATAATCCCACCGTACAAGCGCCAGTCACCTGGAGAATCAGCTTGCCACGAGCTGATAACCCTTCGGTAGTACTCTTTGTTACCTTTTTCCAATCATCAACAGAGCCGATCAGTCCATAGAACAGGGTCAGCAGAAGACAGACCCAAACCAGGCTATTGCCCAGATCAGCCCAAAGCAGGGTTGAGCCGGTTATAGCAATCAGGATCAGGAGACCACCCATAGTGGGTACGCCCTTTTTATTGAAATGACTCTCAGGCCCGTCATCACGCACCACCTGTCCAATCTGCTTTTTTTGCAACCAACGGATAAACACCGGGCCTGCAAGAAAGAGGATGAGAAAGGCCGTAACAGCTGCACCAATGGAGCGAAAGGTCAGATAACGGAAAACATTAAAAGCACTGAAATGGGTGTGCAGGGGGTAGAGCAGATGGTAGAACATAGTAAAAATAATACCCAGAGTGTTACTCTGGGCTGATTATATATTACCCTTTCAGGGTATTGATTTCCGGTAGATGTTTCACTCCGGGGATAACAGTATTTTCGGAATACGGATCTAAGCCCCGAAGAGGCTATATCTAACCAGCTCAGGGTAACACCCTGAGTGCTTTCATATCAATTCCTTTTCGTTAATCCCGGTGGCAAACCGGTGTTCTATCTCCTGCAAAACATTCTCCATCCGCATGCCCCGGGATCCCTTGAGCAACAACCAATCATCGGCCTTGATTCTGCCCTGAATCATCTCCTGGTACAGCCAATCGGCCATGCTCTGCGTATCAGAAAAAATATGGACCTGGTCCTCTGCCATCCCGGCCCCATAGGCTCCCTGGGTCATCTGTCCCGAAAAACTTCCAGTCACCGCTAAATGGTCATACCCCAACTCCGCTGCCTGACGCCCAACCTCGGTATGGGCTGCTTCCGCCTCTGGACCTAATTCCAGCATATCTCCAAGCAGGGCTATCCGGAGACAATCCTGGCCAAAACTACTCACCGTGCGCAGTGCAGCAACCATAGAGGCGGGATTGGCATTATAGCAATCATTGAGTACCCGCACCCCACCGGGCAGGGTCATCATTTCCATTCGTTTATCTGTGCTTTGAAACGCAGTCAGAGCCGCACTAATCGTTTCCGGTCCAACTCCAGCTGCATGGGCCATTGCAGCCGCAGCAAGGCAATTACTGACATTATGGATTCCAGGTGCCTGAATATTAATCCGTTCCTGCCAATCACCGATATGGAAGGTAAAGCGCATACCCCGTGCCCCACCGTCAAGGATACGGGTCGCCCGGACAACAGGGTTATAGCGCCGCCCCGTCGATGTACACGAAAACCCGATAATCTTCTCGGTATTTTTCGGCAAACGACGGACATGGGGATCATCATAATTGACCACCGCCACAGTATCCGGGCGCATACCAGCAAAAAGCTCACCCTTGGCCTTGGCAACCCCTTTAATACTGCCTAAGCCTTCAAGATGAGCTGCCTGGACATTGGTGATGCAGGCGATATCAGGATCAGCGATTTCCGTGAGTCGTTCAATCTCGCCGAATTGATTCATCCCCATCTCCAGGATCGCCACCTTATGTTGGGCTGTCACCGGCAGCAAGGAAAGAGGAAGACCAATCAGGTTATTAAAATTACCACCTGTCTTGAGAACTCGGTCTACAGAAAAGCTTTCCGTCTCTGTAATCTGTTTCTCCTGATAATGACGGGTGAAAATCGCTGCGGTTATCTCCTTAACCGTGGTTTTTCCGCAACTGCCGGTCATGGCAATAAGGGTGAGATCCCGTCCTAATAGCCTCCTGCGATAGGCTGCAAGCTGTCCCAGGGCAACCAGCGTATCAGGCACCTGAAGAACAACCACATGATCGGGCAGTAGGGGCGACCGGGTGGTCGCCCCTACCCGCTTCTGCTGGACAATGACCACCGCAGCTCCGGCCTCAGCTGCTGTGCTCAGATAATCATGCCCATCAAAATTTTCCCCAGCCAGGGCAACAAAAATATCCCCTGAAAAAAGGGTACGGGTATCCGTGGACACCTGCCCCAGCAAACCCTGCAGCCGCCCTTTTTTGCGCACCTGTGCATTTCCAAGGGCCCTGAGCAGATGGGGGAGAGTCCAGCACAGCAGTCCATTACGCGCCTCCACCCGATCATCACAAAAGATGCGTTTATCTCCAAGAATTTGATAACCCTCATGGCCTTTACCAGCCAGCAGGACAATATCACCTGGTCCGGCCAAAACACAGGCTGCATGAACAGCTTCCTTTCGTTCTTCCACACAGAGAAAAGTGGGAAAGCCACCATTGCGGTCAGCTTGATCGCTGATCAATTCTTCCAACGTGCATTCAACCGCCCCAACAGAACGAAGTCCCTCAGCAACCTCCTGAAGAATAACAGCCGGGTCTTCTGAGCGGGGATTATCCGAAGTCAGGAGAGAAATATCAGCAAACTGGGCACTCACCGCCCCCATTAAGGGACGTTTTCCCTTATCCCGATCACCGCCGCAGCCAAACACGCAAATCAACTGGCCCGTTGCCAGGGATCGTAAGGTATTGAGAACATTTTTCAAGGCATCCGGGGTATGGGCATAATCAACCAGCACACAGGGCTGCACATCTTCACTCAGGCCTGGAAGCTGTATCCGCTCTAACCGACCTGGAATCTGCCCGACCTCTTTCAGGCCCGAAATAATCGTTTGCGTTTTCAGCCCCAGAGCCCGACCTACTCCGGCAGCAGCCAGGAGATTCAGGACATTATACCGTCCTGTCAGTTGTGAAGAAAAAGGGATCCGTTCACTTGCCAAGGCCAACTCACAGGAAAAACCATGAATATCCTGATTGATCGTATCAGCACTGATTGCTGACTTTGCTGAAAAGCCACAGTCAATCACCGCTGCAAGCTGTTCCCCCTGGGCCTCCTGTTGCTGCGCAAGAAGCTCCAGGTAAAGCCGTTCGCCCCAGTTCTTTCCTTCTCTGCCACTGGGTTCTGTAACCACCACAGCCTGCCCCTGATTCTTGAGGTAACGGGTGAAAAGAAGTTGTTTGGCAGTAAAATAGCCTTCCATATTGAGATGATAATCCAGATGATCCTGGCTCAAATTCGTAAACACGGCAACATCAAACAGAAGACCTGCTAAGCGTCCTTGCTCCAAAGCGTGGGAGGAGGTTTCTATGACCACATAGCTCACCCCTTGCTCAACCATCTCCCAAAGCAGTCGTTGCAGCTGAGCCGGATCAGGTGTGGTCAACGGGGCAGGCTCAATAACTGTCTCACCTAATCTGTCCTGATAGCGATAATTCACTGTCCCGATCACTCCGACCTGATAGCCTGTACTCCTCAGCATCTGCTCAAGCATCCAGGAAACTGTGGTCTTGCCATTGGTTCCAGTCAGTCCGATCAAGCTGAGAGAACGGGCCGGAAAATCGTAAAACCCAGCAACAAGCCAGCCAAGAGCTTCTGAAGAGCTTTGCACCTGAACCACAGTGACCCCTGACAAGGGGCCTGGGTCATCCTCAACCACCACGTAACTACAGCCCTGCGCTACGGCCTGGGAGATAAAATCATGACCATCAACCACTGTTCCCTTGAGAGCAACAAACAGGCTTCCTGGCCCGGCCTCTCTCGAATCTCCGGTTATCCCGGAGCATTTTTTAACAGCCCCATCAGAAAGAACCTCCGCAGCCAGTTCGGCTGGGAGGCAGGACAATAACGCATCCAGGTCCTTGACAGAAGGCCTAGTTATTTTGTTCTGTTTCAAGTGTCAGCTCACAAAGTTCTATTTCATTCAGCAGCTCGCCAGCAGCTGGCTTCTGTTTGACAATACGACCGGTTCCGTGGATACGTACTTTGATACTATACCTGTTTATCTGCTGCAATCCTTTCCGTAAAGTCATACCAACCAAGGCTGGCATGGTCGGTTCTGTATGAACACTTTTTTCCTTTACCTCAGCAGAACGTAATTTCTTGCTCAAAAAATACCGCCGAAGATTGACAACATTCTGTTCTGGCAAAGGCTTTGTAACGTCAGTAACAATCCCACCATAACCAACAAGGTTCGGTTGGATCTTCCGCCCCATCTCGGAAAGCTCACCTATGCTACGATCCTCCACCTCTGCTGGATGAGGATCAAGCGTACCATAATCAACTGTAAAAAGAAGCAAAATCTCAGGCCGTTCCAGGGGGGCAGCAGTTAAGAACAACTCTTGAATATAATGCGTACTGAGTCCATTTTGCACAGAATGTGTTACAACTGAATGGGCAAAGACAAAGCTCCCCTCTTCGGAAAAAGAAGGATCATTGAGCAGCTCTCTCCGTAGTCGAATGCCTTGCACCGGAGGAAGTATCCTTTCCCGTGAAGAGACTGTATCATCACGATAAAAAAAACGCTCTTCAGCATGATCATATACGCCATGTAAGAGCCAGGGCTTCACTCTATAACCACTGTTTAAAAGGGTGGCTATGCCATAAATTATCTGTAATGAACTGAGCGGACCTGAACTCCCTATTGCACCAACAGTACCAACAGAAGGAGGAGTAACTTCTTTCCGCTCTGAAGAAATCGGAAGAAAATCAGGAACAGGCAGTCCTAACCCAAGTTGCTGCCAATAATCGTATAATACATTTTCAGGTAACCCATATTCTGGCAAACTCATCCCTACTGGCAACACAGAAGTCATTCCATTTTCAAGAAGGGCTGCAGCCTGAACCAATAAAGGACGAAGTAAATCTTGATGATAACGGGGAGCAAACAGGGCATTATGCGCCTTTTGTTCGTCTGCCTGCCAAAAATAATTCGAATCAAAACCTGGCTGGCCCACCATGGCCAAAATCCGACCTGTATCAGGATCAATAGCAATGGCACTGCCACCATTTGCGCCTTTCCGCTGCAGATACTCCTCCAAGGCCAGGTCAAGCTGTCGCTGTAACTCCATATCAATGGTCAAAACGACATCAGACACTGTTTCTCCCAAGGCACTATACCCGGAAAAATCAAGATCTGGAATATTCGTATGCCTGAATTCACCAGGCTCCAGGACAGCGTCGTACAAGGCTTCGACTCCACTCAAGCCAGCATGACCACTAACAAAACCAAGGAGTTGACCCGCAACAGCATGGTCAGGATAATAGCGAACCTCTGTTGGCCTGCAATGGATACCTGGCAGCTGCAAGCGTTCCAACTCTTCAACCTGCTGTATTTCAAGATCATCAGCCAGCTCAACAATGCCTTCACCATATTGCAGGCGTTGCACAATTTCTTTTTTTTCCATCGCAAGAATCAAAGCCAACTGCTCTGCGACCATTTCCCTGTTTGCTACTTCCACAGGTTGAACCAACAGGGTGAAGAGTCGATAAGAAACCGACATCTCCTCCATATTTCTGTCGTAAATTGTTCCGCGCAGGATCGGACGGTTCCGTTGTTTCAGAGGAGTGTTCGTTCCCTCCTGTTCAATATGTCCAACCTGCTCAACGGGTTGTGAGATACTGACAGGACGCTTAATCAGTCCGGCTATGTCGTGTAAGGAAAAAGGCAGAAAAAAAATAACCCCAGCCACTGTAAAAGCTGGCAAAACTATCAGCAGGAAAAAAAACATTCCTTTCCTGCTTTTCTGCAAAGGACGCCCCGGAAGCGTATATGTATAGCCGCTTTTTTTAATCTTCTCCTCATTTTTCCGTACAAAAAAAGAGATAGACACGCGTTTGAATCGCTCTTTCATAAACACCCATCCCTCCTCTCTGGGGAAGGACACTACAACATGAAAGTTAAATGAGATAAATGAGACTAAATCCAGGAATTACCTGAAACTTTCCTCTAACCTGGCCTCAAAACAAATCATGTTCCTGGCCCTTTTCAGGAAGGTGGAGATCCAATTGAGCAGCAGCCAAAGCAACCAGGCGCGGTTTGGCAAGTAACTTCTTCCTCTGAGCCTGTAAACGTATCTGCTCCTGGCGCAGGGTATCATGGACAAATTGCTGCTGGGTAAAACGCGCTTTTTTTTGACTGATATTCCAGGAAAAAAATATACTTACAACAAAAAAGAACACAAACACAGCTCCCAGCGTATAGGCTGATAAGCGAATAAAATCTTCTGAAAAACCATCCCTCTTGGTCAACATTGCCATCTGACTGCGTAGACTCAAAGAGAGCGCAGGTGATCGAATTAAGCGAACAGTATGATTCACACCAGATCCTCCTTTTTGACGAATGGATAGCCATCGTGCCCTTATAACTTCTCTGCAACCCGCAATTTGGCACTGCGGGCCCGGGCATTTTTTCTTACTTCATCTGCTGTTGGCAGGACAGGCTTCGCAGTCAAGACCTTATAATGGGGTGCCTTGGCAAACGCCTGCTTAACAATACGATCTTCCAGGGAATGAAAGGTTATGACACATAACCGTGCCCCTGGCTTAAGTACCTTTGGAGCATCTGAGAGCAAACGGGTGAGGTTATCCAGTTCCCGATTCACTGCTATTCTGAGCCCCTGAAAAACCTTTGTTGCAACATGGATTTTCTTTGGGTGATATTTTTTTGGTATCGCCTGGGCAATAACCTCTGCAAGCTGGCAAGTGCTTTTCACGGGCTGTTGTATCCGGGCCTCAACAATAAAACGGGCCACCCGCCGGGCTTGCCGTTCTTCTCCGTAATGGAAAAAAATATCAGCCAATTCTTCCTGGGAAAGTCGGTTAACAAGTTGCTCTGCGGTCACCTCCTGCCTGGTATCCATGCGCATATCCAAAGGGGCATCCTCCCTGAAGCTGAAGCCACGTTCAGGGCAATCAAGCTGAAACGAGGAAACACCAAGATCTACCAGAACACCATCAACCTGTTCTTGCCCGTTTCCATGCCCACACATTTGCAGTTGCTCAATAATATCTGCATAAGAAGCCCGTACCAACTGCAATCGATCGCCAAAACGTTCTAAACGCTTTGCAGCATACCTGGCAGCCTGAATATCCCAGTCAAAACCCAGCACCCTGCCTGCTGGCGCAGATTGCTCCAGAATCATCTCAGTATGACCGCCCAGGCCTAAGGTGCCGTCCACATAGCATCCAGAAGAGCAGGGCCGAAGCCATTCCATGACTTCCTGAGATAAAACAGGAATATGTAATCTTCTGGCATCTGGTTCATGAATATGTACAGGCTGTGCAATCATTAAAGGATACCCAGTGAAGACAGACCTTCACGAAAACTGGTAAAATCTTCACGGGTACGCCGGACTTCATTTTGCCATGCCCCTTTATCCCAAATCTCAAAATGATCCAACATACCGTTCAAAATGACTTCTTTACTCATGCCAAATTCATTCCGTAACATGGCGGGCAGGAGTATCCTTCCCTGTTTATCCAACGAACATTCAGTAACACCAGAAATAACGTAACGAACAAAGGCGCTCATCCCAGGCTGATTTCGCCCTTGGCAGAGTAATTTTTCTTCCAGGGCCTCCCACTCAGCAACAGGATAGGCCTTCAGGCTTTTTTGCCAATTAGTAATGATCAGGGCATTGTTATAAACCTCAGACAACACCTCCCGAAAGCGAGCAGGGATATTTAAACGCCCTTTTGCATCCAAGCTATGCTCAGAGCGGCTGCGAAAACGGAGTTCTGTCATTTTTTTGCCATTTTCTTATCATGCCTGCTCAGGTCATCGCCCCTCATCGTCCCATACTCCCCCACTTTCCACCACCTTTTCTTCTTTTATCCCACAAGACCTTTTCCGTCAAGGGGAATAAGGCAGAATATCAACGGGTTCCCAGCAGCCTAAACACGACAAAAAAAAGTAACCCTGTAAATAATTCTTCAGTACTCAATAGTTGGGGATAATTTCAGAGGAAAGAAAGAGAACAAGAAGGGGTGGGGAAAGGTGGGTGAAAGTTGATCAGGCCACTCCAAGGAGTCACCCGATACTTTCCTGTAAAAAAATGCCTGCCTGTCAATCGGACAGACCTGGATTTTCTCAGCGCGTTTTTTCTCAGCTTACTCTTGGCTTATTCTTCCTTGTCTGCCAACAAAGCGGAAAAATCTTCCTGAACAGCAAAGCTATGTTCTTCTGCCGGAAAATCTCCAGTCTGGATTTCCTGAAGATAGGCCTGAACGCCCTGCGTAATATCCGGGGCAAGATGGCAGTATTGCTTTACAAACTTAGGAGTGAACTTTTCAAACAGGCCCAGCATATCATGGACAACTAATACCTGACCGTCACAATCCGGGCCAGCACCAATACCTATAACAGGTACAGATATTTTTTGGCGCAAAATTTTTGCTAACGGAGCAGGAACCGCCTCTAAAACAAGAGCAAAGGCTCCGGCTTGTTCCAATGCCTGTGCATCCGCAAGGAGCTGACGAGCAGCTGTCATATCTTTGCCTTGCACCTTAAAGCCACCCAACTGACCAGCAGTCTGCGGAGTCAGGCCAATATGGCCCATAACCGGCACTCCTGCCCGTACCAGCCCTTGAACCGCAGCACAGACCTCTCTGCCTCCCTCCAACTTGACACAGTCGCAGCCAGCTTCCTTGAGAAAACGGGTACCATTGATTATGGCCTGCTCAACCGAAACCTGATAGGAACCAAAAGGCATATCGCCAATGACCAGTGCATGCTCAGTACCCCGGCTGACAGCCCGTGCATGATGGAGCATTTCTTCCATTGTCACCGGAACCGTGGAATCATAGCCCAGCACAACCATGCCTAATGAATCACCCACCAGCAGGGAATCCACTCCGGCCTGATCCAGCAAGCGAGCCATAGAGGCATCATAGGCTGTGAGCATAGAAATGATATGACCACTGCCCTTCATTTCACGAAAATCTTTTACTGTTATCTTTTTCATAAATATTGGTTTCTTTGAGTTGCAAACTAAAATTCACAAATAAAGATAATTCTTTTTCGGTGTGAAGTAAAGAATGGAAGTTTCTTCTTTTCACAATGGAAAATGCTTGGAAAATTTACTCCCTGAGGTGAGGGTATTTCAGTATGCCTTCTTTCTGCAACGGTACGAATCAGACCTTCTATCTCCGCCTGAAATGGTATACTGTAGAATAAGTAAGTCATTTTGGGTGGTCACCCTGCTGAGTGTTGCCATTTACCTTTTGGATGCTTATATTTCAGTATATGAGATAGTTACTAC
>JAABTP010000114.1 GCA_011389815.1 Desulfobulbaceae bacterium | reverse complement strand
CGATATACAGCAGGATGATTATAAAAAATATCTGGAAGAGAAATACTTATGAAAGTCCTCTTTGACACCAACGTCATTCTGGATCTGCTGCTGGACAGAGAGCCGTTCTCAAGATAAAGATTTTGAAGATGCGGTTCTCCATGAGGCGGCTGTTCATGCGGGAGCACAGCATATTGTTACGAGAAATACCAAGGATTTTGCAAAGGCATCCTTGCCTGTTCATGAACCGGGAGAATTCCTTGGTATCTTGGAGTTATTTAAAAAGAAAGACTGATTTTTTGTAACGGCAGACCCGTGAAAGATTGGGCACTTTACGTACTTGTGGGAAGGTAGAAAGATAAGCCAAAGCATCGTGTAGATTATGCCAAAAGAAAATGGAATAGAACAGGCACCGGGAATAAGTTTATCCCCTCTGCTCTCGGATATACGGGAAATTGTTGATCAAGCCAGAAGCCGGGCCTATTCCGCCGTCAACACGGCTATGGTTCAGGCATATTGGCTGCTCGGTAAACGGCCGAAGAAAAGCATGATGTGTTTTCCGATCAAAGCAACTAACCAACGGAAACGTTACCATTATCTGTCTATAGAAAAGCGGTGCAAGATTGGTCGCCTTATGTACTGGTGGGGAAAGAGGAATGCTTATTTCTTAAACAGCTCGACGTGAGACCCTGTTCGCTCAAGATAAAGATTTTTCTCGGATATCCTGTAGATCAACAGCCAGTCAGGTTCAATATGGCATTCCCGGTGATTTACCCAATTTCCGATGAGCTGATGATCCTTATATTGTGAATCAAGCGGTTGCTCATTGACAAGTGTTTCAATGACCACCTGCAGTTTGGTCGTATCTTTATGCTGCTTTTTGATTCGCTTGAAATCTTTCTTAAATCGGGTTGTATAGAAAATTGTCAGCAATTCAACTCCTCAAAAAGCTCGGCTACACTGTCGGCCCGATGAAGATCCTTACCGGCCTCGGAATCCCTGAGTGTTTTCTTTGTTATCTCATTGGGGATTTTGATTTCAAACGGAATTCCTTTATGAAGCGTAATTTGCGTGAGATACAGAGCAATTGCTTCGGACATCGTCATATGAAGCTGATTCAGTATCTTTTGAGCTTCCTGTTTTACTTCAGGGTTAATCCGGGCCTGGATTGTTGCGGTTTTTTCCATAGGTCACCTCATTACTTTTGTATTTACATGTTCCATACATTATATATACACTTCAGGTTTATTCCTGGCAAGAAATAGAATTATGCCGAAAAAAAACTTGATAGAACAAACACCGGAAACTAATTTATCTCCTCTGCTCTCGGATATACGAAAAATCGTTACCCAGGCTAGAAATCAGGCCTATTCCGCCGTCAACACGGCTATGGTTCAGGCATATTGGCTGATCGGTAAACGAATTGTCGAGGAAGAACAAAACGGGCAGGAGCGGGCGCAGTATGGTAGGCAGATCGTGAAAACTTTGTCCAAAGAGTTAACGGCTGAGTTTGGCAAGGGGTTTTCTGTTGCTAATATCAAAAATTTCAGACAATTCTATCTCACCTTTTTGGAAAACATCATTGGCTACACACTGTGTAGCCAATCTGAAAATGTATCAATCTCCCCAGAAAAAGAGATATGGCATACATTATTCACCCGACTCAGCTGGTCGCATATCCGCCTGATCATGCGGCTAGCAAACGCTGATGCCCGCGCCTATTACATCAAAGAAACTGCCAAAAACAACTGGAGCGTCCGCACCCTTGATCGCAACATCTCCACGCTGTATTACGAACGCCTGCTGAAATCGCCGAACCAGGAACCGGTCAGACAGGAAATGCTTGAAAAAACGAAAGCACTGCAACAAGATAAGTTCGAGTTCATCAAGAATCCCGCAGTGCTTGAATTCCTCAATCTGCCAGCAAACAGGGGCTATACCGAACAGCAGCTTGAACAAGCCCTGCTTGATAATTTACAGCAGTTCCTGCTTGAACTCGGCAAGGGATACGCCTTTGTCGAGCGCCAGAAATTAATTCGGACTGAGACAAGTGATTATTATATTGATTTGGTTTTTTATAATTTTATCCTGAAATGCTTTGTCCTTATCGACCTCAAGACCCATCACATAACCCATCAGAATGTCGGGCAGATGGACATGTATGTGCGTATGTTTGATGAGCGGGAACGACATCAGGACGACAACCCCACCCTCGGTATCGTGCTTTGTACGGAAACAGATCAGGATATTGTCCGATACTCTGTTTTGAAGGGCAATGAGCAGCTCTTTACCTCAAAATACAAACTCTACCTCCCTACAGAAGAAGAACTACGTGCTGAAATCGAACGGGAGAAGCTGCATCTGCGCTTGCAGATGAAACACTCACCACAATAACCCCCTGAGCATCCATTATGCCAAAATACTTCAATACCACCGGCCCCTGTTTCCCCCGGCTCCACTACATGTTGCCGCCTAAAGATCGTCTCATCGGAGCCAGTCTGGATCGTTACATTCGGGATGAACTGTACTGGGTCCTGCATGCGCCCCGCCAGACCGGAAAGACAACCTTTCTTCAGTCCTGGATGCATGAGATCAACGCCGGGACCGAGGCTGTGGCCTGCTATGTCAGTCTTGAGATCTGTCAGGAAGTCACCGAAGTGGAGCGGGCTATGCCGGCAATGGTTGCGGCTATTCGGGAGCATGCGGAAAGCTTTCATGTCCCTGTGCCGGAATATCCGCAGGAGGTGCCAGCGGAGAACATGCTCTCCGCAATCCTGGTAGACTGGGCCCAAAAAGTAGCTCCGAAAAAGCTGATTGTCCTGTTTGATGAGGTGGATATTGTTACAGGGCCAGCTATGGTCAGCTTTCTTCGTCAGCTATGGGGCGGTTTTGGCAGGCGTGGCGCAGGGGTATTTCCTGTCTCAATCGCCCTTGTCGGCATGCGCGATCTGCGGGATTACCTGGTCATCAGCAAGGGCGGACAGGTGCTTAATCCGGGAAGTCCCTTTAATATCAAAGAGGACTCAGTCACTTTGGGGAACTTTTCCCGTTCAGATGTCGCCACCCTTACCGGACAGCATACTGCGGATACTGGTCAGCATTTTTCTCAAGATGCTTTGGAGGGAATATACGCCTGCTCTTCGGGCCAGCCCTGGCTGGTTAACGCTTTGATCAAGGAATGTATCCTGCGCATCGTCCCAACGGAAAGCCGGGAAACAGTTCTGCCAGAACATGTGGAACAGGCAAAGGATCAGCTTATCGCATCCCGTGCCACTCATATTGATTCTTTGGGCGAGCGTCTCAAAGAAGAACGAGTACGACGGGTTATTCAGCCAATGATCACCGGTGAGATCGACCCCACTCTGGGCCGTTCTGACCGGGACGTGGAGTTCTGCCTTGACCTGGGCCTGATTGCTTGGGAAGGTTCGCTGGTCATTGCCAATGCCGTGTATCGTGAAGTCATTGCCCGTTATTTAGGGCAAAACTATCAGGATAATATTCCAGTCCCGGAGTTTGTTTGGCAGCGTCCTGACGGCAGCCTGGATATGGATGCCCTGATGGAGGAGTTCCAGAAATTCTGGGCCTGGAATTCGGAAATATGGGAGGAAAAGGCTGATTACACCGAGGCATTTCCTCATCTCCTGCTCATGGCCTTTCTCCAGCGCATCATCAACAGCGGCGGTACTGTGGATCGGGAGTACGCTGCCGGGCGAGGGCGGATGGACCTGTTGATCTGTTTTGGCGGGCGGAGTAACCTGGTGGAAATCAAGCTGGTCCATCCCCGCATGGGCAGAGAAGCCACCCGTAACCAGGGCCTGGAACAGATTGAACGCTATGCGGATCGCACCAGGCCGGATACCTGCCATCTGGTTATCTTTGACCGTCGCCCTGAACAGAAAACGGTTCTCTGGGAGGAACGGCTTGGCAAAGAGACCTGTACAACCTCGTCTGAACGTTCTGTGAGCGTTATTTGGTGCTGATTTTGGTACTCACTTTTTCAAGCAAGAATATAAACCCCTATAACCCTTCAGGAGGATACCCATGAAAGTACCCCGATGTTGTCATCTGTTTTGTAGAGTTAAAGTACGTAGAGTACTCTTGATGGTCACCTTGAGTTTGCTCTTTGCTGGGAGCGCTGTGGCTGGTCCTGTGCAGCTTCAGGCAACTTTTGATAATCCCACTATCTATACGGAACAACCATCACCCCATTATTTGGAGGTACTGGTAACAGCCGCCCCGACAACCATGACTCTGCGTAAGCGTTTGCCTCTCAACCTGGCTTTGGTGATAGATGTCTCAGGCTCTATGCGGGATGAGAATAAACTGACCTACGTCAAGCAGGCAGCCATTTCCCTGGTGAACCGACTTCGTCCCGAGGATCGGTTGTCCATTATCTCCTACAGTAATGAGGCTCGGGTGGTTTTGCCCTCAAGTCTGGTAAAGATGGAACAGGAAGCACGCTGGCTGATTCAGTCCCTGCGTGCTGACGGTGGCACCAATCTTGGTGCCGGATTGATTGAAGGCTATCATCAGCTTCGGGAGTTTACCAGTCCGCGAACCATTAGCCGGGTCTTGCTGCTTTCTGATGGTAAGGCCAATGTGGGCATTACCTCCTCAGCCGAGCTTTCCCGCATGGTTCTCCAGGAGGCAGATGCTGGAATTTCTCTGAGCAGCTTTGGGGTGGGCCTGGATTTTAACGAGGATCTGATGGCAGCCATTTCAGAAAGCGGGCGGGGCATGTATTATTTTATTGATCGCCCGGAAAGCATGCAAAAGATTCTGGCCAAGGAATTCAATTCGGTTGAGCGTCTGGTGGCCGCAGATATTCAGGTGACCATCACTTTGGATCCTCATCTTCGCATTGAGCAGGTCTTTGCCAATACCTATGAAGTCAGGGGCAATACGGTTTCAGTGCGCTTTGGTGATCTGGCTGCCGGAGAACGCCGACGCATGCAGGTTCGTTTTCAGCCCCGTCAACGTGGTGTTGGATCGTTGAATAATGCGGCCAGGGTGCAGGTTTCCTACAGCACTCCTGGTGACGGGGGCACAGGTTCCTTGTCGCAGCATATCGGGCTGGCCTATGTAAAGAGCCGTGAGGCGGTGAACGAAAAGAGAAAAAAGGAGATTGCTGAACGCTCTGCTGTGTTTGAGGCAAGTCTTGCCCGTAAAGAAGCTGCCATGGCCTTTGATCGGGGTGAGAAAAAGCGGGCAGACAGTATTCTCGATAAGGTTAAAAATAAAATTAAAGGTCTTGCAGGCAGTAATCGTCGGGTGCAGCAGGAGGTTGCCGAGATGGAGGAGTATCAAAAAGGGATTGACCAGCCCATGCCTGCCCATGAACGGTCCCTGATGCAGAAGCGGGTCAAGCATAAGAGTCAGGCCGTTGAAAGTTACTGAAATCCGTTTTTTACACCTTAAGAAGTGTTACTACGCTTTGTTCAGCAATGATTTTTGGGTAAGCAATTGCCTGACGCTGTAAAATATGCCAGAATATCCTGGAGGGATTTGTTGGCGTCGGCCAACCGATTTTCATGGTTTGTTGGCAGTTTTTTGAGTTTATAAGAGCACGTTTTCGTGTGAGGAAATGTCATGTGGCGAAATATCATTATGATATGCGGCTTGCTGCTGCTTGTCGGAGGAATGTACCATGCCTACAGTGCGCTGAAGTATTCCACCCCTGAACGGATGACTGTCAGAGCGTTTATCAATTCTGATAAGGGGCCTGGTGCTGTTCTGCTCACTGATGCCCGCTTGAATATGCTCAAAGCAATGGTGGTCACCCAAGGCAAGGAGGGAAAAATAGAGAAACTCTATGTGCCCATAGAATCCGCAGAATTTCGCCAGGAGAAGAAAATACGGCTGCTTCTGGATACCAGTGATGCAGAGCTGCTCAGGATAGCTTCAGCGTTTTATCAGATGAACAAAGAAGAGCAGATGAAGCATGTAGTCCATCATAAAGAGACCTTGCTTCAGGAAATTGAACTGACTGGAATCATGTTTGATAAGGCATCAATGCGGGCAAGCAGGCTCCGTGAAGTTCGTTCTCTTATCCCCAATCTGGCTGATGATTTTTTTATTTTCCGTCATCATGCAAAGATTAATCTGGCGCGAAGTCTGGTTATTTCGGTGCTTGGTCTTTTTATCCTTATCTTTGGCTTATTTCGGGAGAAAAAAACAGGGCCTGCTCTCTCTGAAACTGATTCCATGTCGCCCTGATCTGCCATCCAAACAATAAAGGGCAGGCACAGAGGTCTTGCCCCTACACATCCACAACCACAATCAACGATAACCCCGCCTGTTTGGGACGGGGTCATTTTTTTTTATGAAGATAGCAATTTTTAGCGATACCCATATGTCGCATTGGGAAATAAAGGTTCCTGATGCAGATCTTCTCATCTTTGCCGGAGATATGACCCATTGCAGAACTGATCAGGAGGTTACTGATTTTAATCAGTTCCTGGGGAGTCTCCAGCATAGGTATAAAGTCGTGGTTGCTGGTAATCATGATCATAAACTGACCGATGACCCGGAAAAGGCAAAATCGCTGCTCTCTGAGGCCATATATCTTCAGGATGAGGCCGTAGTTATTGAAGGTATTATTATCTACGGATCACCCTGGAATCCACTTTTTAATGATTATGCCTGCGATGCCTTTGCCCTGCCACGAGGCCAGGTGCTGAAGAAGAAATGGGACATGATCCCCTTTGATATTGATATCCTGGTGACCCATACTCCTCCGTCCGGGATTTTTGATCGTAACGGCCCGGTTTCTCATGGTTGTACAGACCTTGCTGCTGCTGTTTTTGCCCGTAAACCCAGGTATCATATCTTTGGCCATATCCATAATCGACACGGGGCTGTGAAGCACGGGGAAACATGGTACATCAACGCAAATGTGCAGGGAAAAGGTGGGATCTTGCGTTCTCCAATTGTACTGGAGTATGAGACAGGGGATATTCTGGAGCTGGAAAAACAGGAGGGATGAGTTGAAGAGAGGGAAAGGGGATTGGCTGAGGAGTGTTTTTTCTTGTTGAAAAGATAACCAAGCCCTGCTAGCTTGCCAGTAATGAGCAGTGCAGTGTTTCTTGATGTACATTGATGCATTTGGGAGCCTGCCTTTAATGATTTGCTGAATCTTATTGCAGGGAGGTTTTTATGAAGTCTTTTTCTTGGGTTATGATGTGTGCTGTTGTATTGCTCCTGAGTGGCTGTTATTATCCCGGCAGTCGTCCCCAGCCACCAGGCCCTACGCCTCAACCGCCTCCTGGAGTTTGTGGCGGTATAGCAGGCTGGGGGTGTCCTTCCGGGCAGTTCTGTAATTTTGAGATGGGCAAATGCAGTATGCCGGATGCACAGGGACGTTGTCGGCCACGTCCGGACATGTGTACCCAACAATATAATCCTGTCTGCGGTTGTAATGGCAAAACCTATGGCAATGCCTGTATGGCTGCCCATGCAGGTGTTTCGGTGAAGTATCTTGGCCGTTGTGACAGGAATCGTCGTCGGCCTCCAAGGCACCGTTAGGGAATCAGGAAGAATGAATTGCAGGGCAGTTCTGAGTGTCTGCCCTGCATAAACGTTATGCCAGCCGTGTTTTTATAATCTGGGCAAGCCGAACAAATGTTTCCAAGGTGAGCTGTTCTGCCCGGACAGAAGGAAGCAGTTCGGCCTCATTGATACATTCCCGTAAGACATCCTTACTGAGTAATCCTGCTGAAGCAAGTCCATTGAGCAGGGTTTTTCGACGCTGCCCAAAGGTGCTGCTGACAATGGTTTTGAGCAGCTTTCGGTCAAAGTTCCCCAAGGCTGCGGCCCGCTCTGGCAGGGGATCAAAGGAGAGGCGAATCACCGCAGAATCCACCTTGGGCCGGGGATGAAATTCTTCCGGGCCCACATGCATGAGCATTTTTACTGTGGCAACGGTCCCCAGCATCACTGTGGGTACTCCGTATTCTTTGGTTCCAGGCTGTGCAAGTAGCCGCAGGGCAACCTCCTTTTGGAGCATGATCACAGCAAAGTCTATCTGCTCGTGCTGTTCAATCAGCTGAAAAAGAAAAGGGGAGGAAATAGAGTAGGGCAGGTTGGCAATGATCTTGAGTTTTTTGCCCTGAGAAAGCTGTACGAGCTCATCATAATCTGCCTTGAGAACATCCTGGTGCATCAGGTGGACATTCTCTGGAAGATCCCCTTGTTCTTCATGGAGACGGATAATTCCTGAGTCTGCCTCCAAACCCAGTACCTGGCCTGCAGCTTCAGCCAAAGGACGGGTTAAGGCTCCTAATCCCACTCCAATCTCCAGGACAGTATCCTCTTTGCTCAGCTCTACAAAATCCACAATGCGTTGCGCTGTATGCTCGTGAACAAGAAAGTTTTGCCCGAGTTTTTTTGATGCTGCCAGTCCTTGCTCTTTAAGCAGGGTTTTACTCTTCTGATACATCATGTTTTTTTATTTTCTTCGGCTTAATGGCCTCAAGGAGAGGAACCTTTTTCTTATTATTGAGTTTCTGTTTCCGCAGGCGATGAGTCCGAAGTGTACGAAAGAATTTCAGGGCAAGAAAATAACTGATAATAGCTGCCGGGATACCGATCAACACGCCGCCTGTGAGCAGAACAGTAATGGTTTTAATTCCAAGATGGCTGAACGAGGCAAGCCCATCCAGAAGTCCTTCATGTTGTATAGCCAGCAAAACCTCTTTAAGATGCTCCCAGGATACCCTGCCAGGCAGCACAGCATTTCCCAGTTTCCAGGTAATGAAATACTGCGGTCCAAAGGTTAGCGGGTTGCTGATTATTGTACCTGCAATAACCGCAGCCAGGGTACTGACTCGTAAGGTGATGCTCAAGGGAATGATCAGGATGGTCTGGATCGGGACCAGCGGCAGAATCCCCATAAAGACTCCAAAGGAAAACCCCTTGGCCAGATAGACTGGATCGCCTTTCAGACGTTGTATCTGTAAGAAATAATATCTGGGCAGACGAAAGATACTACGCATTATGATCAGTTCAAGGGAGAACGGGAAAAGGCATCAGTATCTGGATCGACTGTGGACCCGGCAGTAAACTGAAAAAAACCAGCCAGGCCGATCATGGCAGCATTGTCAGTGCAGTACTCAGGAGATGGGGTGAAGCAACCCAGGCCCGCCTCAGCACAACTGCCTTTGAGCTGTTTGCGGAGTTTACTGTTGGCAGCTACGCCGCCGCCAATAACCACCTGTTGATGCCCCACCTGCTCAGCAGCAAGTAGGGTTTTTTTCACCAGCACATCAATGACAGCCTGTTCAAAAGAGGCGCAGATATCCTCTATAGGCAGCGGGATTTTTTTTTGCTGACACTGGTTAACATAATTTGCCACTGAAGTTTTCAGGCCGCTGAAGCTGAAATCCAGGCTCTTTTCCCCCAGCCAGGAACGGGGAAAATGGATCGTCTTGGCATCGCCTTGTTGGGCCAGCTTGCTGACTGTGGGGCCACCAGGATACCCCAGGTTCAGCAGTTTGGCCACCTTGTCAAAGGCCTCGCCTGCTGCATCATCCCTGGTTCGCCCAAGAAGCCGAAAATCTGTGGGGTTGTTCACAGCAAAGAGTGAGGTGTTACCTCCGGAAACCACTAGGGCTGTATAGGGAAATGCTGGCCGTTGTTCTTCTTTTTCCAATAAAATAGCCAACAGGTGTCCGGCCAGATGATCTACCCCGGTGCAGGGAATCTGCCGGACCAGGGCCACTGCCTTGGCAAAGGTAAAACCAACAAGGAGTGATCCCACTAAACCAGGCCCCTGTGTTGCTGTGATCAGGTCAATATCCTGAAGAGAAACACCGGCATCAGCCAAGGCCTCATGGACAACAGGCCAAATGGCTTCTATATGGCAACGGGAGGCCAATTCAGGGACAATGCCCCCGAACCGGGCATGTATATCAAATTGGCTGCTGACAACATTGGATAAAACCCGGTGCCTGTGACTCAGGTTCAGATCCAGTACAGCTGCTGCGGTGTCATCGCAGGAGCTTTCTATAGCAAGTGTGATCATAGATATAAACTTCCATCTCTCCCCCTTTTTTTGTGTGTGTGGGGAAGGGACAATAAAAGATGTTCCTTTCCGGTCCGGCTCGTAATAGTGTACAGTATAGGGTATTTTCGCAGTTTATACGTCAAATTTCAATAAGGTCAATATTAAAACATGCCTGCACAAAAAAACAACCTCTACAGCATTGATTCAGCAGACAATACGAAATTAAAGGATCTGTTCTCCAGAACGGTTTCCTATCTGCGTCTGTCGTTGACTGATCGCTGTAATCTGAAATGCCTTTACTGCGTCCCGGAGGAGGATCGGATGCAATCTCTTTCAGGTCTTGCTCATAATGATCTGCTGAGTTATGAGGAACTGCTACGGGTTGTGCGGGTGGCTGTTTCAATGGGGATATCCAAACTACGCATCACCGGGGGAGAACCGCTTGTCCGTAGAAACGTCATGCCATTTATAGAACAATTGGTAAAAATTGACAACCTTAACGACATAAGAATAACAACTAATGGTGTCCTGCTGAAGAAGTTTGCAAAGCCCTTGGCTGCTGCTGGTATCAGAAAGATTAATATCAGTCTGGATACCCTGCAACCTGAACGTTTTGCCCGTATTACCGGAGTGGACTGTTTTGATCAGGTTTGGCAGGGGGTTGAGCAGGCTCAAGCTGTTGGTTTTTCTCCTATCAAGCTGAATACCGTTGTTATGCGGGGTGTGAATGATGATGAACTGGATGATTTTGTCAGGATGTCTCAGGACACAGCAATGGAGATCCGTTTTATCGAATTTATGCCTATTGGCTCCTCATCAAGCTGGGATAAACAAGCCTATATGTCCTCAGATGAAATTATGGAACGGATCAGTAAACAGGGGAAGTTGATCCCCGTGTCCCGTGAAAAAACTGATGGGCCTGCCACCATGTTCAGGGTAGGGAAGGATGCACAAGGGAAAGTCGGTTTTATCAGCCCTATCAGCCATCGTTTCTGTGATCAATGTAACCGGCTGCGCCTGACTTCTGAAGGGATGCTCCGTTCCTGTTTGCTTGATGACCGGGAGACTGACCTTCGCTCTGTTCTTCGGCAAGGTTGCAGTGAGCAGGATATCCAGCAGACCTTGCTGGCTGCGGTTCGTGATAAGCCCAAGGGACATGAGATGGAGGAACGGCTCAAGAATCAAGGTGAGAACTGCCATGGACGGATGTCTCGTATTGGCGGCTGAGAAAAACATCGTGTTTTGAAAAGTAAGGCAATAAAGATACCCGCAGATCCATACCCGAAGACCCATCATATAGCCTGTCAGTTACCTTCATTGCCTTATACTGTACAAGACTATATTGAGCAGTTTTTGTAAAGTTTTTTTTACGCAAGGTGTAGTAAATTGTACGGACAGACCGAAAGCGCCGGGATAAACCGGCATAGAGTAGGGGATGAAAGATCCCTACATAAAAGGAGAAGCTGCTCCATTATGACCCCGAGTCATGCGTCGGTACTCCGTGAGGATGCGGCGAAGCGTTGACAGGGGGAAGCGTAGGCCAGCCATTGAGCTCCGAAATCACCACAATCAGGGTGCCGAC
>JAABTP010000113.1 GCA_011389815.1 Desulfobulbaceae bacterium | reverse complement strand
TCTCAAATGTCCATTTTTTTCTGGTGTAAAATTAAAAGATTAACCAGCTAGCAGAAAAAGGCTGTCAGGGGCCTGTCCAAGGGAAATAAAAAACAGGAGATCATTTTATGAGAATCACCATTGCGTACAACCTTCGGACAGATAATACAGAAGCAACAGCTGAACTTCTTACTGATGCAGACATAAACAGAATACATGAGGCGATCAGCAGTCTTCACCACTCGGTGACAGTGGTCGAGGTGTCTGGTAAACCCAATGACGTTATTGAACGCCTGATTGAGAGCGAACCTGATCTTATTTTTAATCTGGCAGAAGGAACCATCGGGAGTTCCAGGGAGGCGTTTTATCCGGGACTATACGAGCAAATGGGTATCCCGTTTACCGGCGGCAATGCCTCTCTTCTTCATCTCAATCTTGACAAACATCTTGCGAAAACCGTTTTGTCCAATCATGGCGTCAATGTGCCGAAAGGTATTTTGGTTACCGGCAAAGACTTTAACCTGCCTGATGATTTGCAGTATCCCCTGATGATTAAACCGAATTCAGAGGGATCAAGTAAAGGTATAACCCAGGATTCAGTCGTTGAAACCAGAGATCTTGCCCTGACCAGAATAAACCGTCTTTTAAATCATTATCCTGCTGGCCTTGTTGTTGAAGAATATATCGGAGGCCGGGAGCTCAGTATTCCCTTTCTTGAAAGTTATCCGGGAAAATTACTCGACGTGGTTGAACATACCTTTGATCTTAAGAAGATCGGGGGAAAATATAATATTTACGACTATGATATGAAACAGGGCGGAGAAGCCGCTGAACCAGTCAATGTTGTCTGTCCTGCCAATATCAATGCAGATGAAGAAAAAGCTGTGAACAAGATGGCTCGGGAGGTGTTTGATATCATGTCCTGTCCTGATCTCGGACGGGTGGATATTCGCTTGCATACAAACGGAACGCCTTATTTTATTGAGCTAAATCCTTTGCCCAGTCTTCACCCGGATGCCTCACTTATGACCGCTGCCCGTTCGCGCGGCCTTGAATTTCGAGATGCCCTGCGTTTAGTGATACGTTCAGCGGCCCGTCGCTATGGTATTCCGATCAGATCTGCCAAGCAAACAAAAAAGGCTGATATTGCCTTTGAAAATCCACGTCCCGGTGCCAGGGAGCTGGGCATGCAAATCGGCTGGATGACTCCCGGAGTACATAATGCCATCACAGATGTGAAAGGTGTTCGTGTCGGCCATGTTTCACGATTTGAAGATGATGTTCAGATTCCGGGGCAAACAGAGAAGAGCAATATCCGCACCGGTGTTACGGCAATTATGCCTGCCGGACGTGCCTATGCGAACAGGATTGCTGCTGGTGGCTTTATATTAAACGGTGTCGGTGAAATGGCAGGTTTAACGCAGGTGATTGAAACCGGTTGGTTGGAAACGCCGATACTGTTAACCAACTCACATTCTGTGGGCCGGGTTCATGCTGGCGTGGTCAACCACATGCTGAAAAAATATCCACGTCTTGGTACAGAAACCGACGTGGTCCTGCCGGTTGTCGGAGAAGCTGACGATTCCTTTTTAAATGATGTTCGGGTGGGAATATGTTCGGCCCAGGATGCTGTGAAGGCTATGGAATCAGCATCCTCGGGTCCGGTGCAGCAAGGATCTATAGGTGCTGGCACGGGAATGACAAGTTTTGATTTTGCCGGGGGCATTGGCACTTCATCACGTATTATTACTGTGTCAGAAGGAAAGGCATTTACAGTGGGCGTTCTTGTGCTTTCCAATTTCGGGAAAATGCGTAACCTGACAATTGATGGTGGTGTTGTGGGCAGAAGCCTTGACAGGGAATTTGATCAGACAGGACGTCGCACAGTATCAGAAGGCTCAATCATTGTTGTTGTTGCTACAGATATTCCACTGATCACCAGTCAGCTTAATCGGGTTGCCAAACGAGCGGCTCTGGGCCTCGGGCGTACGGGTTCTTACGCCGCTGCAACCAGTGGGGAGATTATTCTTGCTTTCAGTACTGGTAACCGCAAGCCCCGGGTGAATACTTCCAAAAGTAACTTTATCACCTTAAAATTGATCTCAGATAATTACATTGATATGGTTTATGAAGCTGTTGTCGAAGCCACTGAAGAGGCGGTGATAAATGCTATATTCTGTTCCAATGGAATGAATGGACGGGAACAGCGCTGGTGCCCGCCTGTTCCGCATCAACGTATTCTTGAATTATTGAAATAAACTACCCCGCCCCTCAAGGGGCGGGGGATGAAACGCAATAAAGGGGAATAATCTCATGAAAGTCATTGAAAAGTATAACGACAGTTTGCACAATCCGTATTGGAAATATCAGCTTGGGCCAGAGACATATGAGGTCAAGGATACCCCGCTTCGTGTTGAATCCATCAAAAAAGCCCTTCGTTCTGATGATCGCTTTGATTTTATAACGGCACAGCAATTTCCCGAACGCTTTATTGCACGGTTGCATCCGTACCACGATTATATCCTGAATACAGCTTCAGGGTTAAAAGATGATGATGAAGAATTTTATCCCGACCTTTTTCCTGGAGAGAACGCAAATCTCAGGAAGAAAGTTGACTCACCTCTTTGGGGCGGCATATGGTGTACAGATGCTGTGACACCCATAAAAAAGAAGACATATGAAGTGGCCCGTGCCTCTGCTGAAACTGCACTGACCGGTGCGGAATTGCTTCGAAAAGGGCAGGAACAAACAGTCTATGCCTTGTGCCGACCTTCGGGACATCACGCAGGCCCCCGTGTCTTTGGCGGGTATTGTTATTTTAATAATGCAGCTGTTGCTGCCGAGTATTTATTACCGGAAGGGAGAGTTGCTATTGTAGACATAGATTATCATCACGGCAACGGAACGCAGGAATTTTTCGATGAAGTAAAATCGGTGTTTACTGCTTCGATTCATTGCGACCCTACCAATGAATATCCCTATTTTTGGGGGTATGATGACGAAAAAGGAAAAGGTCAGGCTGTTGGTACCAATCATAATGAACCCTTGCCCAAGGAGACAGAAATAGAACAATATAGCGGTGCTGTTGATAGAATAACCTGCAAAGTAAAGGAGTTTAACCCTTGCTTTTTAATTATTTCAGCTGGCTTTGATACGCATAGAGACGATCCTATTGGTGGATTAAAAATTAATACAGAGGACTATATTTCTATAGGTCAGCAGTTTAAGGCCCTGGAAATCCCAACATTGGTCTGCCAGGAAGGCGGATATAATGTTGATGTTCTTGGGCAATGCGTAAAGAGTTTTTTATCGGGGTTCATGTAACAATACCTTCGCCATTCAGCTAACAGACTTACATCCCAACTTGCTTGCTAATTGGGCTATAATACGTGTTCGTGGGTTGTCACTGTAACTCGTTGAGTATAGATAAAAATAATTAAAACTCTGTCCGCCAAATCCCGGACCGTTTTTTAATTTACAGGTCAATTATTAACTCTTTGAAACACTGTAACCTCTGCTGAAAGATCGCCATTCAGAATGGCGAAGGTATTGATGTAACCTGTGTTGTTTATATGATTTGGTGTTATGCGGAGAATCTATAAGAAGATTGCTGTGGTACTCATTATTGTTGCAAGTAGTTGTGAGCTGTATCTTGCTGGCGATATTATCGCATTTTCCATGATTAATAGAACACCTCAAAGCGATGTTGCCATTGTTCTGGGAGCAGCTGTCTGGAAAAATACTCCGTCACCTGTGTTTGAAGAACGGATCAAGCATGCTATTGCGCTTTATCGGCAGGGTATTGTCGCGAAACTCCTGTTCACCGGAGGAGTTGGAAACGGGAAACAGTATGCTGAATCGGAAGTAGCCAGAAACTATGCGCTTAAGCGTGGGGTTAATTCCTCGGATATTCTCATTGAGACTGTATCGAAAACCACACTGCAAAATCTCCTTGAAGCCCAAAGGCTGTTAAAATCGCATGCTCTACACTCTGCAATTCTTATCAGCGACCCGTTACATATGAGTAGGGCGATGGTTATGGCGGAGGATATTGGTCTTTCAGTGGCATCTTCACCCACTTCGACAAGCCGTTACAGGACTTTGAGAACGCAGGCAATGTTTCTTCTCAGAGAGATGTATTTTTATCAGCAATATCTGTTCACTGGGGCGTAATTGGCATGAGCAGTATCTACGTTCTACACAGCTACTCCACTGTCCCGAGAAGGGGCATTACGCCAATAGCTTTTTGGTGATTTATCTCCAGGTAAGTTAGCCTTAACTCATCTTTTTCTCTCTTCATCAGTATTTTTTGTCCAGATTGTCTTGATGTAATTCATTCTATGTGGTAATAAACAAAATTTGCTTAATTTAACGCTTTGGATACATCTGACCGAAGCAAAACGACACACACTCCGACCATATGTCCTTTGGTGTTCCTGATCAGATAATGACAGGGATTGGCACAGGAGTGGAGGTAATAACCATAAAGGAGAAGGAAAATGGCACCAAAAGTTACCATGCGGGAGATGCTTGAGGCTGGTTTGCATTTCGGACATCAGACCCGACGTTGGAATCCAAAGATGAAACCCTACATCTATGGACCGCGTAATGGCATCTATATCATCAACCTTGATGCGACCATGAAAATGTTCCGCACAGCGTTTGGCTATATCAGAAATGCTGTGGCTGAAGGCGGAAATATCATGTTTGTTGGCACTAAGCGTCAGGCCCAGGCTATCATGAAAGAGCAGGCCTCCCGTTGCGGTATGTACTATGTCAACCACCGCTGGCTTGGTGGTATGATGACTAACTTTCAGACTGTTAAGAACTCTGTTGACCGTCTGAAAGCCATTGAGGCCATGCAGGAAGACGGCAGCATCAACCGTTTCCCGAAAAATGAAATCCTCAAGATGGAAAAAGAGCGTGTTAAACTTGAGCGCAATGTTGGCGGCATCAAGAATATGCGTAAACTTCCTGATGTCCTTTTTGTTATTGATCCTCGGAAGGAAGAGATCGCTGTCAGTGAGGCCAAAAAGTTGAATATTCCGGTTGTTGCGCTGACTGATACCAACTGTAGTCCAGAAGGCATTGAGCACCTCATTCCTGGTAATGATGATGCGATTCGCGCCATCCGCCTGATTACCTCGCAGATTGCTGATGCAGTCCTGGAAGGCAAGGCAGAAACCGGGGAAGATGTGAGCAACCTTGATGAGATGGAAGCTGCCATGAGTGGTGAACAGGCTGATGCTGGTCAGGAAGAGCAGGCCCAGCAAGCGTAACTACAAGGTATATAAACTACATCCCTCCCTTTTTTTGGGGGGTAAGAAGGACTGTAGGGGCGAACCAGTGTGTTCGCCCCTTTCTGCTGCTAAAAATTATATTACCGGTACAAAACCGGAAGAAAACATATTTGGAGTAAAAGGAGAAGACAGTGAAAATTACCAGCCAAATGGTCAAAGAGTTACGGGGTAAGACCAATGCAGGCATGATGGACTGCAAGCGGGCCTTGGAAGAGACAGAAGGTGATCTGGAAAAAGCTGTAGATCTGCTGCGCCAGAAAGGTCTTGCTGTTGCTGCAAAACGTGCGGATCGCGCCACTTCTGAAGGAACCATTGAGTGCTATGTACATGCAGGCGGCAAGCTTGCGGTTATGGTTGAGGTCGGTTGCGAGACTGACTTTGTTGCCAAGACCGATGATTTCCTGGCCTTTGCCAAGGATATTGCCATGCATATTGCAGCGGTTGGTCCTTTGGCTATTACCCGGGAAGAGATACCCCAGGATATGGTTGAGCGCGAGCGCGAGATCTATGTTAATCAGGCCAAGGAGTCTGGCAAACCGGACAACATTATTGAGAAGATGGTTACCGGCAAGATTGACAAGTACATTGCTGAGAACTGCCTGATGGAGCAGAAGTTCATCAAGAACCCTGATCTGACTGTGCAGGATCTGCTCAATGAGTTGGTCGCCAAGATGGGAGAGAACATCTCTGTAAAACGGTTTACCCGTTACCAACTCGGTGCATAAGTATTGCGTGGCGTAGGTGCGAACCTCTGTGTTCACCCTTTTATGCCGGGCAGACATACAGGTCTGCCCCTGCAATTCCACCTCTGAAAACGGGGAGTTCCCCGCCACTTTTTTCCAGGTCGCAATGTTATGAAGACCTGGCGTTCAATGCAAGAACTTTCCTGCCAGCGGAGGCGTAGCATATGCAGTTTCGACGAATCCTTCTTAAAATAAGCGGTGAGGCCCTGATGGGCGATGGTACCTATGGTATCAGCCCGGACATGATCAGTTTCGTGGCCCAGGAAATCAAAAAGATTCAGGAACAGGGTGCCCAGGTCGCCTTGGTCATTGGGGCAGGGAATATTTTTCGCGGAGTATCTGGTGCTGCTGGTGGTATGAATCGTGCGGCTGCGGATAATATGGGGATGCTGGCCACGGTCCTTAATGCCTTAGCCATGGAGGATGGGCTGGAGCAGATCGGCGTTCCCTGTCGGGTCATGTCTGCCATTACCATGCGCAATGTTTGTGAACCCTATGTTCGGGTTAAGGCTATTGAGCATCTGGAAAAGAGCAGGGTTGTTATCTTTGCCGCTGGTACCGGCAATCCTTATTTTACCACAGATACTGGCGGCGTCCTCCGTGCTCTGGAGATTGAGGCTGATGTGATGATGAAGGCCACCAGAGTGGACGGCGTGTATGATCGTGACCCGGAAAAAGACAGGAATGCGGTACGCTATGATCGCCTGACCTACACCAAGGTTCTGCAAAAAGAGTTGCGGGTCATGGATGCTGCTGGTATTTCTCTGGCTCGGGATAATAATCTGCCGCTTTTGGTTTTTAATATGAAGCAAGAAGGCAATATTGTCCGGGCCGCTACTGGTGAGGATGTGGGAACCCTGATTACGGCCTGATTCGGTCGTTGTTGTAGGGGCAACGGCGTGCCGTGCCCTTAACCCCCTCCTCTCCTCTACCCTGGTTCCACAATACAATCCGGGATCATTTTTTCTCCTTCTCTTTCCTCTTGTTCGTTGTTGCTTTCCCCCACCGTGATAAATCGGCTCGGTCGATCCTGACAAGCCAGCTCCAGACTGAACCTCGGGTTGCACAGGGCCAGCTCCCGCCGGATTAAATCTGTCACCAGATCAGGGTGATTATTGGTCTCGCTGAGATGGGCCAGCACTACATGCTGGACCTTGGCTGTGCAGAGTTCAACAAGAAAGGTCGCTGCATCGTTATTGGCCAGATGTCCCTGATTGGAACGAACCCGTTGTTTGATATGCATGGGATAAGGGCCGGTATGAAGCATTACAGGGTCGTAGTTTGATTCCAGGATTAATGCGTTACACTGACGGAGACGCTGACGGATCAGGGTGGTGATCTTGCCTGTGTCCGTGCAAGAGGCCACTGAGTTCACGCCGTCTGAGATCAGAAAGCCCACCGGGTCGGCAGTATCGTGGGAGATACGGAAAGGGTGGATATCCAGATCGTTGAGAACAAAGCCAGTGCCGGTTTCAAATTCCCAATACTGATGAAGCTTTTTGATCCGTGTTTCCGCAGCCCGGTGCGTTGCAGGATTGGCATAGACCGGCAGGTTGCAGCGCCGGGAGAGAATCCCGACTCCGCTGATATGGTCGCCGTGTTCATGGGTGATCAGGATGGCATCCAGATCTTCCGGGGAACGATTAATCAAGGCCAGACGGCGGCTGATTTCCTTGCCGGAAAAGCCTGCATCAATGAGAAGACGGGTTGTGCCGGATTCAATAAGGGTGCAGTTGCCCTTGGAACCAGAGCCGAGAACGCAGAATTTCATGGTTGGTCCAGAGGAGGGCAGAGGTGTTTTATAAATAACGTATCCTGGCGCATCAATTTTCTTGACTGTAAAATGGTTTTTGCGGTATATATATCAGCACTTCAGCCGGAGTGGTGAAACTGGTAGACGCACTGGACTCAAAATCCAGCGGGCCTTGCGCCCGTGTCGGTTCGACTCCGACCTCCGGCACCATAGTATATTCCATTCACTTCCGTGAATGTCCATTTTAACCCGCTTGCTCAATAAGTTAGCGGGTTTTCTTTTCTTTTTATTCCGAGTTTGTCTGTTATTTCCCCGTTGATATCATTCCTTTTGGATGGATCAATTTTTTGAAATTTCACCCGAAATCAATCTTCGGTAGCCCCTCCACAATATCCACGGTCTGCACGCTCACATTGATGACACTGAGCAGCACATCCAGAATATAACGCGGGTTGCCGACCTCTTCGGCCCAGTCGTTGGGGTCGTTGGTGATGCCGCTTTTCTTGTCGGTCTTGACCTGATAGCGTTCCATGATCCATCCCACGGCGGATTTACCGTTGACCGCGTACTGATAGGCTTTCCCCGGTATATCGGAAAGGGTTATTTTGCTATTGTACAGGATACTGTCCTGTTGCCCTTTCTTGGGGAAACGCATTTTCTCCACCCGGAAAAAGCCGCTGTCCGCTCCTGTCACGGTTACCTCTTCGCAAGGGGGCACGGCCTCATAGTTGATATGCAGATCAGCCAAGGCCCGGCCCGCTTTGCTGAAGGCCCAAAAATCGGCAGCCTTATCAAGCAGGGGCAGGCGGGGCAGCATCTTTTTCAAGTCGTTGGCAAAGGCGGTGCGGTATTCCGGGCTGTGCAGGATGCCGTACACGTAATAGAAAATATCTTCCTTGGTTACGCTTTTGCCGTACTGCTTCTTTGCCCGTTTGAGGATGAAATCAGACAGACCGTCTCTGCGGATGTATTCGGAATCGTTGCTGCTGAACAGGTCAAGTTGCTTTTCCTGGGGTTTTTCGTACCAGTAGAGGGGGAAGCATTGACTGCCACCATTTCCATATTTGGTAAAGCATAAGTCAGGAATAGAATCAGATATTAATGTTGAAAATCCTAAATTGCCTTCTCCGGTAATACAAATCACCCGATTATCCAGTTCAGGAGATGGAAAAAGCTTCGGAATTTGGTATAAACGGTTATTCCAATCGTTATTAAAATAATAATGCTGTTTTACGAATGGTCTATATAAAGCTGTAACTATATCATCATTAACAAATTGATGTGCTATCTTTTTCTCCAGATGTTTTTTGGTTTCGTATATCCAAGAAATCATCCTATTGCTGAAATCAACAAAATTGTCGGCTGTCAAATTTGGATTACTTTCCTGAGCAGTTATATATCCTTCAAGTTCTTTATTATATATATCAATAGATGTCTTCATGCTGTTCTGAACAGTTTCTCTACTGAAATTATATACCCATGCGTCCCGATTGGATTTAACCCCATTACTATAATATGGTTGAAAAAACGAATTTGTTTTCCCTTTCTTGTCTCCCAGCGGAATAAAATTGGCAAACGCATCATTGCGCCGGTTGATCCAGTCTCCATGCTCGTTAGGCTTGAGAATCCGCCACGGCATGGCCGAACTGCCGACCGAGCGAAATTCTCTGATGATCTTCAGCTTTTCCTCTCTGCTCAGATAATCCCCGATATCATGGTAATGAATGACCGCTTTATCCTGCTTTGCTTTGGGATTTTTTACCAGCAGAGTGACTGAAACAGGGGTGCGTGAACCGCTTCCAAATACGTTACCGGCTTCTTTTTTTCTCAATTCCCCCTGGGTTCTTGCGTTTCCCCGCAGATTGAACAAATAGACAGCGGAGAATTCCTTTTCCAGGCATTTACGAAATCCATCCGCACTGTTGCCGTCCAGCCATGCCCCGTTGGACACAAAGGCGATAATCCCCCCGTGTTCCGGGTCTAAACGGTCGGTACTCCAGCGAAACGCCTTGATATAGGAATCATAGAGAGAGTTCTTGTTTGTGGCCGTGGTGGCCGCTGCATAGGTTTCCGAAATGCGTCTGTTCAGTTGTTTATACTCCTGATTCTGCGCATTATCATTGGCTGATTTCTGGCCCACGGAATAGGGAGGATTGCCCATGATGACCCGGAGCGGGGCCTTTTTCTGTTCCTCCACCCGTTCCGAATTCTTCAGCATCATCTCGGAAAACAGTTTTTCGCTGCCGTCGCTCTCTCCCAACTGAAAGGTATCGGTCAGACAGATGCCGTCAAAGGGCGTGTATTCCTCGTTCCCGGCTGCATCGTGATAGGCGTTTTCAATGTTCACGGCAGCGATATAATAGGCCAGCAATAAGATTTCATTGGCGTGCAACTCATGCCGGAATTTGCGGGGCAGGTTGTCCTGATCAATCAGGCCGCTTTGCAGTAAACGGGTAATAAAGGTTCCTGTCCCTGTGAAAGGGTCAAGGACATGCACGTTTTCATCGGCAAGGCTGCGCTTGAATTCTTTTTTCAGCACATCGTCCACCGAATGAATGATGAAGTCTACCACCTCCACCGGCGTGTACACAATGCCCAGCCGTTCCACCATCTTCGGAAACGCGGTTTTAAAGAACTTATCGTACAGCTCAATGATGATCCGTTGTTTTCCTTCGGCGTTGTCAATCCCGGAGGCCCGCCGCCGCACGGAATCATAAAACTTTTTCAGGGCTGCGGTATCCTTTTCCACGGCTGCCCCGGCTTCCAGCAGGTCAAGCATGGACTGCATACCCACGGAAACAGGGTTGTTGCTCACAAAGGAATAGCCTTCAAACAGGGCCTCAAACACCGGTTTTGTTATGATGTGCTGGGAAAGCATTTCCACGGCTTCCTGTTCGGAAATGCCCGGATTGATGTTATTGCGCAACCCGGTGAGAAAATCGGCAAAGGCTTTTTCATGGCTCCTGTCATCGGCTCGTAAACGGTTGATCCGCTCCACCTGCCGTTCGGCAATCCGCCCCACGCTCTTTGCCCACTGCTCCCAATAGGTACGGCTGCCTACCTTCTTGACCATCCGGGCATAGATAACCCCTTGCAGCTCCGCAAACTGCAACCTCAGCTGTTCGTACTTATTTTGCCCTGTTTCATATTCCGGGCGGGCTTCACCGGTGGACAGCGGCAATGCTCCCCCGTCATCAAGGGGATAATCAGGCCGCCCGACCAGGATATTATCCGGCTTTTCCCGGTTCAGGTCTATCTTGTTGACTATGGCGTTGAACCGGTCGTCATGGGCACGCAGGGCGTTCAACACCGTCCACACCACCCGGTACCGCTCGTTGTCGTCAAGGGCCTTGTCCGCTTCCATAAACGAGGGCACCACCACGGGAATGATGATATAGCCGTACTGCTTGCCCGGTGCTCTGCGCATCACCCGGCCCACGGACTGCACCACATCCACCTGTGAATTGCGGGCGGACAGAAACATGACCGCATCCAGGGTGGGCACGTCCACCCCTTCACTCAAACAGCGTACATTTGTGAGAATGCGGCATTCATTGCTTTCCGTATCCGCCTTGAGCCAGCTCAACAGCTCATCCCGTTCCGGGGCTGACATGGTGCCGTCAATATGCCGGGACGCAACCGACACCATGCGCTCTTTCCGTGCTTCGGGCAGGTCGTCAAGATAGACCTCTGCGGACTCGTTAAAAATGCCGGTAATCTTTTTTGATTCCAAAATCTTCGGGCAGAAGGCCACGGCCCGGCGCATGGGTTCCGGGTCGTTCGCTCTGATGCTCCCTTCATCCTAATGGCACGACTTTAAGGCTTGGCCTTTATGAACGAGTTGTATTTATTGAGAATTCAGAAAATTAATTTAGC
>JAABTP010000112.1 GCA_011389815.1 Desulfobulbaceae bacterium | reverse complement strand
TTCCTCATTATACAGGCTTTTTATTATCTAAGCAACTGTTTTTGTGTGGCGTTGAGATATTCTTTTCAACACCCTTTCCTTACTTTCTGCTCAGAAGAAGAACAACTCTACCATAGTCGTCTTTCAGTATCAGTTGATCGCCTCTTGTCTCATATCTTGCAGCATCCCGGAAGGCTTCCACGAGAAGGTCATCCTGCCTCATGCGTCTTTGTTCACACCATTTATATGTCGAGATAACGGCTTCCATAGAAATTTCATCTTCAGAAACAGTATAATCCCCCATATAATTATTACAGAAAGCTCTCCCCCCAAATTTACCGTCTTCCCAAAATCGTAGATCAAGTTCTCTGTAAAGGTTTATATCGACAAGTCCTCGACCGTCATTATATCTGGTTACCTCCCATGAGGTTCCGGAGAGCTGAACATTTTCATCACCATAAAAAGACTCCACCCTGTAGTATGCCAGTCCTCCTTGATCAGAACAAAAAGCAAGCGCATCGTTGTAAAGAGCCTGAGCTGCCTGATCTTCATTGTCATAATCAGCTGGTGTTTCTATTGAATAATTTCTACAGGAGTTGTAACAGGTCAATTCACCTCTTGCTCCTATACCATAGGCAGCAGTTGTAAAAGCAAGAGACAATGCAACGAGACAACAGCCTGTAATAATTTCTTTTGTTTTCTTGATAGCAAGGTTCGACATGACAGGGCCTCCCAAAAAGGTGGATACAAAATAGGTAGGTACGTAATTATCAATAGACGATACACGCTGTTGTACCCGCTTTATGCGGTTGATGTCAACGGAAAAGAATGAACGGCAAGAAAGGAAAGGCAAAAAAAAAACCCGCTCACCAATGAAGGCTGCGGGTTTTATAAAACGTCAAAGGACGACGTGATGGTACAAATATGGTGCCGAAGGGGAGAGTCGAACTCCCACGAGCGTACGCCCACTAGACCCTGAACCTAGCGCGTCTACCAGTTCCGCCACTTCGGCACGGCGAAAAGAATATGCCTTATTTCTGCCCTGCTGTCAACACCTTTTTCCATCCTCTCTGTAAAAAAGTGAATCTTCATCTCATGAGAACCCACGAACTGTTTGCGGGTTTTGTCAGGTTAGAGTACATATTGTGTTTTGCCTTAAAAAAATCTGCTTGTTTTTCCGAAACAGTCGATTGGTTCAGGAAACTCCAGACGCTCCATATCAAGCGAGGCAATACAAATATATGCAGCTGTATAGAAATCTACAAGAAATCACAACTCCCTTTGAACGACCAATTGTCACCATAGGCAATTTTGACGGCGTCCATGTGGGGCATCAGCTTTTATTTCACGAGGTGGCGATCCGGGCAAAACGCAACGGAGGCACCTCAGTGGCTATCACCTTTGATCCACATCCACTCAAGGTTTTGCGGCCAGGGGGGATCAGGCTCATCTCCACAACCCGGCAAAAAATTGATCTAATCCGCATGGCTGGAGTTGATGTCTTGGTTATTCTCCCTTTTGATCAACAATTCGCTAAAACTACAGCCACTGATTTTGTCAACACGGTTCTCTGTGACACTATAGGGGTCCATGAATTAGTGGTCGGTTATGATTATACCTTTGGCCGAGGCAGAGAGGGCAATATTGACTTTCTCCGCCACCAGGGAGAACAAAAAGGCTTTCCAGTCACAGTGGTTGATGCCCATTATGAGGATGGCATGCTGGTTTCCAGCACCAGGATACGGGAGTTGGTCATAGAGGGTCGAATGCTTGATGTGCGCAACCTGCTGGGCCGCTGTTATTATATCCACGGCGAGGTTCAGCGGGGTAAACAGCGGGGAGGATCGGAAATCGGTTTTCCCACAGCCAATCTGAAAATCTCAGAAGAGGATCTTTGTCCCAAAAAAGGTGTATACGTGACTCAGGTGCTGTATGGTGGCAAGATGTACGGCAGCGTCACCAATATTGGCTATAATCCAACCTTTGGCGACAATGAATTGGTTGCTGAAACCCATATTTTTGACTTTAACAAAGATATTTACGGACAACCCATTCGACTTAATCTGCTCCGTTATGTACGTGGCGAAAAAAAATTCAACTCCATTACAGAACTTTCAGCACAAATTCAAAAAGATGTGGATACTGCCAAGCAGGTTCTTGCTGATACTACAAAAGAACGGCTGCTTTCCTGTGAAGAAAAGTTTAATGCTATGGCAACCTAAGAGCAGAAGGAACGATATATCCCCAAAAACTGTAACCATAAAAGGAGATTCTCATGCACATTGAAATCCAACAACCGCAACCCTTTGATTTGGTGGATAAGGAAATACTGATTTCCGGCAACGCAGCAGGCTTTGAAGGACATCTGAGTATCTACGTCAGTGAGGGCCATGATGAATACACTGCTGCTGCCAAGGCAGGATCAATGGGAATGCGTCAGTTTCAGGCCAGTATCACGATCCCTGACAGTCACAGCTTTAAGCTCAGTCGTTTGTTTGTGCGGGTGGCAGACGATAGCGGCGGTGAAGAAGGCATGGAGCCGCCTGCTGTCATTGTTCCGGTGCTGTTCGGCCCAATGATCCTGCCGGGGTACACAGTATACTGGGAGCATAAGGTTGTGTCCGGTGAGACCTTGTCCGCCATTGCCCGGCAGTATTTTGAGGGCGATTCCTCTAAGTGGCGGGTTATTCAGGAGGCCAATCAACATATCGTTCCTGATGCAGATATGATCTTTCCTGGGCAGATGTTGCGTATTCCTCGTAATTTTTAATTGCCTGCTTGCAGCATACTGACGGACAGCTCATCTATCAACCAACTTGTGCTGGGAACCCACGACTATTAAAGAACTGGCGGCCTGCTGCAACAAGACGCCGTTTCTACGTTTACCACTTGCCACAGCTCTATTAATGCCTATAATGTACCAAATTACGTTTCCATCACATAAAAGTTCACGTAAAAATATACGATCTCAGTTTTAATCTCTTGTAATATAATTAAGGAAATTCGACATGTCTGAAGAACAAACCCAAATGTCCATAGATACCGTCATCGGTGAGCTGGAAAAAGTCTGCAACGACAACCCGGATAATATCATTGCCCATCATAAACTCGGTCTGATTTATCGCCAGGCCGGACGCATTGACGATGCTGTTCGTGAGCTGGAAAAGGCCATTGAGCTGGATGATCATTCCGTGGAAAGCTACATCAACCTTGGTGCCATTTATTTTGATAAAGGTGATATTGCCAAGGCCCTGCAACTGAATGAAAAAGCCCTGAAGATCACCCCAAAGATGGCAGAGGCCCATGTTAATATCGGCCTGATCCGTCAGCATGAAGGTAAGCCGGTGGAAGCTCTGGAATGCTATGAAAAAGCTATTCAGATTGACCCGCACCTGCTGACTCCATGGATCAACATGACCTCTGTCTGCACCATGCTGGAGCAGGATGAAAAGGCGGTGGAAGCTGCTCGTCAGGCCGTGACTCTGGAGCCGGATAATGGCATGGCCCGCAATAACCTGGCTGTGGCCCTGTACTTCTCTGGTGCTTACGAGGAAGCCAAGCGCAACATGGAAAAGGCCAAGGAACTGGGCTACGCTGTTGATCCGCGTTTTGTTCAAGGGCTGGAAGAAAAATTGGCAGCATAATGGCTTCAAAAAAACAAGTAAATAGCAAACCGTGGTGCCCGTTTTGCGGCATGGATGTGGGGCGTCCGGTGGAGGCCCCGCAACGTAAAATGACCGAATTCCCAGTAGGCCGGTGTGAATGCGGTGCAATCTATGTCTGCGATGCCACGGGTCATAATGTTGGTTCCGCAATGGTGGAATGTCTGGTTTATGCCTGCGGTGAAGAATGGGATCTGGCCTGGGAACTTATCCCGGAAGATGACTATCTCACCGGTCGGGTGGAGGATTACGATGATGTCACCCATCAGATCTGTCCAAAACGAAACCTGGACGGACGCGGTGTGCGCGGTGTGCTCTATTTTGTCCGTTTACATAAGGATGTAGCAGAGATTGCTGATCGTTTTGCCAAGAAGAAAGAACTGGAAGCTCAGGAAGCCTCAGCAGAAAGCGAGCAGGGAACCAGAAGTTCGACTGTTCCTGAAGTTGAACCAGCCCGTGATCCCAAACGGAAAAAGCAACGGGCCTCCAAAATGGTGGTCAAAAAACTGGTTGAAACCGGTGATATTGACAGCCTGCTGGATCTCTGTTTTGATGATAAACGGACTTTGCGTTTTATGCAGCGTCTGCTCTATGAGCCGGATCCGGTGAAACGCTACAAGACAGCCTGGCTCATCGGTCAGGTGACAGCCCGCCTCTCCACCCGTGAGCCTGCTCCGGTGGCTGATATGCTCCATCGGCTTTTTGAGTCCTGCTCAGACTCTGCCTCTATGCCTTGGGGCATGGTTGAGGCCATCGGTGCCATTGTTTCGGCCCGGACAGATATATACGGGGCCTTTGCCCGTCATCTGCTCAACTTTATGGGTGATGAAGGAACCCAGGAAGCGGCTCTCTGGGGCCTGAGTGAGATTGCAGCTACCCGGCCTGATCTTATCCGCAGTACTCCTTTTTATTCCACCTTTCATTTTCTGGAGCATGATAATCCGGTGGTACGTGGCCTCATGGTCCGTTTACTGGGTCGGATCAAGGCCAAAGAGGCCATGTTCCAGATTATGGGCCTGCAAAAGGATGAGACGGAAATCACCCTCTATGAGCGGGGTGAGCCGGTGAAGACCACTGTGGCGGCTTTGGTAAAAGAGGCGTTGGCGGGGATGCAGGGGTAGTCGGCGTTTTGAAGAAGAAGAATAATACCGCACGATTCAGAAAAATAGTTCAGGATGTCATTCTGAAATACACTGACCTGCGTCCGTCCCATGGTGACATCCGCCTTGAGCCGATATTTGATGAAACAAATGATCGCTATGTGCTGATGCAAACCGGCTGGGATCAAGGACATCGTGTTCGGGGCAACCTGATTTTTATCTCACTGCAAGATGAAGAAGTCCATATTGAATACGACGGGATAGAGCACGGAGTTACAGACGATCTGATCAGAAATGGTATCCCGGAAGATCGGATTGTCCTGTCGTATATGCCTGAATTGAAAACAGCCTGACGAAAGACTACTATTCCAAACAGGAGAGGTTATGGCTGAAGAGTTACATACCGCCGATTTCTTCGGCTGGACAGCACAGCAAGCCGCACTGCTCCGCGCAGGAAAGTTCCAGAAGAATGCCCTTGGTCATTTGAGCAGGCCCTTGACAAAGACCTCTGGCCTGAATAACCGTATGCAAACAACGCAGCTCTCTACCTATAGATTTTTCACCACCCAATCACCATGCTAAGAAAAAAATATAATAAACGCAGAGTATTGACTCGCACAGTTTTTTGTTTTCTCCTTGCAACCATCTACCTCTCCCTATCCGGCTGCGCAGCCACCGAAGGCATGTTCAGTTCCTGGGACTTTTTCGGTTTAGGAGAAGACGGTGAGGAAAAAATTGAGCCGGCAGGAAAACTGGTTACACAGGGAATGGAAGCCTTTAAGATAGGCCGGTATAATACCGCAATGGAATATTTTCAGGAGGTCAAGGATCAACACCCCTTCAGCCCTGAAGCCCTGCTGGCAGAATTAAAACTTGCTGACTGTGCATTTTATAACGATAATTACGAAGAGGCCAAGGAGTTATACAAGGAATTTGAAGAAAGGCATCCCACCAATGAGGCCATGCCCTATGTCATGTTCCAAATCGGGATGTGTGATTATTCCCGCACTGACCGCATTGACCGGGACTCAACAGGGGCTCAGGATGCTATTAAATCCTTTTCCCGCTTATTACGCACCTATCCTGATTCCCCCTATACCCGAGAGGCCAAGGCACGAATTCGGGCGGCCCGTGAATTTATTGTTAATCATGAATACTATGTTGCGGTCTTCTATGTTCGCACCAAAAAATACGATCAGGCAAAACATCGCCTGAAATATATCGTCACCATGTACCCTAATGCCTCAATTACTCCCAAGGCCAAGGCCTTGCAGAAACGGCTGGCAGCTGGTGATCCGCCTAAATGGGGACTGGATAAATGGCTTCCTGAGCTGAGTATGCCAGACTGGAACCTGTCAGATATAGGTATCGGCACAGTGGATGACGAACCAGAGCAACTAATCAACGAGTAAAGGAACACGTCTTTATGGGGTTACTGAACAGCGAAAAACTTCTCAATCTCCTTATCTCGCAACGGTTACTCACCGTTAAACAAAAGCAGTTTGTCCTCCAGCATAAGGATCGACAAAGCCAGCAACTTGTCAAGCTTCAGGGAGGCCCAAAACAGGTAAGCAAAGGATATCCAGACATGGTGGATATCCTTGCCTCCTTAAAACTGGAAGCACCAGGTAAGAAAAATAGGATCCTTACCGAAGAGGTGATCATGCGGGCTGTGAGCCGCAAACTCGGTATCCCCTTTAAAAAGCTTGATCCCCTTGAGCTGGACATTGAGATCGTCACCAAGACCATCCCCCGCTCCTTTGCCATTAATCACCTGATCCTGCCCTTTGAAATCCGCAACGGGGTGTTGCAGGTCGTTACCTATGACCCGGATAACACAACTCCCTTACGGGATATTGAGCAGGTTAACCAGACAGAGCTCAAGCCCTACCTCAGTACCCGCTCAGATATCCGAAAAATCCTGTCTGAGTTCTTTGGTTTTCAACACTCCATCACTGCCGCAGAAAACCAGTTTTCCACTACAGCCAGCTCAACCGTGGATATCGGAAACCTGGAACAATATGTCAAACTTTCCAGCTCCCAGGAACTCAGTTCCTCAGATCAGCATATCAAGGCTGCTGTCAACCATCTCTTTAACTATGCCCTGGAACAGCGAGCCAGTGATATCCATGTGGAACCCAAGCGTGAGAGCTGCCTGATCCGTTACCGGATTGACGGGGTGCTCCATACCATCTACAAGCTGCCCAAGGCCGTGCATTCGGCCATTACCTCCCGGATCAAGGCCCTGGCCCGCCTGGATATTGCGGAAAAACGCCGGCCCCAGGACGGCAGGATCAAAATCGGACAAAAGGACGGCAAGGAGGCGGAACTGCGTGTCTCCACCATTCCGGTTTCCTTTGGCGAGAAGACGGTTATGCGTATCCTGGATACCAAGGTTATTTTCCAGGATCTGGATGAGCTGGGCTTTTCCAAGCGGGATAAGGCCGTGTATAATTCCTTTATCACAGCACCCCACGGTATTGTCCTGGTCACTGGCCCCACTGGCAGTGGTAAGTCCACCACCCTCTACTCCACCCTGAAAAAGATTGCCTCGTCAGAGATCAACATCGTCACCGTGGAAGATCCGGTGGAGATGGTACATGAGGATTTTAATCAGATCTCGGTGCAGCAGCAGATTGACGTGACCTTTTCCACTATTCTCCGTAATATCCTGCGTCAGGACCCGGATGTGATCATGATCGGTGAGATCAGGGACTTTGACACAGCCACCCATGCTGTCCAGGCCGCCCTGACCGGTCATCTGGTCTTTTCCACCCTCCATACCAATGATGCGGTTTCCACCATTGTCCGTTTGCAGGACCTGGGCCTGGAACCCTTCCTGATCAGCTCCACCATGCTCGGCGCCCTGGCCCAACGCCTTGTACGGAAAATCTGCCCCCATTGCATTGAGTCCTATGCCGCTGATATTGAAGAGCTGCAAAAGATGGGCTTCCCGGTTTCCGGCCAGGGAACCATTGAACTGAAACGGGGCAAGGGCTGCAAGGAATGCCGTAAGACAGGCTATGAAGGAAGAATGGGGGTCTTTGAGGTCTTCCCGTTGACTGATAAGATTAAAGGCCTGGTGGCAGATAAGGCCAGTGATGCTGAATTGCGCCAGATTGCTATTCGGGAGGGGATGACCACCCTGAATGAAGATGCCTGGAACAAGGTGCGCAACGGCCTGACCACTGTTGAGGAGGCCTTGCGGATTAGTGGAGATGCGTAGCAGAATTCTCGCAACCCGTGCAGCTTGCACTGGTATCAAAAGAACGGGTTCACAGTTTGCCCTTTTCCTTTTATGCTTCCAGCATGGTCAGCGTTTGATCGAATGCATGGTTTCGTGACACACGATAGCATGGTTGCAGATGTTACGATTGCAGGGGGTCGTGTGCAAGGAAACTGGGAAGACGGGGACGTGGATTGAAACAAAGTTTTTGCAACATCCCGCACAAATCTGTATGCTGAGACGATATAAGCAGGGTAGGGGCGACCGGCTGGTCGCCCCTACTTCTTCAGCAGTACAACCCCAAATCTGAAAGGAGTACCACAATGGACAATAAGAGTAAATGCCCGGTAACTGGCAAGACTCTGGAAGACGCACCAGCAAAGGGCACCACCAATCAGGACTGGTGGCCCAATCGACTGAACCTGAAGATCCTGCACCAGCATTCCTGCAAGTCCAGCCCTATGGACAAGGACTTCAACTATGCTGAGGAGTTTAAGAAGCTGGATCTGGACGCCCTGAAACAGGATCTCTACACCCTGATGACCGACTCCCAGGACTGGTGGCCTGCAGACTGGGGTCATTATGGCGGCCTCTTTATCCGCATGGCCTGGCACAGTGCAGGCACCTATCGCCTGGGTGACGGACGCGGTGGCGCAAGCACAGGCAATCAACGTCTTGCCCCGATCAACAGCTGGCCGGACAATGCTAACCTGGACAAGGCCCGGCGTTTGCTCTGGCCCATCAAACAGAAATATGGCAACAGGATCTCCTGGGCCGATCTTATAATCCTGGCTGGCAACTGCGCCCTGGAATCAATGGGCTTTAAGACCTTTGGTTTCGGTGGCGGACGCGAGGATATCTGGGAGCCGGAAGAGGATGTGTACTGGGGGATGGAAAAGGAGTGGCTGGCAACCAGCGATACCCCCAACAGCCGCTATTCAGGTGAACGTGATCTGGAGAATCCCCTGGCAGCGGTGCAGATGGGCCTGATCTATGTGAACCCGGAAGGCCCGGATGGTACGCCGGCCCCGGTGGCTTCTGGTCGGGACATCCGCGAAACCTTTGCCCGTATGGGCATGAATGATGAAGAGACCGTGGCCCTGGTTGCAGGCGGGCATACCTTTGGTAAATGTCATGGCGCAGGCGATGCCTCCCACGTCGGACCGGAACCAGAGGCTGCACCTCTTGAGGAGATGGGCCTGGGTTGGAAGAACAGCTTTGGCAGCGGCAAAGGCCAGGACACCATCACCAGCGGTATCGAAGGTGCCTGGAAGCCTGAACCCACCAAGTGGGATATGGGGTACCTCAAGGTGCTGTTCAAATACGAATGGGAACTGGTTAAGAGCCCGGCTGGTGCCCACCAATGGCTGGCCAAGGACGTGGAGGAAGAGGACATGGTGGTTGACGCCTATGATCCCAACAAAAAACACCGCCCCATGATGACCACCGCAGACCTGGCCCTTCGTTTTGACAAGATCTACGAGCCGATCTCCCGTCGCTTCCTGGACAACCCTGAGGAGTTTGCTGATGCCTTTGCCCGTGCCTGGTTCAAGCTCATCCACCGGGACATGGGACCGCGTTCCCGCTACCTCGGTCCGGAGGTTCCGGCAGAGGAACTGATCTGGCAAGACCCGATACCCCCGGTTGATCACGAGCTGATTGATGAGCAGGATATTGCCCACCTCAAGGCCCAGCTCCTTGACTCAGGTCTCACAGTGGCCCGGCTGATCACTACGGCCTGGGCTTCAGCCTCCACCTTTCGCGGTTCAGACATGCGCGGCGGGGCCAACGGAGCACGCATCCGGCTTGCACCCCAAAAGGACTGGGAGGTCAATCAGCCTGAAAATCTGGCAATAGCACTGACAACCCTGAAGGGTATTCAGGAGGACTTTAATGATGCGCAGGAAGGCGGAAAACGGGTTTCCCTGGCTGATCTGATTGTGCTGGGTGGTTGTACTGCTGTGGAAAAGGCAGCCAGGAATGCCGGGCAGGAAATAGAGGTTCCCTTTACACCGGGCCGTACTGATGCCTCGCAGGAACAGACCGATGTGGAGGGCTTTGCTGTACTGGAGCCCAAGGCAGACGGCTTCCGTAACTATCTTAAGTCCACGTATTCAATTGGGGCAGAGCACCTGCTGGTTGACCGGGCCCAGCTCCTCACCCTGACCGCACCGGAGATGACCGTACTCTTAGGCGGCCTGCGGGTTCTGGGTGCCAACTACGGCGGGATCCAGCATGGTGTCTTGACGGATCGCCCTGAAGCCCTGACCAATGACTTCTTTGTCAACCTGCTGGACATGGGTACAGAGTGGCAGGCAAGCGCAGAAGACGAGGGAGTCTTTGAGGGACGGGATCGGGCCACCGGTGAACACAAGTGGACTGCGACCCGTGTCGACCTGATCTTCGGTTCCAACTCCCAGCTCCGGGCCTTGGCTGAGGTTTACGCCAGCGCGGATGCACAGGGGAAGTTCCTGTGTGATTTTGTCGGGGCCTGGAACAAGGTTATGAACCTGGATCGATTCGATCTTGCCTGATTCCACCGAAACCACCAAGGACACGTCCCATCGTGCCCTTACGTGGATGTTCTTCATAGGGCAGGTACTCCAACGAAAGTAAGGGCGGTTCGCAAACCGCCCTTACGGGTTGTAATACCCTCTTTATAGGGTATAACGTACCTTACTCGGCAAAGACATCCTCAAGCCTGATAGCGGTGAGAATACGCTCAGACCATATTTCAAGCATCCCACCGGATGCCTCTTTCAGCATCTGCTCTGCCCATTCGGGAAGCTCTCCAAAACGTTTTCTCAGCTGCCGTAAAAGGAGCTGGAGTTCTCCCTGCTGCACGCCCTGCTGCACGCCCTGCTGAAGGCCCCGTTGCACTCCCTGCTCAAGCCCCTGATCGTAATATTTCTTCAGAAAAGATTGCATGATATCGCCTCCGTGAACAGAATCTTCCAGAACTGGTGCTCAAGCAGCTCTTCCGGGAGATTATGGCGAAAGTATCCTGCTGCCACCTCGGGCTGTCCAAAGGTCTGCCGGAACACATGATCATGGGGATTGGTTACCGAACTCATGCTGATAATATAACGATCTTCGCCAAGATTGGCAACTACGGAGGGGAGGAGTTTAAAATGATCACAGGCAGGGGCGACCGGCTGGTCGCTCTTACGGGTTGTTGCGTTCTCTTCTCAGGGCAGGCACTCAAATATCAATTATTCTATATCGAATGTTTAATATGGAGTGTTCTGTTGCGGTGGTGCAGGCACAAGGGCGACCGGCCGGTCGCCCCTACGGGTTGTAATACCCTCTTCATAGGGTAGGTACTCCAACGAATTATGGAGGTTGTTATGGCTGCTTATGAAGGTCTTAATACCCTCTTCATAGGGTAGGTACTCCAACGCACCGCTGCTACTAGTGAATCAGCAAATTTGTCTTAATACCCTCTTCATAGGGTAGGTACTCCAACTTATAGTTTGCTACACCGCCCTCCAGTTAATGTGTCTTAATACCCTCTTCATAGGGTAGGTACTCCAACAGCTGATATTTCTAAATAGAGGAATTAAGATGACGTCTTAATACCCTCTTCATAGGGTAGGTACTCCAACGGCGTTAGTGTCAGAGCAAGAGCAAGTAAGTGTCTTAATACCCTCTTCATAGGGTAGGTACTCCAACCTAAACACTAATTTCCTTACAAATGGAGAGAAGGAGTCTTAATACCCTCTTCATAGGGTAGGTACTCCAACAGCCAGCATGGTGATACAGAAATCGTCAAGGCTGTCTTAATACCCTCTTCATAGGGTAGGTACTCCAACAGCGGCCTTGCTTTAAACAATAATGTATTCGACAGATTAAG
>JAABTP010000111.1 GCA_011389815.1 Desulfobulbaceae bacterium | reverse complement strand
GTTCTCCTGAATGATTTATCGTTTACACAATAATAATCATCCAGAAGAGATTGACAATTGATTGGCGAAGGTATTGAGTTATACAATGATCTTCTTTCTCTGTCGCCGACTCAACATGAAATACACACCATGAAATCTCTTCCTGTCTTTATCTATTTTCTCAACAACCGAACCACCAAGAGAAACTTCTTTGTTTTATCAAAATTTATCGCCTTTCTCATCGCTCTGGTATCCTTATACAGTGTGCTTTTTCATCTTCTGATGCTTTATGAAGGAAGAGAGTTCAGCTGGATAACCGGTTTTTACTGGTCATTGACTGTTATGTCCACTCTGGGTTTTGGCGATATCACCTTTCAGACAGATCTTGGACTGTTTTTTACCCTGGTTGTTCTCCTTTCCGGGGTTATTTTTTTATTGATCCTCCTCCCCTTTACCTTTGTGCAGTTTTTTTATCAACCCTGGCTTGAGGCCCAGCAAAAGGCGCGCACGCCCAAAGAGTTACCCCAAAAAACAGCAGGCCATATCATCCTTACCTCTCTGGAGCCGATGACTATGATTCTGATCAAAAAACTGCAACGGTACGGCTACCAGTATGTCTTGATTGAACCGGATGTGAACAAAGCGCAAAAATTGCACGAAGAAGGCTATACCGTAGTTGTGGGAGAGTATGACGACCCGGAAACCTATAAACGATTGCGTCTTGCCCAGGCCCGTCTGGTTGTTGCCACCAACGATGATCTCACCAATACCTCCATTGGATTCACCATTCGTGAAGTAACACATCAGGTGCCGATTATTACAAATGCTGATAATGTTCATTCTGTTGATATCCTCGAATTTTCAGGTAACACCAAGGTCTTTCAATTCACTAGAATGCTGGGGCATGGGCTTGCAGGCCGAATTAATGCTATCAGCCTGGGAGCTGGTATATTAGGAAATATCAATGGATTGATGGTAGCAGAGTTTTCAGCCGTAGGAACCGTTTTTGAAGGACAGGCCATTTGGCAGACCGGCATTACTGAAAAAACAGGGCTACGGATCGTTGGAATCTGGCAGCGGGGAGCATTTATTGCTCCTCAACCAGAAACCGTGATCACAGCAGCTATGGTACTGATGCTGGCTGGCTTACAAGAACAGTTTGAGCGATATGATACGCTTTTTCAGCCTGATATTGCAATACAACAGGATGAGCTTCCTATCCTGATTCTGGGTGGTGGTCGGGTAGGAAAGGCTGCTGCCGAGACCTTGGATGAATACGGTCTGCGTTCTATTATTGTGGAAAAAGACAAGGCCGTGGTCAAGCAGATTATGCGGCAAGGCCGCAGGGAATGCTTGCTCGGTGATGCTGCTGATATTGATGTATTGCGGAAAGCTGGCATTGAAGAAGCCAGAACCGTTCTTATAACAACCCGTAATGATGCGGTGAACATCTATCTTGCCTTTTATTGCCGAAAGCTCCGCTCCCAGATTGAAATCATCAGCAGGGCCCTTGAAACACGTTCGGTTTCACGATTGTATCGGGCAGGGGCTGATTTAGTCATATCAGCGGCCTCATTGGGAGCAAATGCGATTTTGCAGGAGCTTCGCCCCAATGAATGTTCTATGTTTACCGAAGGAGTGAGTATTTCCAGTAGAATTATTCCCAACAGTCTGGTGGGGAAAACCCTTGCTGAGGCCCTGCTGAAGAAACACCAGGGCTATACCGTGCTTGCTGTGCAAAGAGAGCAGGAGCAGATTTTTGATCCTCCACCGGAAACAGAACTTCAGCGTGGTGATCGGATTATTCTGATTGGAACAGAGCAGGAAGAAGAGGAGTTCTGGGATATTACGATGATGGAGTAGGGATGTGGAGTAGGGGCAGGAGGCGAACAACGCCTCCCAAACAAGGCATCTCAAAGAAACCAGTCGCTCTTTTCAAACCATCCTTTCCTGGGACCAATCATTATGCTCAAATTCGGCATGATCTGGTTTTTTCGGTTTGATCTCCTCCATGCGCTGGCGGAGCCAAACCATGACCTTATCAAACTCAGAACTCATTTCCTGCATAGCCTTGCCTCGATGGCTGACCTTGCTCTTTTCTTCCATACTGACCTCAGCAAAGGTCTTGCCAAAATCCTCGTAATAAAAGACCGGATCATAGCCAAATCCTGCCTCGCCCTGCCGTTCCTCGGTAATTTTTCCCTCACAGCTGCCTTCCCAGGTCAGGGCCGGGCCACTAGGGGTGGCTAAAGAGAGAACACATTGAAAACGGGCGGTACGGTCTTTCTTGCTTTTCATCTCCTGAAGAAGTTTTTCGCAATTATCCCAGTCTGTGGCATTTTCACCACTATATCGGGCGGAATAGACACCTGGGGCTCCATCAAGGGCATCTACTACCAGCCCGGAATCATCTGCAAGTGCAGGGACTCCGAGAACCCGTGCGTAATGATGCGCCTTTTTATAGGCATTATCATCAAAGGTTGCACCGTCCTCAATGGCTTCAGGCAAGGGACCGTAGTCCTTCAGGCATTTCACTTCAATGGGGAAGTCTTTTACCAATTCTTTGAATTCTTTGACTTTATTCTGGTTGTTGGTGGCAAGAACAATAATGTTGTTCATCGGTTTATCTCCGTAAAAAAGTATCAGGGGAGCGTTCTTTGCAGTTTCGGCCCGTAGCTGGATATTGTAGCTGCCGTTTTCTTCTAGACCGCCGATATTCACCCATTTATATTAAATTCCACACTGTATACAATAGTTATTGACACATTCAGATAAGTCCTTGATAACGTTTTCTTTCACGATCCTCGGATCATCTTCTCTAGCTGAATGTCTTCGTAATGATTCTAAATAACTCATTCTGTATTTGGGACCAAAGTTTATTTTTTTAATTCCGCTTTCTATAACCATCCTAATCTCATCCGATTTGAGGTTATCTGCTCCATGCAAAACAAGATGGACATCAGGATAACGTTTAACTATTTTTTGTATGGCTACCAGCTTAAGTCGGTACAAAAGTTCGGTTTCTGAGGTCTTCGAATTCGGTAAAAGCTCCACGATGAACAGTTTGCGACGGTCTGCGCAATTGATTGATTTTGCAGGCTGTCCCGTCTTAAGTTGGTAGCCCAAAAGAAACAACTGAATAAACAGAATGTATCATTTTGCGCTGATTTTTTACTGGACAGTCAAGTCTTCTAGGCCAGCATAAACCACCCAGAGGATCAAGAGTAACCTTCCGAAAATAAGTAAAATTCTTCAGCAGCCAAAACGATTCACGGGCTGTAATAAGAGGAGTCAGGTCCAAATCCAGCTCTTCATCGTCTTCCATAACCACATGCAGCCGATACCCCTGAAACGCCTCCACCATGACAGCTTTTTTCCACGGTGTGTTAATTGCTAAAGTTCATGCCCCTCTCTGCTTCGATTTCATACTCCCAATTCTTTGCGCAGAACGTCAGGCCGGTTTTTGGCTATTTTCAGTAACGAACGCGCTGCGCCGCTCGGTTTGCGCCGTCCCTGTTCCCACTGTTGTACAGTCCGTTTGGATACGCCCAGCAGGTCGGCAAAGGCACTTTGTGACAAATTCATATTAAGACGAATACGGGTTGTCGAGCCGGTCGAGGGACTAGTGATTCTACCTATTCCGCCCCCCTGCTTCAGCTCTGCGCTTGCTTGCTTGATCTCCTCCTGAAGATCTCTTCCGGCGTCGCGTTCTGCAATTTTCTGTTCAGATAATTTTGGCATTGTCTACAGCCTCCTTCAGCATTTTAAGATCATTCGCTGTAATATTTTCACGGGCACTTTTGCTGTATACCGTGAGTAGCCAGATGCGCCCCTGAATATCCTGTACATAGTACAGGATTCTCAACCCGCCGCGTTTTCCCATACCTGCACGTCGCCATCTCAGTTTTCTGACGCCACCTGTGCCAGGAACTACCGCTCCTGCCTGTGGAACCTCCAAAAGGTATCTTTTGCAGGTGCAGAAACTGCTCTTCGCTGAAGTAGTTATCCCGATAACGGCTAAATAAGCTGAGTTCAATAAAACTGTACATAATTCATCTATACTCCAATGGAGTATAGAGTCAAGGTGATTTTCCACTCAGGAAACCAGAATTATCCTCTATGTGCCCAATTTTGATTTGGGTTTCCGCATTTTCTTATCATAACGCTCTTGCTCGCTATAGATGCAACCGCAATAGGGCTGACGGTAGAGATCCATAGCAATGGATTGGTCAATGCCCTGTTGCCAGCCTTCCCGAAAGTCCTGATACAGGAACTGGACAGAAAATTTTTGCGCCAAGGCCTCAGCTTTTTGCCGAATCATAGCATGACGCTGATATTTTGAATAGAGCAGGGTTGTTGTAAAGGCATCAAAGCCCTGAGCAGCAGCCTGTTCCGCAATATACTCAAGACGCATATCATAGCAGAGGGCGCATCGTTGGTTTTCATGAAAAACAACCTGGCGAAGGTATTCTGTTAATCCGTAGTTCCGGTCAATATCCACCTTGAATTTTTTCTGTTCTGAAAAATCAACCAGGGCCTTAATCCGGCGCTTAAATTCACGAAAGGGATGAATATTGGGATTAAAGAAATATCCTTTGACCTCATGCCCCTGACTGCGCAGTACCTCTAAGGGATACACTGTACAGGGGCCGCAGCAGACATGGAGCAGCACCCTCATGATTTTATCTTAAACTGCTTGGGATCAATACCGTAGTTATGTATTTTATAGTTGATAATCCGAAGGCTTGTTTCCAAACGGGCCGCCGCCTTGGTCTGATTTCCGTTGGTATGTTTAAGTGCATCAATAATCAACTCCCGCTCAAAACTCTCCACAGCCCCGGATAAAGAAAGCGGGCTGTCTGTATTTACCGAGTCTGAACTTTGCAGGGTGGGAGGCAGATGAACCGAGCTGATGGTATTGGAATCGCAGATAAGCACGGCTCGCTCCATGCAGTTTTGTAATTCACGGACATTACCAGGCCAGTGATACTTGATCAATAAATCAATGGCAGTGGTGGAAATTCGCTCAATGCGCTTATTATTTTCCTGGCAATACTGCTCAAGAAAATACTCTGCCAGTAACAGGGTATCTGTTCTTCGTTCTCTGAGTGGGGGGAGATGAACAGGGAAAACATTGAGCCGGTAATAGAGATCTTCCCGGAAAACACCTTCAAGCACGGCCTCCTCAAGATTGCGATTGGTGGCTGCAACAAGCCGGATATCTGCTTTGATAATTTCGCTCCCACCCAGGCGTTGAAAACAGCGTTCCTGGATGACGTTGAGCAGTTTTACCTGAACAGTGGTGCTGAGTTCGCCGATTTCATCTAAAAAGAGGGTGCCACCTTCAGCTAACTCAAAGCGCCCTTTTTTTTGTTGCTCAGCCCCGGTAAAGGCCCCTTTTTCATGACCAAAGAGTTCGCTTTCCAGCAGGTTTTCCGGCAGAGCAGAGCAATTCACCACCAGAAAGGGTTTACTTGCCCGTTGGGAATTATGATGCAATGCCTTGGCAACCAGGGATTTTCCGGTCCCTGACTCACCCCGGAGCAGGACTGTGGCATTGGAGTCAGCAACCCGATGCACCATTTCAAAGACTTCCTGCATCCGTGAGGAGTTGCCTATGATGTCAGAGAGACGGTTTTTGGCAGAGAGTTCTCTGCGAAGACGCTGGTTTTCCTGCTGTAGTGCCTCTTTTTCTCTGTTGATGACCTGTACCCGATGAACAGCCTGGGCAATAAGCGCACTAACAATGGTCAGAAAACGAAGATCCTGCTCTGATTGTGAGCCCAATTCTTTATCATAGTAGCGATCAACAGATAAGGCACCAATGGACAGGTTATCTGCCCGGTCGTGGAGGTCTTGGGCAAGCACTTTCTGCTCAGAGCTTTCAAACGTGATTTTTATAGGAACACAAATAAAGGAACTTTTCTTTTTCTGCTCATCATTGCGGCTCCCGGTTCTATTAAGAAAGAGTGGCTCTTCACCAATTCGGGGAACAATAACAGGTTCACCTGTGGAAACAACCCGGCCAGTAATTCCTTCGCCCAGCTTATATTTTCCTTTTCGCTGTGCTGTTGCGGTAATCCCGCAGGCTATTTCGATTTCCAGCTCCCGGGTTAATGGATTTACGATAGTTACGGTACCGTTTTCCATTTCTTTCATTTCCGCCAACACCCGAACCACGCTGTTCAGATTCTCCTGAAGGTCGTTCCCGGCAGCAAGAATTTTTGTTATTTCGTAAAGACAGGAGAGATCTTGACGCGCAAGTTCTTGATTTTTTATTGAAGTATTTAACTCAGTGGTCATAATGAATCAACATCAGGAGAATATTGACAGGATACATTTTAAATGGTATAAAAACTCAACATCAACACTCTGACACAGAGTCAGGAGGAATGGCCGAGTGGTTGAAGGCGGCGGTCTTGAAAACCGTTGTACGAAAGTACCGTGGGTTCGAATCCTACTTCCTCCGCCACATTGATAATACGTTCTTGTTCTACAAGATGTTCTACAAGACTTAGGAGAGATGACCGAGCTGGCCGATGGTGCTCGCCTGCTAAGCGAGTGTGGGGGTTAAACTCCACCGAGGGTTCGAATCCCTCTCTCTCCGCCATAAATTGAAAAGCCGCTCTTCTAGTAAGAGCGGCTTTTTTTATTGCTCTTGTTGTGCGTTGCTTCATAACCGTTAAAACCCCCAGAGTAATGTGCGCTTAATCCATCCAGTCACATTATCGTGCTGGACTTTCGCCCACCCCTTTCTTTGCTCCAATGTTTTAAACACCACACCATAATAGGCTTTGGCAATGACCTTACTCCTGGTGCTGGGTTTACTGCGAATATTTATTTTCCCTTTATTCTTTTTCTGTGCCTTAACAACCATGTGGCCGGATCGGTTGACAACATCTTTGTGTACCCAGCCAACAGTTCCTTCAAAATCCTTTACCTGGAACCACTCTCCTTTTTCTTTCAGAATTTTTAAGGGAAAACCAACGCCCAGTTTCCATATAACTTTTTTGTTGAGGCCTGGACCGGATCGCATATTCACATTATCGTTCTTAACAGCAACCATCTTAGCTAAGGTAGATTCAGCGGTCAAACTGCTCAGAAGAGCAAAAATAAATAGAATGATAAAAGTATTTTTTTTCATGGTATTCAATGTTTGTTTTTTATTTTTCCATCTTGCTATCAGACACTAAATTGATCAGGCGGTCAAGATCATCAGGAGAGGAGTACTCTATCTCCACCTTGCCGCATACACCATTCTGAATAATGTTCACCTTGGTGTTAAATTGTTGTGTTAACCGGGTTGAAAGAGATTGGCAGTAGGCATCGGGTAGCCCATTTTCCTTCTTTTTTTTTCCAACAGGGGGCTTTTTTTTCTTCTGCACGGCCTGTCGGCAAAGATTCTCTGTCTGGCGAACAGAGAGGTCCTCTTTCAGTATCCGTTCTCTGATTTCCTGCATATGGGCAGGATCATCCTTAAGGCGAAGCAGTACCCGTGCATGCCCTTCGGAAATGAATTCCTGAGCAACATCATCTTGTAATGATGACGGCAGTTTCAAGAGTCGGAGTGTATTGGTTACAGTTGAACGTTTCCGGCCTACTTTACGGGCAACTTCTTCCTGGGTCAAACGAAACTCATCAATAAGTCGAGAATAGGCAATAGCCTCTTCAATAGGATTCAGATCCTGTCGTTGAAGATTTTCAATCAGGGCAAGCTCTAAGCTTTCATCTTCGCTTTTGGTCTCCATGAGAACCACAGGAACTTCTTCTTCCCCAATGAGGCGGGCAGCTCGCAGACGGCGTTCACCTGCAATCAGCTTATAGCGATTACTACCATTGGTACTGACCAGAATGGGCTGAATAATCCCTCTTTCGCGAATAGACTCTGCCAGCTGGGTGAGTTTCTCCTCGTCAAAAAGGTTTCTCGGTTGATGGGGATTAACTTCTATCTTATCTATATCACAGAGGAAAAACTTTGAATCTTCTTCAAGGGACATGTCATCCGGAAGGAGAGCACCGACACCTCTGCCCAGCACGTTTTTTGAACTCATTGTTTTTTCCTGTTTCTCCGTAAGAACTCATTACCAAGTTTCTTAAAAGCCTTGGCACCAGCACAATTTTTATCATACTCAATAATTGTCTTGCCGTGGCTGGGACTTTCGCTCAACCGTACGTTTCTCGGTATAATTGTTTTGAAGACCTGGTCCTTAAAATGTTTTTTAACTTCTTCGGACACTTTATGTGTCAGACTGTTTCGTTGATCAAACATGCTCATCAAGAGTCCCTCAATATACAGTCCCCGATTCAGACTTTTTTTCACCTTACGAATGGTGCCGATCAGTTGGGATAAACCCTCCATAGCAAAATATTCACATTGCATGGGTATAAGTACAGAATCTGCTGCTGTCAAGCCATTAATTGTCAGGAGCCCGAGAGAGGGAGGGCAGTCAATGATGATATAATCGTAACATTCCCGTACTTCTTTGAGAATTTTGCGGAGTTGTTTCTCCCGGTTTTCTCTTGAGATTAATTCGATCTCAACCCCGACCAAGTCTAGGGAAGCAGCAAGAATAGACAGGTTTTTGATACTGGTCTTTTGAATACAATCTTTTGTATTGAGTGATCCTGTATAGCAGTTATAGAGATGTTTTTCCGGATCTGCATTAAACAGACCAACACCACTTGATGCATTGCCTTGAGGATCTGAATCAACAAGAAGCATTTTTTTTCCTTTGGTTGCCAAGGTGGCAGCAAGGTTAATAGCAGTGGTCGTTTTCCCTACACCACCTTTTTGGTTAGCAAGTACAACGATTTTTGACTTCATCAGAAATACAACCCTCTTTTTTTGTTAAATCTTGACACTCATCTTAATTTTTAAAAAGAATAAAGTCCGTTAAACTTATAACATAAAAGCAAACCAAGACAGTTCTCTGGTTTGCGGGAAAAACAGATCAAAAGAGCAGAATGCCGATTGTTGATTTTGAGCTTTCTGTGTATAGTACACTACTCTGACAATGCGGTGAATGTTTTTTATGTTTCACGTGCAACATTTCTCTCTCAACGCTCTTTATGTGCTCCTTGTGCCATTTACCTAGTAAAAGAAAAGGACAGTTATGTTTTTGACAGATATACTCATTATCGGTAGCGGTGTGGCAGGGCTTTCCTTTGCCCTCAAGGTGTCTTCTTTTGCCCGTGTCACCTTGGTTACCAAAAAGCAGAGTGCAGATACGGCAACAAACCTCGCCCAGGGAGGAATCGCCGCAGTCCTTTCAAAACATGACAGCTTTGAAGAGCATGTTCAGGACACCCTGATTTCTGGAGACGGTCTCTGTAATCGAGACGTTGTCCAAACAGTGGTGGAGGAGGGAGGGGATCGCGTTCGTGAGCTTGTGGATTTTGGAGTAAGCTTTCAGCAGGGGGAAAAAGGAGAAGAGTTTGACCTGGGCATGGAAGGAGGGCATTCCGCCCGTCGGGTTGCCCATGCCAAGGATATGACAGGTCGGGAGATTGAACGTGCCTTGTTGGCTCAGGTGCAGAGCGATGAGCGGATAGAGATCCTGGAAAATCATATGGCCGTTGATTTGTTATTGGAATCTAAGGCTGAAAAAGAAAGCGCAACAGGACAGGATCGTTGTCTCGGTGCCTATGTTCTGAACCGAACAAGTGGTGAGGTGGAGACCTGGCAGGCAGGGGTAACTGTGCTCTGCACCGGGGGAAGCGGTAAGGTCTATCTATATACCACAAACCCAGATATTGCCACAGGAGACGGAGTGGCAATGGCCTATCGGGCTGGTGCAAAGGTGGCTGATTTGGAGTTTGTTCAGTTTCACCCAACCTGTTTCTTCAATCCAAGGGTCAAGAATTTTCTCATCTCAGAGGCTGTGCGAGGGGAGGGGGGGATCCTGATTAATAAACAGGGGCAGCCCTTTATGCAGCAATATGATGCACGGGGAGATTTGGCAACCCGGGATGCGGTTGCCCGTGGTATTGATACGGAAATGAAAAAAAGCGGTGCAGACTGCGTGTATCTGGATATCACCCATAAGGGGGCAGATTTTTTGGAACAGCGTTTTCCGACTATCTATAATACTTGCAAAAAGTATGGGGTTCATATTGCCCAGGAACCTATTCCGGTTGTTCCGGCAGCCCATTATATGTGTGGTGGCGTGTTGACCGATACATGGGGTGCCAGCTCAGTCAATAATCTGCTTGCCCTTGGAGAGACTGCCTGTACAGGACTGCACGGGGCAAATAGGCTGGCCAGTAATTCCCTTTTGGAGGCTGTTGTTTTTGCCCACCGGGCCGCTCAATGGGTGAAAAAGAATTGGGTTGAAATCAGCAGTCAGTCATCGTGTCATGTTCAGGACTGGAGAATTGGAAGGGCTCAGTCTATTGAAGAAAATGTTTTGATCAGCCATAACTGGGATCAAATCAGGCGTTTGATGTGGAATTACGTTGGGATCGTTCGTTCCAAAAAACGTCTCCAACTGGTCGAACGACGCATGCGTCCTATTCTGATTGAGACCAAAGAGCATTTTTACGATTACCTGCTCACCCCGGATTTGATTGAGCTTCGCAATATCGTTCTAATGGCTGACCTGATCATCAAGAGTGCATCGTTACGCAGGGAGTCACGAGGACTGCATTACATGCTTGATTACCCGGAAAGGGACGATGTCTTTTTTAGCAAGGATACCGTGTTGGAAAAGTGAAGCTTCTTCCACAAACAATGATCATATTTTTTCCTGTTATTCACAAGAGGCATGCGAGAAGATCTTGACATGCAAGAGCCATTTGACTTTTTTTGCCCACCTTTACGCCACGCCAAAACGATCCACACTGAACCATTTGCAGCCCGCAGGAAGGCTTCAAAAAGCGGTTTTTCGTCTCTCCGCCTTTCCATGACAACCTTTCCATTGACTTTTCAGTAATATATTATATTTTATTGAGCTGTAGGCTGTTGATCTCTCTAATACAATCTGGGTCTGTCCTTTATTAATATTCTTAATCCCTGAACATACTGAATCGACAAATGAAAATAGAAGAAGAAATACAACCCGATGAGGGTGTGAAAAAAAAAGACTCATCTGAAGAATCTCTGCAACTCAAAAAAAAGAAATTAGAAGATAAAAGGCGCACAATTCTTCAAGATGTAGCAAGTTGTAAAGTTGATACAATTCAACAGAAAACTGCTTGGGTTCTCAATCATTATTCTAACGCTCGTAATTCCGACATTACCTGTCAGTTACAATTTTGGGAAATATTTGAAAAAGAACATTATAATCCAACTAAATTTACACCACGGGATCTTTACAAATTAACAAAACTTACATCTATTGCACGCGCACGAGCAAAAATTCAAAATGTACACAACCTTTTCCTTGCAAAGCCAGAGGTTAGAAAACGTAGAGGAAAGCTGGCAGAGTCAGAGAAACAAAAAGCACTAGAAGATACTCCCTCATATCCAGTCTATGCTGTTTATGCTGATGAAAGTGGTAAGACGGGTGAACATTTAATAGTGGGTAGTATGTGGATTCTTAATGGAATAGATACAGCTCATTTAGTGAGTAGCATTGAAGAATGGAGAAAAAATAAAAATTTTCATAGAGAATTCCATTTTAAAAAAATCACTAAATCAAATCTTCCGTTATATCTAGAAGTTCTTGAAATTGTAAAAGAACGTTCTTCTGCTTTAAGTTTCAAGGCGTTATCGGTAGAAAGAAAAGGAATAAAAAATAACCATGATGGGTTAACCCATTTATATTTTAATCTATTAATTCATGGCGTAGATCATGAAAATTCAAGTGGTCGAGCTCCTTTGCCAAGAAATATACAACTGATAATTTCACCTGACCTTCAACGGGCTGTTTTTCATAGCTAACCGTGTTATACTCCATGAAAATGCTTTTTA
>JAABTP010000110.1 GCA_011389815.1 Desulfobulbaceae bacterium | reverse complement strand
ATATAGAAATTTTGAAAATTTCAGGCTCAGAGTATTTGCGGAACATGGCGTTCCCCACTAATCTGCGATGAGCCAAACTATCGTGATCTTCTTTTTTTGTCCAATCTTTTTTTGTGTGGAATGAGGCGGGTGAACGGTTACCCGGCAACGGCTGGCGAACGGCAATGTGCAGATTGATTCCGTCACCGGCGAGGGCAACCGTACCACCAATCTGGACAACACTGCTTCCACCGGGGCCTTTTTTACCACCACCATCGACCCCAGCGGCAATGAAAGCAGCTTCAGCCGTTCCGCTGACGGCCTCAGCGAAGAGCGGGAACTTGCCTGCGGCATGACCGGCTCGACCGAATACGGCCTACAAGTACAAGGTGGTGCGGAGCACAAGCACGGCATCACCGACCGGATTGACCCGAACCGCCGAGATGGACAAGACCTATCAGGATACCGATGGTGATGCGGACGAGCTGCCCGACCTGATCACGGAAACGGTCTCCCGCGACGGCAGACTGACAACTCTTGTGCAGAACACCCTGACAGGGGAAAAAACTGTCACCACGCCGGAAGGCAGAACAGTGACAGCCAAGTATGATCCGGCAACCCTGCTCACCACCGGCGTGGCGATTCCCGGTCTCTTCCCGACGAACTATGCCTACGACAGCAAGGGCCGTCTGACCTCGGTCAGCACGGATGCCCGGACAGCGAGTTTCAGCTATACTGCCCAGGGCTTCCTTGCCTCCCAGACCGACCCGGAAGGCCGTACAACTTCGTACAGCCATGATGCAGTGGGCAGAGTGACCGGGGTCTCCCGGCCTGACGGCACGACCGTGCAGTTCAGTTACGACAGCAACGGCAATATGACCGTGCTGACCAATCCGTCGGCCACCGACCATGTCTTTGACTACAATAAGGTTAATCGACAAAACGCCTATCAGACCCCGATCAGCGGCTCGTACAGCTACGTCTATGACAAAGACAGAAGGCTGAAGCAGACCAATTTCCCTTCCGGCTTCCAGAACAGCAATATCTACACCGACAACCTGCTGGCCCAGACGCAGACCCCGGAAGGCAATATTGATTACAGCTATCTGTGCAGCTCCAAGGTCGGGTCGATAACCAAGGGCACGGAATCCCTATCCTATGATTATGATGGCAGTCTGCTTCTCTCGGAGACCAAGAACGGCACCCTCAATCAGGTACTGGAGTTCACCTATAACAACGACTTCGACCTGTCCGCGATCAACTACGCAGGCGGCACGGAAAATTTCAGCTATGATGACGACGGCCTGCTGATCGGGGCCGGTGCCTATACCATTTCCAGAAATGCGGCCAACGGCCTGCCCGAACAGGTCAGCGGCAATGCCCTGAACCGCAGTCGCACCTTTAACGGCTACGGAGAACTGAGCCAGGAGGACTATGCAGTCAATGCCCAACCTGTCACGGGCTGGTCTGTGACCCGGAATACAAACGGCAAAATAATCACGAAGACCGAGAGCGTAAACGGCAGCACGGTTGACTCTACCTATACCTACGACGATATGGGCAGGCTGCTGACCGTGCGTCAGGACGGCACCCTTGTGGAGGAATATCAGTACGGGCTGAACGGCAGCCGGACTTATGAAAAGAATACCTTGAAAGGTGAATCCGGTCGGACGTACAGCTATTCTATCGAGGATCATCTGCTGTCCGCAGGCGGGGTGAGCTATGTGTTCGATGAGGACGGCTTCCTGGTCAGCAGAACGGACGGGGCCGATGTGACAGGCTATCAGTACTCGTCCCGAGGCGAGCTGCTGGAAGTCAGCCTGCCGGGCGGCGACAAGATTGAATACCTCCATGACCCGCAGGGCCGCAGGATTGCCAAGAAGGTCAACGGAACGATTGTTGAAAAATACCTCTGGCTCGGCCTGACCCAGCTTATGGCGGTGTATGACGGCAGCGACAGTCTGCTGATGCGCTTTGAATATGCGGACGGCAGAATGCCGGTTGCCATGACCGCAGGCGGCGTGACCTATTATCTCGGCTATGATCAGGTCGGCTCGCTGCGCACGGTCGCCGATGCCAGCGGCAGCGTGGTCAAAGCAATCAGCTATGATTCCTTCGGCACAATCCTTTCCGACAGCAATTCCGCCTTGGCCGTGCCTTTCGGCTTTGCAGGCGGCCTGCATGACCGGGAGACCGGATTAGTCAAATTCGGCTTCCGGGATTACGATCCGGCAATCGGGCGTTGGGTTGCCAAAGACCCGATCTTCTTTGCGGGCGGGGATGTTGATCTTTATGGATATGTGTTGAATGATCCGGTGAATTTTGTTGATCCTTGGGGGCTTTTTGATAGCGGCGGCCCCGGAGAGGACTTTCAAGGGCCTAATTATCCTGGACATGGTAATTTTTTCGGAAGCAGTTATTTTGATTACAACCTTGAAGATCATGACTGGAAGACAAGTCCATTTAATATTCCATCTGGATTAGAAAGACACTTCCGTGATCTTTCACAGTCAGAAAAAGATGTCAACGACGCTTTAGGTAGTTGTAATAAAGAAAATTTTGAAAGGGCAGTACATCGCGGCCAAGATTTTTTTTCACACTATAATAAAGGATATCGCTGGTGGACAGCTGGACACGGATTCGCTGGAAAAGTGCCCGATAGAGATATGCAGGCTTGGAGGAATGCTGAGGAATGGACCAGACCTTGGGTGTACAGCTGGCTTGTTAATTGTGGTCTGGGAGCGAAACCTATTAAACCTCAATTATTGTTAGATTAACTATTTTGTAGCCCTGTAGCCCGGTAGGTTGGGGTGAGGAACGAACCCCAACAACTGGCTACAATATGTACGCTGCACAACCTAATAATGATAGCGAAGCTGGGCTATTAACACCACATCTTCTTCCGCCTTATATACCAGGCGGTGTTCATCCGTAATCCGGCGGGACCAATACCCGGACAGACCGTGCTTCAATGGCTCCGGTTTACCGATTCCCGCATAAGGCACCCGCTGAATATCACGGATCAGCCGATTGATGCGCTTCAACGTTTTCTTGTCGGCCTGCTGCCAGTAGAGATAGTCTTCCCAGGCATCTTCTGAAAATATCAGCTTCAATCCTCAAGCTCCCTCTCCCTGCCTTTTCCCGCCTCAAGTTCGGCAATTGACCTGAGCAACCGACGGGCATTTTCAGGGCTTCGCAGCAGGTAGGCCGTCTCCTCCAGCGAAGAATAATCTTCAAGCGACATCATGACAACCGGTTGGGCTGTTTTTCGGGTTATAATGACCGGAGAATGATCGTCGCAGACCTTTCTCATGGTTTTTGCAAGGTTACCTCGTGCCGCAGTATAAGTGATCGTCTCCATAAATTCCTCCTAAGTGAACATGTACATTTTACTGTACTGTAAAACGTATCGGAGTGCAAGTATCCTGTTTTGTCGATCAACTCGCTGCAATTGATGTTGCTCTTGTTGTGCTTGTTTTTCCGTGCCCAGTCTACAATCTCACAAAAGCGATCTCGCTTGATTCACCAAACAGTGGGAATTTGCCCGGCCTTCAATAAATTCCTGTCAGAGGTGACGAGTCGGGATTCATTGATGACAGCAGTGGCACTTATAATCCTGTCAGCAGGATCATTGTTGACCTCTTCAGGGAAACCCAAGGCTGTTTCTACAATTTCAGGTGTAATTGATATGACTCCAATATCATGCGCTTCAACAACCAGATTTGAAAAGTCGGAGGCAGTGCAGAATATCTTCAGTCTGTTTTTCCGAACAAGATAGCCGATTTCCAAAAAAGTTATATCGGATATTGCTGATCGGTTTGATTGGATTGCCGACATCGCATCCAATGTCAGCTTCTCCTGTTCAAGTCCGAGCCAGATAAAGACGCAGGTATCCAGAACAATCACCGGGCAGCTCCCAACTCATCAATAACCGGAGAAACAACGTCGCCTGTCTCGGCTGTTGCGGCGATTCGGGCCAGTTTCTCTCTGGCGGCTTCCTTCCGGTTGACAGGCTGTCTGAGTTCAGCAATTTCTTTGCCTCGGGAAGTGAGCAGGATCTCCTGTCCCTCCAGAACATACATGAGATACTTGGACATGTGCGCCCGAAATTCTGATATAGCAACTTTAACCATAGCATTTCCTCCTGTACAAATTATACAGTACAATATGTACAAGTCAAGCGGATGGCAGCTCTCAACAGCTTTTCCATCTCGGATCGGGGAAAACCGGAGCCGTTTTCCTTACGTGACAGCGCGGGGAAGGGGTATCGACAACAACTTGAAAACAATAAGGTCATACAAATCTTTTCTTGCTGCGGAACAGGGAGTGCCTGCATAAATTTCGCAGAAACTCAAGAAATACAGGATGCGCAACGTTTCCGCCTTATGCTCCGAATTCGAGGCCCGCAATCCATTGTCGGGCTTTTGTTGTTTTTATAGACTGAAAACGGGAAAATTCGGATACAAAAGCATCGTTGACAGCAGGAAGCAATGTGTATAAGATGAAAATAATACACATTGTTTTAAAGGAGACCGCAATGCGAACAAATATTGTCGTTGATGACAGCCTGATGGCTGAAGCGATGCTTAAGCAATATCAAACCCAAAAAAGGTACCATTGATAAGGCACTAAGGTTACTGGTGCAGGTCAAACGGCAGGAAGTAATCCGCCTGTTGAAAGGCAAACTGCACTGGGAGGGTGATCTGGCGGAGATGAGGTGGGACTGATGGTTCTGGTCGATTCCTCTTGTGGATAGATTATTTCAACGGTGAGGCAACATGGCAGACAGAAATGCTGGATCAGTTACTACAGCAGATACCTGTGTATACGGGTGATCTTATCCTGACCGAGGTATTGCAGGGCTTTCGGAAAGGCTTTTTCTCACCGGAACGGGACAACATGGATAAAAAAAATGCATCATAGTATTTTGATATCACTAAAAATCAGTATACTCCTTTCCCTGTTCATTATCCTGGCAGGACTCTGTCTTCCCCAGCTTGGCTTGGCAGATCCCACCACCAGTGCAAACAACGATACCATCTCTGAGACAAGACTTGACCAGGCAATCACCGAGACCCTGCAACAGCCTGAATTTGCCTGGCGGCTGCCCAGGGAACAGGGCCTTGAAAAGGAAGAGGGATCATCAGGCTTTCTTTCCACTCTTTTTGCCCCGTTACTTGATTTTTTCAGGGACATCGGGATCGGATTGGGTGATTTCCTCGAAAACAGTGGGAAATGGGTTGGCGAGCATCTTAAATCATTCTTTGACTGGATGAAGGGCCTTATTGAGCACAAAGAACCGACAGAACGTTCTGATTTTAATTTTAAAGATTTCTCACAACCGCTGGCCTGGTTCCTTATTGCAGCCCTTGTCCTGATCATCCTGGTGCTGTTGATTAAATCATTCCGTAACAGGCCCGTCGCCACAGAAGTGACTCCTGAGCCAATACAACCTATGCCCGACCTTACAGCGGAAACAACAACTGCTGACCAGCTGGAAGAAGACCAATGGCTGGCCCTGGCAGGAGAGATGTTGGAGAAAAATGAACTACGGCTGGCACTTCGTGCTCTCTTTCTTGCCAGCCTGGCCCTGTTAGCACGGCACCGCCTGATCAGTATTGCCCCTTTTAAAAGCAATCGCGAGTATCTGCGCGAACTGGCACGCAGTGCCCATGCCCTTGCAGGAGTCCCTGAAGCCCTGCATGAAAATATCAGGCTCTTTGAGAAGAGCTGGTACGGTGATCATCAAATCAGCAAGGAAAACCTGGCCCGTGTTCGGAAAAATGCCAGCCTGATGAGGTCCAGCTGTGGCTGATCCCAGACTCGGTTCAGGCCCCAGGCGGGTCGCATTATTTGCTCTGGTTCTGTTCTTTTTCGGGGCCTTGAGCTGGCTCTTTGCCCTCCGTCTTGAAAACGGGGATTTCCTGCCTGCCTATTCAAGCCTGCGTAAAGACCCTATGGGCACTGCTGTGCTCTATGAGAGCCTGTTGCGAAGTGGTCTCAAGGTACAACGTAACCATGATCCCTTGTCCAGAACCGTGCTTCATCCCAACGAAACTCTGCTGATCATCGGCCATCATAGTACCTTCTTTGGGATGTTTCGTGCTGAAACCGAGCAACAGGCACTCACCTCTTTTGTGGAACAAGGGGGTCGCCTGGTTATCACCAGTACCGAGGCATCTTCCTCAGATGCTGGTGAGGAGGTGGAAGAGCCAGACGATACAGAACATAAACCTGATGATCAGAAACAACCTGAAGAAAATAATGCAGAAAAGATCGGGCAGGCTCAAGGAAATAAAAAAGATGAGCAACCGGAAGAAGAGGATGCTGATGAAGAGCCTGATCCTCCTCCTTGGGCTGTTGCGACTAAAGCCCTTGATACGAAGGAGAAAAAAGAGGATAAAATCCCCTCAATCGCAACCGGAGTTCTGGAGGAGACAGAACTGAGCCTGGCTTGGCCCAACAGCGTGGTTTTCAAGGAACCAGATGAACACTGGCAGGTATTGCTCCGCCTGGATAATGAACCGGTCCTGATAAAACGACAGCTGGGTCAGGGCAGTATTGTTCTGGCAACCTCCTCCTTTTTTCTGTCCAACGAGGCCATGTTGCGGGACCGCGAGGTCGCCCTGCTGGCATGGCTCACAGGCAGCCCTTCCCGACTCATCTTTGATGAATTTCATCACGGACTTCGTTCACGGGAATCCATTGCCGGGCTGATACGCACCCATAACCTGCACGGGGTCATTATCATCCTTGTGCTGCTGGCTCTCCTCTTTGTCTGGAAAAACAGCTCCTCGCTCCTGCCCCGCTCCAAGAACCAGGAAAAACCAGCCCATCACCGAACTGGTCGGGATCAGTTTGAAGGCATGGTCAATACCCTCCGCCTCCATCCCCCGAAAAACCTGGTTGCTACAGCCCTCCAGCAATGGGAAAAGAGTAATCGCAGATGGTGTCAGGCCCATCCCAAACAGCTTGACAAAATGCGCCAAACTGTCCAGAAATATACTCAAGAAGCTCGTGAACAGGGGGCAACACCTCACCGTGCCCCAAAGAATCCAAAGAACTCAAGCAGGGAAAGGCAACAAGTAACCTGCTACCAATCCATCAGCAGAATCCTGCATGAGAAGAACAAGAGCAAACCAACCCAGGAATGATTATGAGCGAAGCATCATTGCATACCTTACAGAAGATATTACAACGGGCCAGGCAGGAGATCAGCAAGGTGATCATTGGTCAGCAAGAGGTTATTGATAAGACCCTGATTGCTGTGTTCACCACAGGTCATGCCTTGATTGAAGGGGTACCTGGAGTGGGCAAGACCGTCCTGGTCAGAACTATCGGTCAGGTGCTGGGCTGCGAAACCAACCGCATCCAGTTCACCCCAGATCTGATGCCCACAGATATCACAGGAACCAATATCTATAATCTTCATAAGCAGCGTTTTGATCTGGTCAAGGGGCCGATTTTCACCACCTTTCTCCTGGCAGATGAGATCAACCGGGCCCCGGCCAAGACCCAATCTGCCCTGCTCCAGGCCATGCAGGAGCACCAGGTCTCCATTGACCGGGACACCCATCCTCTTTCCCCTCATTTTACGGTCTTTGCCACCCAAAACCCGGTGGAATACGAGGGCACTTACCCCCTGCCCGAGGCCCAGAAGGATCGTTTCCTCCTTAAAATCGCGATGAAGGAACCGGATCGGGAAGATGAACTGCAACTTGCTGCCCGCACCCTGGGAAAAGACAGCCCTGAACGGGTTCTGGACAGTGGTGCAATTCAGCCTGTTCTTGCTGAAAAACAGCTGGCTCTGTGCAAACAACTCCTTGGAGAAATTGTGGTCAAAGAGGAATTGATTGCCTATGTGGTTGATCTGATTCGGGCCAGTCGGCAACACGAGAGCGTCATGGTGGGAGCTGGTCCACGGGCCACCCAAGGGCTACTTCTGGCCTGTCGGGCTGCGGCAGCCCTTGATGGTCGTGATTTTGTTGTGCCCGATGATGTCAAGGAACTGGCCGTACCGGTCATGGAACATCGCCTGGTGCTGCGGCCTGAGTTTGAGATTGAGGGCTTAACAGCGGGTGAGGTGGTGGCAGACATTCTCCAACAGGTTGAGGTGCCTAAGTAGTGTCTTCCCTGGTTCCTGCCCAACTGTTGCTCATCTACGTAGCAGTCCTGTTGCCTCTGGGCCTGCTCCCGGTGATCAACCCGGCCCTGACCCCAGCTGCGGTAGTGCTGGGTCTGCTGGCATTGGTTCCCATTGCTGTTGATTTCCTGCTGTCCCGGCAACGTCTTCAGGGCATCGCTTTTCAGGTTCCACCGGTCATTCGTTTATCTGCTGGCCGGGCCGGGGATATCCAGGTGACCGTGAGCTATGGAGCAAACACCGGGGCAAAAAATCCTGCCCGCTCTCCTGCCCGCCCTCCTACCTGGATAACAGTGGGCCTTGACTTCCCTCCAACCATTATCTGCGACCAGGAAATCATTACCCTTGCCCTGAGCCAGGATCATGAACAGGCCCTGTTTTCCTTTCCGGTTCTGGCCAAAGAACGGGGCCGTTTTGCCCTGACCCTGCTCATGGCTGCCACCCGGTCCCGTTTCGGCTTCTGGGAGATACGGCAAGAAACAAAGCTGGACGCAGAGATCCGGGTCTACCCTAATCTCCAGCTGGAACAGAAAAAACTGGCCTCGCTTTTTATGCCCCAAAGAGGCGCAGGTATCCAGCCCAGAAGGCAGGTGGGCCAAGGTCGGGAATTTGAAAAATTACGGGAATATCTGCCCGGTGATTCTCTGGATATGATCCACTGGAAGGCAACAGCCAAGCGGCAACACCCTATGTCCAAGCTGTATCAGGTAGAACGAATTCAGGAGGTTTATGCGGTGGTGGATGCGGCCCGACTCAGTGGACAGCCCGGAGCAGAACAGGAACAGCGGCTGGAATCCTTTATCCGAACAGCTCTGGTCATTGGCATGGCTGCCCGCCAGCAGGGCGACCTTTTTGGCCTGCTCACCTTTCATCATCAGATTGGTTCCTTTATGCGGGCCAAGGGCGGAGCAGGCCATTTTAACCTCTGCCGGGATCAGCTCAGTTTGCTGGAGATGCAAAGGGTCAGCCCTGATTTTCGAGAGCTGGCTATCTTTATCAGGAACAAACTGAAAAAACGGGCCTTATTGATCTTTATGACCAGTCTTGATGATCCGGTTCTTGCTGAAGAACTGCTCACGTCGATTGAGCTGATCTGTCGCCAGCATCTGGTGGTGATCATGACACCGAATACTACCCAACCCTTATTTGCCGATGAGCAGGTAAGCACGGTTGATGATATTCGCCGCAACCTGGTTGGTCATTTTCAGGATCAGGATATGCGCACCCTGGAGCGGGCCTTTCATCGCCTGGGGGTGACCATGCTCCGCAGTGAGGCTCCGGCCCTGGCTGGTCTGGCTGTACAACAATACCTGAGCGTGAAATCCAGGCAGTTGTTATAAAAATATTGTATTATTCCGCCCCACAGGGGCGGAATAGGAGTTTTCGGCATGATCCTCAATATTGATACCTTTATTGCAGAAGAACGCCCTTTCTGGGAAGAGCTGGAAGGCTTTCTCCAACGCTCGGGCAAAGAGGGCGGAGAACGCTTTAGCCTGGATGAGATCCGCCGCTTTCATTACCTCTATCAGCGTACCTCTGCTGGTCTGGGCCGTTTGGCAACCTTTAGCGCAGAACCGGAAACCAAGGGCTACCTGGAAAACCTGATCGCCCGTGCCTATGCCGACATCCACGAACGGCGACGTATTGGCTGGAAACGCAATAAGGCGCAGCAGCTCTTCAGGGCCTTTCCCCAGACCTTCCGACATCATATCAACGTCTTTTACCTTGTCCTGATAATCACCCTGGTTGGAGCCTCTTTTGGTGGTTTTGTCCTGATCAAAGATCCCCAGGCAAAGGCTGCACTCCTCCCCTTTTCCCATCTCCATAACAGCCCAGAGGAACGGGTGGCCCAGGAGATGAAAGAACAAGGAGAACATATGAGCGGTCATCAGGCCCAATTTGCCGGTTCCCTGATGGCCCATAATATCAAGGTGGCTATCTTTGCCCTTGGTCTGGGCCTGACCTTTGGGGTAGGCACCCTGATTACCCTGTTTTATAACGGGGTCATTCTCGGGGCTGTGTCTGTGGACTATATCATGGCTGGTCAGAGCACCTTTCTCGCAGGATGGTTGCTGCCCCACGGCTCCATTGAAATCCCGGCATTCCTGGTGGCAGGCCAGGCAGGTCTGGTGCTGGCAAAGGCCCTGATCGGGCACGGGGATCGTACCCCAACCAGCCAGCGGCTGCGAAAAATCTTACCTGATCTCACCGTGCTCATCAGCGGGGTGGCAGTGATGCTGATCTGGGCTGGCTTGGTGGAGTCTTTTTTCTCCCAATACCACGCTCCAGTGATTCCTTACAGCCTGAAAATCAGCTTTGGCGTCATTGAGTTGCTTCTCCTGGTGCTCTATCTGGGTTTGGTGGGCAAACAAGATGATGGCAGACACGACCCATCGTAAAAATTATGTTCTGGTAGGGGCACGGCACGCCGTACCCCTACGGCACTTGCAAAATACCTGACCATGTATCAAAAGAAAAAACAGCTCCGTATCCGCACTCCAGAAGGAATCTCCTTTGCCCTGGAACTGGCCAGCCCGCTGATGCGTTTTTTTGCCTGGAGCATTGATGCTCTGATCATCATCAGTCTGGGGATCTTTCTTCAACAAATGATCTTCACGCCTATTATCAAAGCAGCCCCTGATATCGGCACAGGCCTGTACATCGTGGTGACAACAGCCCTGTCTCTTTGCTATGCAATGGCGATGGAATGGTTCTGGGACGGTCGGACCCTGGGAAAACGACTTTTTCGGCTCCGGGTTATGGATAGCAATGGGTTTCATCTCCAGCCCAGCCAGGTGGTGGTCAGAAATCTGCTCAGGGTGGTTGATTCCCTGCCCCTCCTCTATCTGGTCGGGGGAGCAGCCTCTTTTTTCTCGCCACTCTATCAGCGGCTGGGCGACCGGGTGGCTGGCACGGTTGTGGTCAAGCTGCCCAGGTTTAACAGCCCTGATCTGACCGCCATTGGTGAACAAAAATTCAACTCACTCCGGGCCTATCCCCATCTGGTTGCCCGCCTCCGCCAGGCAGTTACTCCGGCTGAGGCTGATATTGCCCTTCAGGCCCTGCGCAGACGGGATACCTTTGATGATCTGGAACGCACAAGTCTTTTTGACCAGCTTGCAGACCATTTCAAGGCCAAGTGCAGCTTCCCGGAGGAAGCGGTGCGCACCATCAGTAGTGAACAGTACCTCAGAAATGTTGTTGAGCTTATCTATTCCAGTGGACAGTAGCCCCGTTATAAAGTTTCAGGGTTTGTTCCTTCGCTGATAGATAGATCCCCGTTGGGGGCTTTTAAGGCTCGTTTTCTACCTTCCCTTGTCGCTCTACCACATATTTGCCCAGCCCAAAACTGCTCTTCCCACCCACATGCATCCATTCCCCAATGGCCAGATACGGCAAAAAAGGCCGGAAATCCTCAGCCGTCCCTTGCCAGGTCACAGAGCCAAGCAGGCCCCCGAATTTCATCCACTGTTTTTGCCGCCCGGAAAAGCGGGGCAGCTCCTGCCATCGGGCATCGGTTCGCTGCCCATCCAAATGGATGCACTTCCGTGCCAAAGCAACCAACTCGGCCCGCTGCTCTGGCTCCTGGATTTTGCCGCTCCCGTACAGGCCAGACAGGGTATTGATTCGCCCCAGCAATCTGGCAAGGAAGAGGTGAAATTCCGGGGCACGGGAAAGCAGATGCCCATCAGCCTTGAGACGCAGACGAGTGGGCAGATGGATGGTAAGGGAATCATTGTTGATCAGGACAGGGCAGGCATAGCCCAACTTTGCGATACCGAGAAAATAATCCTTTTGAAATCAGCATGTTAAGTGTTTTGGCAATTCGTTCTTGGCAC
>JAABTP010000109.1 GCA_011389815.1 Desulfobulbaceae bacterium | reverse complement strand
TTTCCAGTGGCTATTCCTTAGAAAAGGGTACGTTCCCACGCGTTACTAACCCGTCCGCCGCTCACCCGAAGGTGCGCTCGACTTGCATGTGTTAGGCCTGCCGCCAGCGTTCGTTCTGAGCCAGGATCAAACTCTCCAGTTATATATCCTGACCAATCACTTAAAATTAAAACTTAAAAAATCAAGGATTGGACTTCTACAAAAAAAATGCCGTGCAACTCATGGCTGCATTGGACTTCTATGTATCGGCCCGCCTTATTACTGTTCAGTTTTCAAAGATCAAAGCATTCTCATCGGCTTCTTGCTGCCGAACTGCCTTTATACTGCTTTATACTTTTTCCGCTTCCGCATTGCGGAAGGCGTTCGCCACTCTAATGTAATTCGACTTTACAGTCAACTTTTATTTTCGAGCTTTGACAATTTTTAACTGCTGTTTCTAACTGCTCTTTGTTGCTCCGTGATGAACTCCGTCAGTCACAAGCAACGAGCCGCAAATATACTGAAAACATCACCTGCTGTCAATGGGAATTTTACCACTCTCTGCCTTTTTTTTCTGTCAGAAGAACTCTCGCAAAAAATGAACCATCTATATTTTCTCATTGCCTTGTAATCAAAGTATATCGTAACATGTACAATTGGAAGTTCTTGATTTCATCGCACCACCTTTTGCCTCTTTGTCAGAAAACTACACAGAACCCTATGCAAAAAATATTACGACTTATACCAAGCGTTGACGAATGTCTCCTCGCCGTACTGCAAGACCCAGAATTCGAAACCATTCCTGCAATGCTCCTTAAAAAAGGTATACGGGCGGTTCTGGATCAACAACGCCAAAAAGTACTGCAAGGACATGATATCACAACTGATGATTTGGAACTTTCAGTCTTACTTACCTCTATAAAAGAAACGATCAGAGCACTTCATCAGCCTGTTTTTCGCCGGGTTGTTAATGGAACTGGAGTGATCATTCATACGAATTTAGGACGCTCTGTCCTGCCAAGCGACACCCTGAACCAACTTTGCGAAACCTCAGGCAACTATTCCAACCTGGAATTTGACCTGGCAACAGGAGCAAGAGGGAGCCGCTATTCCCTTGTTGAAAAGCTCGTTTGTGAACTCACCGGTGCAGAAGCAGCCCTTGTTGTCAATAATAATGCTGCAGCTGTGCTTATCGCTCTGGAGACGCTTGCCCGGCAAAAAGAAGTAATTGTTTCACGGGGGCAATTGGTTGAAATAGGAGGCTCCTTTCGTATACCCGATGTCATGGCACGTAGCGGGGCCAAGCTGGTTGAAGTCGGAGCCACCAACAGAACCCATCTTAAAGACTACCTGAATGCAATTACCCCAGAAACCGGTCTGCTCCTCAAAGTGCATACCAGCAATTATCGGATTATTGGTTTTTCCAAAGAGGTTAATAACGAAGAACTTGTCAGCCTGGGCAAAAAACACCAACTCCCAGTGATGGAAGACCTCGGCTCCGGATGCCTTGTTGACCTAAGCCCCTACGGACTCAAAAAAGAACCCACTGTCCAGGAAGTGGTCGCTTCAGGAATGGACGTGATCACCTTTAGCGGCGATAAACTTCTTGGTGGACCACAGGCAGGTATTATTCTTGGTAGTAAAAATTTTATTGAAAAGATTAAAAGAAATCCTATGAACCGGGCCATGCGTATTGATAAATTTACCCTTTCTGTCCTTGAATCCATTCTCCGCCTTTACCGGGATCCTCAAACAGTGTTTGAACGTGTCCCAACGCTGCATATGATCTCTACCCCAATTACGCTGGTCCATAATAAAGCTGAACAGCTGGCCAAAGTCTTACACAAAAGTCTCAAGGACTGCTGTACCGTACAGGTTGCAGAAGTTATGTCCCAAGTCGGAGGCGGAGCCATGCCTGAACAAGATCTGGAAAGCAGAGCAGTTGTTCTTCAACCCCTTACCATGACGCTCAATCGTCTTGAACAAAAGCTGCGTGCGCTGGAGATACCGATTATTGGCCGGGCTGAAAACAATCGCCTCCTCTTGGACATGCGGACTATCAGATCTGATGAACTGCACCTGATTGATAAAGGCCTGCGCCAAGCTCTTGCTGCCGAACCATGAGCAATGTTCGAGCTGCCGAGCGGTGTTCCCTTCACAGTCCTCAACGACAGTAGAGTACAGCTGAATCTCTGCCCTGCAACTGCAATTCAGAGCTTCTCCATATGATTTGACCAGGAACAATATATGCTTTTTAAAGATCCCATCTGCGAACAAGGGTTTCAGGCTGATGATGGATTGATATTATCTCAACCACTGCTTCTTGAACTGGAAGAACTCCTCCCAGTCCCGGCCTCAGCAGGATTCTGGCTGCACGATTCAACCTGCCCTTCAGAGAAAATTTTTACTCCAGACCAGTTAAAAAAACTACAGGCCTGGTATAGTAAAGCAGACCAGGAAAAAGCATGTCTTCCTGCTGTCCTGAAAGATCTCCTGGTGATCCCCCTGGGTACAGCTCAGGATGAAAACATTTTTCTGGTTGTCTTTGATGTTGATCCTGCTGTTCTACGCAAAATGGCCCAGGAATGGCTTATCGAATTACAAAAAAAAATTATCCAGCGCTTCTGCAGCATTCGACAGATATACACTGATCCAGACACAGCTTTCTATAACCGTCGGGCCCTGACACTCCTCCTTGCAACAGAACCCTGCCAACGCACCCTCTTTCTGATCGCCACTGTTCCAGCCACCCGTACCCTTGCCGGGAATTCCCAAAAAACACACCAGGTAAATGCGCTTCTCCGAAGCCTGATTGAGGAACCACTCTTCTCACTGGGACACGGTTTGTTTGCTGCTGTCTGTAATATCAGTAACCGCAGCGCCTGCCTGGATTTTTCTCACCGTCTTATTGCCCGCCTCAAACGGGAAGGTCTTCGAAGAGTACATATAGGCTTTTCCTCTTTATCCAACACATATAGCCCACAGGAAACCCTTCATAGGTGCCAACTTATCCTGGCTGAAGCAGAACGGCGCGGCCCGTACAGCCTCTGCGATGAGGCCTTTTTTGTCAGAAAGGAACAACACCCCTTTGCTTTACCCAAACCTCAGCTTATCCGGGAATTACAAAAAAAATGGCGACGACTTGATCAGTTCGGACTGCTGCTGGTCTCCTTAGCTCAAGAACAGGGCACGCAAAAAAAACAAAATAAACATAAGGCCCCAACCTGTCCTGATCTCAACCCATTTCTTCCGGCTTCCAGTTCCTCTCATCAAATCAATCCTTATGAGCAACTCATTCTCCTACCTGAACGCTCTCTTGCTCACCTCAAAAAGGAGGCTCAAGAACTCCGTCAAAAAATCACAGAGCATACTGAACTCCTTCCCTCAATAGGATTCTGTCACTGGCCCACTGTTGGCACAAACAAGACAGATTGCATCAGAAGCTGCCGCAAAGCAATACTTCATGCCAGTTTTTACCCAAAAGGTGCAGTGGTTGCCTTTAATGCCCTGAGTTATAATGTAAGTGGTGATCTCTATTTTGATGAAGGCGATTATAAACAGGCCATCAGAGAGTATAAGGCAGGATTACGAATACGCCCTGGTGATGTCAACTTACTCAACAGCCTGGGAGTAGCCCTGGCTGAAATTAACCGTCATCGCGAGGCAGAAGCCTGTTTTTCTCAGGTGTTACAACAAGAGCCAAAGAATTATATGGCCCTGATTAATAAAGGGATGAGCTGCCGCCTCCTGGGACGACCTGACGAGGCGATCAGCTGTTTTGAGCAGGGAATAGACTGTGAGGAGCATGAGCACCAGGCCTCTATTGAACTCTATCTCCAGCTTGGCAAACTCTATTGCCTGATGGAAAATTTTGCAAAAGCTGTCAGCCTGTTACAAGAGTGGAAGGAACGCAATGGGGAACCCAGCGAGTTCATCTTTTTTCGCTTATCAGGTGAAGCTTTTATGGGAGCTGGAAAACATCACGAAGCCATCAAGGCCTTACAACGCTCATTACAGATATATCCCCAAAATGCAGACAGTCAAAGCATGCTGGGACTTCTCTATGTTCTGGAGGATCAGGGGGTGGAGGTCGGACTGAGTCTTTGTGACAGAGCCATCACCGCAGATAGCGGAGATGCACTTCATCTGTACAGACGCGCACAGGCTCTGCACCATCTTGGACGCCATACCGAAGCCCTGGAAAACGTCAAAGCCTCCTTAAAACTGCAAAAAAATAATGAACAAACACTCCTTCTCCGTGCTATACTATATGAAGAACTTGGTTCTCTGCGCCGGGCACAGCAGGGTTTCCAACGAATAGTCAGCCTGAAAAAAAGTACTGAGATCCCAAAAAAGGAGGCTCTGGCAGGTTTAGCCAGAATCGCGGCCCGGATGCGTATCTCGTCCCAGTCTTAGGAGGAAAGAGTATGCCTGCAAGATTTTTACAACAACAGTTCAAAAGGAACAATCAATACTTCCTGAACAACATTGATAATGATGATACCTGGCGAATGTTCAGGATCCTTGCCGAATTTGTCGAAGGTTTTGACACCCTGTCCTCTATAGGGTGCCCGGCAGTGAGCATCTTTGGGTCCGCCAGGACACCGGAAGAACATGAGAATTACAAAATCACCCGAGCCATAGCTGCCCGATTATCTGAAAATGGTTATGGCATCATCACTGGCGGTGGTCCGGGCATCATGGAAGCAGCCAACCGGGGCGCATCTGATGTACAGGGTATTTCCATTGGTCTGAATATTGACCTGCCCTTTGAGCAGCATTCAAATCCGTATGTAAACCTGCCTATGGACTTCCGGTATTTCTTTGTCCGTAAGGTTATGTTTATTAAATATTCTATGGCCTTTATCTGCATACCAGGCGGTTTTGGCACCTTAGATGAACTTTTTGAGTCATTGACCCTGATCCAGACGCATAAAATTAAGCCCTTTCCCATCATTCTTGTTGGCTCCTCTTTTTGGACGGGGCTGGTGGACTGGATTAAAGAACAGCTGGTCAATACCGGCACAATTGACAAGGCAGATCTCCTGCTCTTTGAAATACTGGATGATGTGGATGACATTGTCGCCTTTATTCGTCGAACCGTGATCTTATAACTTACATCCCGTCCCTCCAGGGCGGGACAACAAAACATGAAAATTACACACCCATCACATTGTCAAAAAGGAGGGAGAATGAAAATCATCTTTTTCTTATTGTTTTCATACTTTTTTCTGTGGATCATCTCGCCCGTCTTGGCCCAACAGATGGAGCAACCGACAGGAAAACAACCCATCACCTCTACCATTTCCGTAGAACCCGCTTCAATAAAAACAACAGGCGAGACAGCCCCTGCCCCGGTTCCGAGTACTTGCTTTGTCTACGGTGTTATTTTCTTCGGTATGCTAAGTTCTATCGTGTCTATGCTTCTTATACGATCTGCGCTCGTCAATGCTCAATGGTCTCTTGCCGATGCCCTGTCCGAAAAAGTTGAGGTCACCGAACGAGAAAAAGACGGAACACCTTTATTGGATGAAAACAATCAACCTGTTCTTATAAAAAAAATGCAAGCCAGCAGCAGCCGAATGGTTGCTCTCATGGGAACCATAGCTATTCTGTTTCTCTTTCTTTCCTTTGGTGCCGTTGCCCTGTTCCATTTTGCCAAAACAGGAAAGATGCCGGACGGGATAGATAAGGTCGTTACGTTTTTGACAGCCGGACTCACACTCTTTGCGCCCTATGTTGTCAATAAATTTTCAAAGTCGTTTGAAATGCTTTCACCCAAGCGATAAGCGGTAATAAGTAACCCGGTAATAATCTGCCCCGCCCTTTGAGGCGAGGTATCGACCTCAACTATTTTAAATATTTTTTTTAATACACTGCAAGCTACAGGAATCAAACCCGAGGCTTTGCTAAAGGAGGAAGGAGAATGGCACAGATTGATGCTTTTTTTAAACTGATGAACGATCAGGGGGCCTCTGACTTGCATTTGGTTGCTGGTCAGCAGCCCATCCTGCGCATTCGTGGCGATATGGAGCGGGTCAAGTATAAGACAATGGATGATGATGACCTCAAGGCCATGCTCTATGAGATCTGCCCGGAGCCCAAGATCAAACTCTTTGAGGAAACCGGAGATATTGACTTTGGTTATCATATTCCCGGACTCGCCCGCTATCGAGCCAACTTTTTTCAGCAGAAATACGGCATTGCAGCGGTCTTTCGCGAAATTCCCAGTGAGATTCTCTCCTGTGAACAGCTGGGACTGCCCAAGGTCATCACCAAGCTGGCCACCCTGCCCAAGGGCTTGGTCCTGGTTACCGGCCCTACTGGCTCGGGTAAATCAACCACTTTGGCAGCCATTATTGATGAGATCAACAACACCCGCAGCGATCATATCCTGACCGTTGAAGATCCTATAGAGTTTGTTCATAAAAGTAAAAAATGTCTGATCAACCATCGTGAGGTGGGCACCCATACAAAAAGCTTTACCGCAGCCCTGCGTGGTGCCCTGCGTGAAGACCCGGATGTCATCCTGGTTGGTGAGATGCGTGATCTGGAAACCATTGCCCTGGCTATGGAGGCAGCCATGACCGGCCATGTGGTCTTTGGCACCCTCCATACCATGAATGCCATGAAGACTGTTGACCGTATTATTGAAATTTTTCCGGCAGATCAACAGGGGCAGGTTCGTTCAACACTGGCAGATGCGCTCAAAGCGGTTATTTCCCAAAACCTCTTTAAACGGATTGATAAAAAAGGTCGGGTTGCGGCCCAGGAAATCCTGATCGCCACCCCAGCAGTCCGTAACCTGATCCGTGAAGCCAAGACCTATCAAATCCCCTCAGCCATGCAGACCGGAAAGAAATACGGCATGGCTACTTTAGATGATACCATTGAGGAACTCCTGAAAAAGAGAATCATCAGCGCAGACGATGCCTATGTAAACTGCATTGAAAAGAAACGCTTTGTCAAATTCCTGAAAAAGCCACCTTCCGATTTCACGGATGCATAGCCGGTTTTTCTGGTCAGCCGGAAGATACTCTGTTCCGGCTGAGCAATCCACCAAGATACACATCAAAGCGAACTGTTTTGCCTGATAAAGAATAGGACGGTGAACGCTCTGTGAGAAATGACGCTTTTACGGGCCGCTTCACCACCACCCGTTGTTCTGCCACCAGGAGGGCAGCAGTCAGTAACTGTTCAGGGGACTGCTCAATCTCTGCCAACAACTGAAGCAGCTGCAACTCTTTTTTTACCAAGGCTGACTTGCGCCGCTCTGGAAACATAGGATCCAGGTACACCACATCAACACTCTCCTTGCCTCCTTCACCCTCACCTGCTCTGATTTCCTGCATAGCTTTCAGGGCCGGAACAGCATCCCCCATAGTCAGCAGGATCTGCTGGCAGATTGCTGCTGTCTCAGGATGCTCCGCCGCCCGCTCCAGTCCATCGGCAAGTAAGGCCGCAATAACCGGTTGTCGTTCAAAAATACGAACCTGATGCCCAGCTGCCGCAAGCAAAAAACTGTCTCTGCCCAGCCCTCCAGTGGCATCAATGATTTTAAGCTGTGTCTTCCCTTTCCCTTCTACTGCCCGCACCAGTAATTCTTTTTTTTGCTGCTTCCTGCGAAAGGCAGTGCGACCTGTGGTAAAATCCACCCGCACTGCACCACTCAGCTTAGGATCATCTGCTTTGATCAACTCCAGGCCGTTACTGCTCACCCTCAGCACCAACAAATCCTGTTCTGTTGCTTCAGACATGCAAGCCGAAGAGCATGGAGCAGGCTCCCATGACAAGCCAAGCCGGGCTGCTATTTCCTGAGCCTGCTCAATCGCATCGTCACCAGAGGCTTTTACAACAATGCGTTCTTTAAAACTCTGTTTTTTACCCTTCATGGGCTACCCAAGCAGGGACATTTTTTTCGCAACAAACGTAATACTTTCAATCTGCGGCGAGAACATAGGTTCCCCTCACCTGACTACCTCATCCAAGTAACCCAACAAGCCAACGTACAAGCCCCACAATCAGGTTCACCACAAAGACTATAATCCCCACAGCCTTTGCCCATAAGCCTTTTTTTTGCTCTTCAACAGTAATCGTCTTGCCTTCGAGCTGCCCTTGCAAACGCTCCGCCCGTTTACCTGGTGCAGGATGGCTGGACAAAAAGGAATGATTATTTCCCAAGGTGGCAAGTTTTTTCAGAGCAGAAACTGCTGCCTGGGGCGCATATCCCTCTTCTTTCATAAAGGCAAGGCCGTAATCATCAGCCTCTTTTTCTTCCAGCTGGGAAAACTGGGCACCCATAAGTTTCCGGACAAAGTCACCCAACTGAGAACGGGCAATTTCTCCTGCCGTGCTGTCGGTGGCAGCAACAGCCTTGCGCACCGCACTGGAAGCATAGGCCAACCTCAGTTTTTTATGAATATGCTTCAGAGCCACATGCCCAATTTCATGACCAATAACAAAACGCAACTCATTATCGGTAAACATCTCCATTAATCCACTGTAGAGCCGGATTGTCCCGTCTGCCATAGCAAAGGCATTGACTTCCTGGGCCAAATAGACCTTATAATTAAAGGTCAATTCGCCTTCCTGATAATGATCCCCCACCAACCGTTTAAGACGCCGGGCATATGTACTGGTGGGAGGTGCAACTCGTTTTTTACTATCAGCATAGGCTGACGATTTCATAGCCATCCGCTGAACCGCCTTATCTGTCAAGGCAACGGCCTTAACCGCATCAATACCTGCATCTGTGGCAAGCATCATATCGGTATTTTCACAGCCAGCTGTCCCCAAGGTCAACAAACAGAGAAGAACAAGAGTGATTATACGCATGAGAGATAGAGGAAGAGTAAGAAATAATAGGAAATCGACAAAATACATTACAATGAAGCAACGGCAGGTTACCGTATAGATGCTACCCGCTACTTCCTTCAGGTAAAACGCATCACTTTTTCCACCCCTCCAGACGAAGAAGCTCCTCTTTTATCGCAAGCCCGAAGGCAAATCCGGTCAACGCTCCGTTACTGCCGATGATACGATGGCAGGGAATGAACAGGGGTAAGGGATTACGACCAACTGCCGCGCCAACAGCCCGGGCCGCCCGGGGACGACCTATTGCCTTTGCTATATCCTGATAACTTCGCTGTTCACCAAAGGGGATTTTTATCAGCTCTGCCCACACCTGTTTTTGAAATTCCGTGCCCTCAATATGGAGAGGTACAATAAAAGTCGCAGGAGACCCGGAAAAGTACATCTGAAGCTGGTTTATTGCCTCCTGAAAGACTGGATAGCTGGCATCCTCTTCCCAGGCCGGATCAAGAGAAAATGTTCTTTTCCCCTGGCCTGTCTCAAGATGGAGATATATAATTTTCTTCTGCTCCGCAACAAGAATGATATCGCAATACGCAGAGTGCCATCGTGTATATTTCCTGTTCAGAGTTGTCGAACCTGCCAAATATGCATTATCATTTTTTTTGGGTAGAGGGTCGTATATTTTATACCCTTTTCCATGTATCTTTTATTTCGTCGCATGCCGCTTTAATATCAAGCATTATTTTCTTGCACGACGCAGGGGCCGTGTCTATAACCCCCCCAAATATATCTATAATATAACAATCAGTATTTTTAATATGAACTCCATATAATAATTTCATGTATTGCAGTAAAAGGGTAGAGAGATAGTCACGTTCTAATTTTTCTTTTGGTTTATTATCAAAGATTAATTTTACAGCTCCATTTGTCTTCCCGTTATTATCGCAAAGCAAAACTTCTGGATTTACCTCTAGTTTTAACCTGTGAAGCATGGCTTTTTGCTGCTTCTTTTTACCTGTCTTTTTTTTGTATTTATCAAACTGCACATCATAGATTATTTTTTCAAACTCTTCTAAGTAAAAGATACACATACTTTGATTTACTTCTGAGAGATCCGTGTATATCCTTTTATTATTTATCCTGTGACACTCTTCCCAATATCCCTCTTCATTTATTTCTTCAGAGATAAATTTTGAAATAACAATACTTGCTTCGTTGTAATATTCAACAAACAAAGATTTCTTTCTTTTTTGATTCTTAACAATCATCTGCCGCCTTGCTGGTGTTGATATCATATATTCAGTTAATCTGATTATATTGAAATGTGGCCTACTATATTTCGTTTCTATATTACCTTTAAAATTATATAATTCGTTAAGAAGAAGGCCCGCTATCCCATTTACCAGTTTTTCAGCTTTTACTGTGCTGATCCCTGCTTCTGTTGCTGTTTTTTTTATTATATCTTTCCTTTTCATCGTACTCAACTCTCATGAGAAACCTTGCTACCTATAGTTTTAATCGTCGAACAAGAAAGAAGCTTAAGGCTACGCAAGCAAGTTCGATTTAACGATAAAATGACACCGAATTGAGCCACTTTGCTTACAAAATTGTTAACTAAATGCATTTAAAAAAACATGTTGGATGTAAAAAGTCAATAAAAAGTGTCATGGCCGCAGCACTGGCCAAACACTGAGCATGCATCCGGTAAAACAAGGAAGAGAAGAGAAACATACCATCAATTATACAAATTTACTTTTACTTTATGTGGAGTTGGATTAAATAATTGCAAACCAAGGTACATCACTATATCCTTCTGGATGATTCACTGTATTATAAATCTTACCTCCTTTTATTTCATAATGGGGTAATCCTGAATAACCATTGGGATGGTCAGCTGTAGAATAGATTTCATCATTGTGTATTTCATACCATGGAACAGAGGAATACCCTGCCGGGTGACTGACCGTGGGATAAACCTTTGATCCTCTTATTTCAAACCAGGGTAAATCAGTATGTCCATCAGGATTATTTACAGTTGTTTTAATTAAATTCATCAGTTCCACCTCGTTTTTTAGTTGCGATACCCAAATATTCTTAACCCAATTATCTTTCTGCTACACTCCGCCATCGTGTTATATCTCTATACTTTTTTCGGTATAACATTTTTGTTTTCTACTTGCTACTTCATAGTTGTTTTAACGTCAAAAAAACTCTTGTTGATGCTGATTGCCAGAATACAGCTCACCACTGATGGTATCAAATATTAAAACAAAAACAGATAGCATGAATCAGGGTGCGATCTGCTCAGAGTGACCGGGTGGCTTCATCTTGCCCAGTCGTTTTCTATGGTTCTCGTTAATCCATCTTGCGCCCCGCCGTTCAGTCCGCTATGATACCCCATTTCATACAGGCCGTACAATACAACACCTCTTGCCCGTTCACCGCACTATGTCATTCAACAGAATCCTTGAAAAATACCGCAGTATTTCCTTTTCTGAACGCGACAAAGGCGAGCGTTTTGAACGCCTTATGCAGGCGTATCTTTTGACTGACCCAAAATATGCGGACAACCTTGAAAAGGTCTGGCTGTGGAACGAGTTTCCTGGAAGAGAAGACTTAGGGGGCAGTGATACCGGCATTGATCTTGTTGCCCTGACCGGCAGCGATGAATATTGGGCCGTGCAATGTAAATGCTTTCAGGAAAGCGCACGGATCGACAAGCCCGCTGTGGATTCCTTTCTTGCCACGTCGGGCCGGACATTCAGTAATGAAGAAGGGCAAACCGTCTCTTTTTCCCAACGCCTTTGGATTTCCACCACCAATAAATGGGGCGCAAAGGCAACCCAAGCCATTACCAACCAGCAACCCCAGGTAACTCGAATCAATTTACATGACCTTGTTGAGGCCCCGGTGGATTGGGAACAGCTGGACAAGGGCATTAGTGGTGAACAGGCCCGGCTCTGTCAGCGCGACCTTATGCACCATCAGCGGGAAGCCCTGGAAGCTGCTGAAGCCTATTTCAAAAGCAACAGCCGGGGCAGGCTGATTATGGCCTGCGGTACCGGAAAAACCTTTACCTCCTTGCGTATTGCGGAAAACGAAACCAACGGCAAGGGGCCGGTGCTCTTCCTTGTCCCTTCCATCGCCCTGTTGGGCCAGACTCTGCGGGAATGGACAGCCTATGCAAGCGTTCCTCTGCATCCAATCTGTATCTGTTCCGATCCGGAAGTTTCCCGCAAAAAGAAAAAGAACGAGGATCAGAACCGGTTCAGTGTGGTGGATCTGGCTCTGCCCGCATCCACCAACGTGAAAAACATCCTCCGCCAGTTTCAAAGCATCCGGGAGCAGAACAGGCCCGGCATGACGGTTGTTTTTTCCACCTATCAATCCATTGAAGTGATTGCCCAGGCCCAGCAGGAACTGATCAAGGCCGGTGATACATTCGGCAGGTTCGGCCTGATCATCTGTGATGAAGCCCACCGGACAACCGGGGTTGCCATTGCCGGGGAGGATGAATCCGCCTTTATCCGGGTGCATGATAATGATTTTTTGCAGGCTGATAAACGGCTCTATATGACCGCCACGCCCCGGCTGTACACCGATGATGCAAAGAGCAGGGCAGCCAGGGAAAACGCGGTGCTCTGCTCTATGGATGACCCGGAACTGTACGGAGAGGAAATTTATCGAATCGGTTTCGGGGCGGCTGTTGAACAGGGTCTGCTGACCGATTACAAGGTGCTGATTCTGACCCTGAACGAGGGAGATATTACCCCGGCAATACAGAAGATGATTGCCGATGAAGACAGCGAAATCAACACGGATGATGCGTCAAAGCTTATCGGCTGTATCAATGCCCTGTCCAAGCAGATTTTAGGGGATGAAGGGTAATGGCACGACCTTAAGTGGTTGACCACAGGATTACGCCGTTTGTCTTCTTGGTACTGTCAAACGAGGGTAGGCC
>JAABTP010000108.1 GCA_011389815.1 Desulfobulbaceae bacterium | reverse complement strand
TACATTTTATCCTTAAAAATTAATATATTAATTTTATATCAAATGCTTTTTTATTGCATTAGCTTCACGGATTCAGGTATTAATAGATTTATCTTCAATCCCTATATATAAATCACCACCATCTGAGTTTGCAAAAGCAACAAAAGTTTCCTGAAGTTTATTAGGTTTGATTCTTCTGCTTTTCACATCATTGAAATGATCTTCTGAGAGGTCTAAAAGATGGCTTGCTTCTTTTTTGGTGATTTTAATTACTTCCATTTCATCAATCCTAGTTGAATATAGTGTGCATTATACAGAAGTTGAAGGTATCTGAAAGGTGAGGAAGTTAACAGGATATTAAACAGGCAAACATGGAAATATTTAACTATATTGAATGTAAAGTAAAGAGGAAACAGCAGTTGACAGGATGAAATGTACTCATTTTGGTATCACACCCCAAGATCAAACCGCGTAGCCATGGGGGGGTACAGGTCGGGACTGCGGGTTCGAACTTCAGAGAAAAGGCACAAAAAAACCGGGCAACGCATTACATACGCACCCGACAAAAAAAAAACCAAAAAGGTTTCCAATAAGATAATTAAATGGGTTTTGCATGTCAAGTTTTTTTTCACCATACTTCCTACAAAGAACAATAAAAAATATGTGATTTGGTATCACAGGCCAAAATCAAACCCCGTAGCCATGCGGGTTACCGGTCGAGGTTGCAGGTTCGAATCACACAACCCACCGGGCACGCATTCCTCACGCACCCGGCAAAAAATCACCCCCTGCTCCCCCCGGAGCAGGCTCACTCACTCCTCATCATCCTCATGCCTCCTCCCCTTCTTCCGCTCACTGGCCCGAGTCCCACCGACCATATCATACTCTGAGGAGTCCTTCCCGAAAAGCCCCTTCACCACTGACCGGGACCGGACAATATAATCACTCACATCCTCGGCCAAGTCCCCTTTCTCGTTCACCAGGCGTGTTTTGTCGGCGTTCAGGGCGTCTATCTCACCGACCTTGGCTTCCAGCGCACCAATTTTTGTTGCCATCACGTCAGCGGAGATAGCATCCGGCAGCCCGTCTCCTATTTTCTCCAACGCCTCTTTGACCTGATGAGCCTCTTTGAGCAATTTGGGCACACTTCCAGTTAACATCATGACCTCCTTTTGTTCTGCGCACAGGCCCGAGGAAACTATCAGGCCGTGCTTTTTTAATCAGTCATCCTGCTTTTTCAAACAGGCCCTCTCCGTGCAAAGAAAGGACCATTACTTTTTTAAAAACATGAAGCGCGAGGAAAGACAGGAGAGCTGCTTTCTTTAACAGTACCTCTCCTTTTTTTCCACTGAGGCCTCAATAGTAAAAAAGGAGTGGCGCGAGGAAAGAAAGGACGACCACATTTTTAAAAAGTACCTCTCCATTCTTCACTCTGACACCTCCATAGAAAGATAGGGGCAATGCGAGGAAAGAAAGGGGCACCCCTTTTTTTAAAAGCACCGCTCCATTCTTTCCACTGAGGCCTTAATAGTAAAAAAGGAGTGGTGCGAGTAAAGAAAGAAACACCTCATTTTTAAAAAGTACCTCTCATGAATTTGTTCGCTCTGCTTTGCAGAAAGAACCTTCTTCTGATACCATAGAAATATCCTTTGCGCAATTGCGTAGATATACCCATTTTTTTATAGGTACTTTTACCTACACAGGTCGCAATCCTCCATCAGAAGGAGGATGCAGGGCATCTTGCCCTTTGGCTTCATGCAAAAAGAAAAAATATTTAAAGGCCGCCTACATGAAGGCCTTTCCCAAGGAAACCCGGATTACGCCGGAAGGAAAAGCTGTAGAGGTGGTTTGGTGTTGAATGTACAAATTTGGGATTATATGTTCAGCTCGCTCACACGCTGCCAGGGAATAACTGTCACCCCGCTGCGCTCATAGCCTTCTTCGCCGCCATAGCAGAGGCAGGGATACTCGGCATCCTGCCCGGCAAGTTGCAGCCATTTATGCAGACCTGTGAAGGCATCCTCTTTGAGAGTCCAGCCAGCTTTAATCTCAACCGGGCATAAACCGGTGCTCCGCTCAATAATTACGTCCACCTCATTGCCGGTATTGTCCCGCCAGAAATAAAGATTGGCTTCAAATCCTTGATTATATTTTTTCTTGATCAGTTCGGTAATCACCCAGTTTTCAAAAAGCGAACCACGGGAGGCATGGATGGAAAGCTGATCAATATCATGGATGCCCAGCAGCCGGGCCGCAAATCCAGGATCATAAAAATAGAGCTTCGGTGTTTTGACCAGCCTTTTATTATAATTACGATAATGCGGCTGAAGCAGAAACACCAGGTAGCTGGCCTCAAGCACGGAAATCCATGATTTTGCCGTGTTATGGGTGATTCCGCAGTCGCTCGCCAGGCTGCTCAGATTAACCAGTTGACCGATCCGGGCGGCGCACATCCGTATAAATCGCTGAAAGGTGTTCAGATCCTTAATATTGACCATCTGCCGAACATCCTGCTCAACATAGGTCTTGCATATAGCTTTTATACCAGAGGGCGGGGGTCAGTTTCCTGTCGTACAGGGGTGGGTACAGTCCCTTGAGCAGGAGATCATCGATAGTGGCCGGAGCGCATTGTGCGTTCTGTACTTCATGGAGGGAAAAAGGAAGGAGTTCGAGCAAACCAGCTCGACCGGCCAGACTCTGGGTGATACCGGACATAAGACCGAATTGCTGCGACCCTGTAAGGATAAACTGGCCTGGCTGACGGTCGGCATCAACCCTGGCCTGCAAATAGGCCAGAATTTCCGGGCAGCGTTGCACCTCATCCAGGATGGCTCCCTGGGGAAAACGGGCCAGGAAACGCTTTGGATCCTCATCGGCAAATTCCCGCTCATCCGGGTTTTCCAGTGAGACGTATTTTTTTTCGGGAAAAACCTGTTGCACCAATGTGGTCTTGCCTGATTGACGGGGGCCAGTCACCACAACGACATAATAGCCCTGCGCCATTTCCAGCAGAATGTCTTGCGCATCTCGTGATATCATGTTCCGAGCATATAATATTTTTACGAATTGTCAATGCAATTTACAATCTGTAAAAGTTGGTGCCTGACACACCATACCCCAATGCCATGCCCCAATGCGGCTTGTTAACCAGCCCAGGGTACACCCTGGGCAAAGCTTACACCGTATGAACAGTAGAAATCACCGCTGTAGCAATAAGGCCGCTACCAACAAAGATGGCACAGCCGATAAAGACCGCAGCCCCTGCTGCAACGTAGCGAGGTCCGGCAGTAGCCATGTAGCGCAGGCTGATGACCATCCCTGATGCGCCGATTCCTACCATAGCCACTGAGACCACCAGAATAATCTTCTGGAGTGAACTCAGATTATCAAGGGTTTCATGTCGCGACATTGTTCATCCCTCTTCTTTTCTCTGACCTGAAAGGTCTGTTCCTCAACCTGGAGGCCAGTTCAGGCTACGGCCACCAATGACGTGCATGTGGATGTGAAAAACCGTTTGGCCCGCCTCTGCACCGTTATTAAGGACCAGACGAAATTGCTCAAGCCCTTCTTCCTTGGCAATATGGTTGCCGATCCGCATCATCTTGCCGATAACCTTATCGTCTTCCTCAGTCACCCCGGAAGGGCCACTGATATGCTTTTTTGGGATAACAAGAAAATGGACCGGGGCAACCGGGGCAATGTCCCGAAATGCCAAAACCTCATCATCTTCATAGAGTTTATCCGCAGGGATATCCCCCCGGATGATTTTACAGAAAAGACAGTCTTCAGCCATAGCTTCCTCCTCTTTTGTTAACGTATGATTATTTTTTTGTTTTCCTACCCGGTCTTGTCTTGCTGGCATGGGGGAGAAACTGGAACACCAGAGTGTCTTTACCCAGTCGGATATCCACCGGTTCCAGTTGAACAAAAAACGGCGTGTTCCCTAATGATCCTGCCAGCGGAGCCCATGTATCCAGAGGCAGGGCATATTCCTTACTCAGGTTATCCAGCAGGGGACCCAGTGAGGCTGCTGCAGGATCGTGATTTCGGGCTTGTTTATAAAATGTCGGCTTGAGAAAAAGGGTCTTGCGTTGTTTGTCATAACGGAGGGCAATATCGCAGCTGACCGGCAGAACCATTTCACCCAGTTGGATTTGAATGGTTTGGCCGCCAACATCGGCATTGACCGTCATATTCTTGCCGCTGAGTTGGCCCTGTACCGCAATGACATTCTTTTTTAAGCGAAGTTGACTGATAGAATCCACGACAAATTGACCCTGAAAGTTGTGATTCTTTTTCTGTGGCTCAATAGGGAGTGGCAGGAGTTTATTCAGGTTCTGGTGCAGGGTTGCTATGGGCACGGTCAGAGAAAGCGGTGGTGTTTTTTCCGCATAACTGGGGCGGATAGCTCCTGTTATCCCTATGATGAGGGTGCATAGGCAAAGAGTCAGCAGGGTGATGTATCGACAAAGGTGAGCGTTAAGCATGTGTTCAACCCAAAAAAATGTTTTATCCAGAGATACTGGTCCCTCCTGAGAGGTTCCTGATCAAGGTTTGTGTTTTGCTTATCCTACTACGTTTTTCCCAGAGTGCAACCAACCAATTTGCGTTGACAAGAAAGGTGCTGTTGGCAAAAATTGACCTTGCAGGAAAATAATGCTATTGTCAACGGGTAGCTGAACATCTGTAATAAAGGAGGTGGCATGGCAGCAGCACAGGTAGATGTGAAACTCACCGTGAAGTCCGAGTGTTTTCTCAGCGGGGCACCGGAAGAGCTTCGGGCCGCTATTCGAGGTCAGCTTACTGTGGATAATCCAAAGTATCAGGCAGCACAGCGTTACTCCCGTTGGGTGGGCACCCAGATCAAACCGAAACTCTATTTTTATCGCGAAAAAGGGGAGACGCTTATCTTTCCCCGGGGGTTCGGCAATCGTGCCGTATTGCTCTGTCGTCGTTTGCTCGGTGTTGATCCGGTGCTTATTGATCAGCGAAGAAAGGTAGCCCCTGTTCAGTACGATTTTACCGGGGAGCTACGTCCTTACCAGCAGGAGGCTGTTCAGGCCTTATGCAAGCACTCCTTTGGGGTGCTGGAGGCTGGCACTGGTTCCGGCAAGACAGTGATGGCCTTAAAGGTAATTGCGGAGCGCAGGCAACCCACCATTATTTTGGTACATTCACGGGAGCTTTTAGAACAATGGATAGATAGGATCGCAACCTTTCTGAACATGCGGGCCGGGCAGGCAGGAGGTGGGCGCTATGATCCCCGGCCTGTGACTGTGGCCATTGTCAATACAGCACGTAATCGCCTGGATGACCTGATGCCCCGTTTTGGTCATCTCATTGTTGATGAATGTCATCGGGTTCCATCCACCATGTTCACCGAGGTGGTGAGCGGCTTTGATACTTTCTATATGCTGGGGCTTTCTGCCACTGCCTTTCGGCGTGAAGTGGGGATGACCCGGTTGATCTACAGCTATATGGGGGATCGGATCCATGCAGTGGACCCTGAAGTGCTGACAGAAACAGGCGCTGTGGTCCGGCCAGATCTTATTCAGCAGGAGACTGCTTTTTTTGCCCCTTATACCGGGGAATATTCCAAGCTGATCAAGGCCCTGACCCTGGACCAGGAACGGAACAGATTGATTATTTATGATGTGAAGGAGAGAGTTCAGCAAGATAAGGGAAGCATGGTGCTCTTGGTCTCGGACCGGGTGGCCCATTGTCAGGAGCTGATGACCGGTCTCCAACAGTATGGGATTGTTGCTGAAATGCTTACTGGTAGTATTTCGTTGGCTGCTCGTTCAGCAATTGTCCAGCAGGTGCAAAAGGGAGAGGTTCAGGTGTTGCTGTCCACCTTACAGCTGATCAGCGAAGGCTTTGATTGTCCTGGTCTGTCCACTTTGGTGTTGGCAACCCCAATCCGTTTTGAAGGGCGCCTTCTCCAGGTGGTTGGGAGGATTATGCGGCCAGCAGAGGGCAAGAAGGCCCTGGTTATAGATTATGTTGATAGTAAGATCGGGGTGCTGCATCGCTCCGGCCTTGCCCGTGCTGAGATGTTTGAGCGTTGGCAGTAGGGGCGACCGGCCGGTCGCCCCTACGGAAGCACGCCGTTCATCACATATCCGAGCATGCTGTTGGTCGGATCGAATGCACGCATTTGGTCGGCACGAATGCATGCATTTGATTGGACCGAATGCCTGCATTTAATCAAACGCTGACACTCGTCAGGATCAAATGCTGACACCAGTCAGAATCAAACGATGACCATGCTGTTGACCGGAATAAAAGCGGGAAGTCCGGTTCGCAGCGGGGACTGTCCTGCTCCCTGCTCTCCGGGACCGTACGGCAAACATCTATTGCGTATATCATCCTGTCAAGATATACTTATGTTCTCCTGCGTTGGCTGTATACCTATGTTCTTGCGCCCCTGAAGACGGTGCAACGGTTTCTCCGGAGAGATGCTCCCGGTTTCTTTATCTTACTGAACAGACAGACTCATGACAGAACTTCTCAGTCCACTGCGATGCAGTAATACGGAAAAACGCCGCAAAAAAGCGGAAACCGTTGTCAATGTTGGCCTGTTTGCCAACACCATTCTTGCCCTGGTCAAGGTCATTGCCGGGATTGTCTGGCATAGTCAGGCCCTGCTGGCTGACGGGATTAATTCAATCTCTGACGTGATCTATTTTATCGCGGTCAAGATCTTTGTCCGGCTTTCAGGAAAACCCGCCGACTCAAACCATCCCTATGGCCATCATCAGCTGGAGAGCATTGCAGCCCTGGTTATCGGTGCCTTTGTCATCACTACAGGTACAGCCATCTTTTGGGATTCCATTGATTCTGCCTTTAAGCTGTTTACTGGCAAAGAGCCTTCCTACCCCATAGGGCAGTTTGCCCTGTATGTGGCACTGGCAACCATCTTCGTCAAGATACTGCTCATGGTACAGGCAAGCAGGGTTGGGCGAGAGACAGGAAACTTGGCTATTAAGGCTCTGGCACGGGATCATTTGAATGATATTTTTGCCTCAGCCGCAGCTGCTCTTGGGATTCAGTTGAGTCAATTAGGTGCTTCCTGGGTGGACCCTGTTGCAGGGGCTGTTGTGGCGGTCATTATGGCAAAAACAGGCTTTGACATCCTTCGTGAGGCATCATCTGATTTGATGGATAATGTACCCAGTGAGGAACTAGCCCGTGAAATCTATGGATTGCTTGAGGATGTGACTGAGGTAGAGGCGATTGAAGATATTCATGCCCATCGTTTTGGTCCTTATCTTGTTGTGAACCTGGTCATCTGTCTTGACGGTGACTTAACGGTCTGGAAAGGAAATGAGATTGCTGACAGGGTTGAAAGCAAGCTGCTTACCGGGATTGAAATGCTCCGTAAAGTCTATGTGCATTATCATCCTTCTAAAAAACTTAAAGAAGGTGATGACGAGCAAAGCTGTTTACACCCTATAGGAGATGCATTATAAGGAAAGTTGTATCTGTTGCACCTTACTGTTGCGTCTGTCCATCATTTAACGAATAAAGGGAGAATTTTATGTTCAAGACCTTGGGAAGGATCCCCTGGATTTTTGTCCCCATCATTTATCTGGTGGCGATCCATGAGCTGAATATTTCCGTGGAAGGTCCATCCGGCTACACCTTTATTGGAGTGGCTGTGGCAGTGCTGTTTGTCGAGTTTATCAAATCAGGGGATATCGGAGTGGTGTCCTTTCTGCTTGATACCACCTTTTCGGTTCTTGCCGTGATTGCCTCAACAGCACTGCTCACCTATATGGTTTTCGCCCTGAATGAGCCTCTGACCTTTTTTCATTGGTTTGGTTATGCCATTGTTATTGGCGATGCCCTGTTCAGCCCGGCCAATGCCTTTCGTACAGCTTTACGGAATTTTGGGGTTGCTGGTCAGTAGAGAGAACAGGGCGGATAGGACAAACAGGGCGAACACACAGGTTCGCCCCTGCATTACTCGCAATAAGGGCAAAGTATTTATTTTTGAATCAATTACTTGCCATGCATTTGTTTGGCGTAGTTGGTAAAATCAATGGGGACATTGGGGTTTGACTTGCTATAACCCCTCCCTTTAATATCATGAGCTGCGGTTATTGTTCGTACGTAGTTGCCGCTGGGCTTATCATATACTTTTATAACGCTTTGATTATCAGAATTGGCGATTCCTTCATGGGTATTCAACGACATAATCAGGGTTGCCTTATGGATTGTCGCAGATGCGGGAATAGAACTCATATCTGCATAAAATGATCCCGATCCCCTTGTTTTTTTGATCAGCAGAGAACCAGATTGCGAACTGGTAAAGGTGCCGCTGCTGTGTTTGACCACAAGTCGTGCTGAGTTAAACCATATACCGCAGCTGGCGCAGGGCATGACGGTCTGCTGAAAAACCAGGCTGAATGTACCTGTACCCGCAGCACTGGTGGCTTGAGGTGCTGCCTCAGCTGTGGCTGCAACAACTTTTTTACCCTCAGCTTGTTGAGGCGTAGCCTCGGATGTGTTGTCTGCAATAACTGACTCCAGAACTTCTTTAAGCTCTCCTGATGTGGTTGCATGGGCGGGGAGAGAGCCGAACTCTATAATTGGTGTTGTCCATTTGTTGGGGAGGACACTACAGCCAGCTAATGCAGCACTACCAACAGCAAGTTTTCGGAGGACGGTTCTTCTACTTATATTTTTTTCCTGGTTAATGGGTTGCGGGCTCGGGGCGTTTTTATCAGTATTGGAAGATTGTGTTTCGTTAAGGGGCATCGTTACTATAAACCTCATCTTTACCCTGTTGTTGAGCAGGGTGAAAAGTTGTCACGGAAATATACGCTGTTGTCAAGTAAGGCAAATGAGTAATGGAGACGTAACTACTCATCCTCTGGTACATCTTACGGAATTTATCCGGGCAACGCAAGGTGAATTGGCATGCGTGTTTTTTTTCTGGTAGCTGGGCTCTTTTGGGCTGTTGTAAATGCACATCATCCAAGGGAACACCAGGCTGGTGATTGACTTCATACACAAGCATGCATTGAATGCAAGGGTAGGGTATTTCTGCCAAAGGTGGGCTGGTCCCTATTTTTGCTATTTTTGATGGGGTGCGTCCCTATAGATCGCTTTTTTTATTTTGCCTTCAGGGTGTATGATGATATAAAGAACCCATGATGCAGGATGAATACATTTGAATACATACCTGAGAGGTATACCATGAAGGCAACAACAATTCGTATGGAAGATGCTGTTCTGGAGCGTGTGGATTCTCTGGCAAAAGCTCTAAACAGGTCACGCACCTGGGTTGTCAATCAGGCTGTTCAGCGTTTTCTCGGTTATGAGGAATGGTTTATTCATGAAGTGAAATCTGGAATCCGGGAAGCTGAAAACGGCGACCTCGCATCAGACAAAGAGGTGGCGGAACGCCAGCTATTCCCGACCCAAAACACCTTAACATCTTGTAATGGTTAAAAAAGGTAAAAAATAGATTGCGAAAGCTTTTTGCAAAATACTGATCTCGTAAGAAAAGATCGAAAACGGCTAATTTCTTAAAATCAGTATGACAGAAATGTCTTTCGTAAACTTTTTCCAGTCTTGTTTTCATTATTTCAGCTTGTTAAGTTCATTCAAACCGGGAATCGCTGGCGGAACGCTTTGCCCGGTGGGGTGCGGATGCGGATAAGATGGACAAACAAGGCACTTGATAATCTGGATGCCGCTGTGGAGTTCATTGCCGCAGACAATCCCGGAGCAGCGCAAAAGGTTGCCCGGACAATTCAGCAATCTGTACAGCTGCTTGCGGAACAGCTTGGAATCGGCAGGCCAGGACGGTTTGCGGGCACAATACGGAAGCCTTGTAATGTTGCTTGGGAGGAAAAAGCATGAAGCCGGTTCAGCAATGGGGAAACAACTCACCGTATGCCCATCACTTTTTGCATCAGGTGAGGAAAGAGGTTCGTCGTTTACTTCCTGATGCGAAAGTCATTCTACACGGTTCTCGTGTTCGCAATGAAGCCCGCCATGACTCTGACTGGGATTTTTTGATTATCGCTGATCATCCGTTGGAAAAAGAGATGATAGCAAAGCTGAAGGACAGTCTGTATGATGTTGAATTGGAAAATGATGAGGTGGTGAGTAGCATTATACGGAGCCGTCAGGAGTGGTCTTCGCCTGAATACGATGCGTTACCCTTTAAAAAAGCAGTGGAGAAAGAGGGGATAGAGCTGTGAACTACAAGGAAGATATAGTTCGCTACCGGCTTGAACGCGCTGAAGAAACCTATCAGGAAGCTCTGTTGATGCAGCGTGAGAAGCACTGGAACACCTGCGCCAACAAGGCTGTATTATGCCTGTTTTTATGCTGTCAGTGCTTTACTGCAACAGCATGAATTTTTATTGGTGTTCGTCCGGACACGAGTTTTTCAGCATTTTACCGCAGATTCAACATCAACTGTAAGTCTCAGCCCTATACTGTGCAGAATGGATGTAAGACTCTTGAGGTTCGGGTTCCCTTTGGTTGAAAAATTTTTGTACAGGTTCTCCCGGTTGAGATTCGCACTGCGGGCAATTTCGGAAATACCCTTTGCGTCCGCAATATCTTTCAGGGCCATGAGGAACATTTCCTGTGAGCCATCTTCAAGAGCAGCATTAAGATATTCCGCAGCTTCAACAGGGTCAGCAAGATCTTCATGCAGCCCTTGTTTGTATGATGCAGTATTTTTTTTCATGTTGTCCTCCGCTGATATTCGACCCAGTATTTATGAGCTTTCCTGATATCCTTTGCCTGACTTTGTTTTGTCCCGCCGCAGAGAAGAAGTACCACGACCGCACCGCTTTTTCCGAAGTACATCCGGTAACCGGGGCCGTAATCAATCCTCAGTTCGCTGACACCCTGCCCGACAGATTCGAAAAATATTTTTTCCGTCATCGCTAACATACCCAAGTAGTTAGACTTTTGACATATCCATATACTATATGGTAGTTTAAAAACTACAACCGGACAAGCTTTTTCTTCTTCCTGTATCGACATCAGAAAATAGCTACTATGGTCTGACCCCTTTTGTTATCGCCTCCGTTTTACCCGCTGTATCGGAGGCAGGGAATTAAATCCCAGCTGTTTTCCTTCCTCCTGACAACGCCCGCAACACAGCTTTCGGTTCCTTTGCCACAACATTCAGCAGTACACGGGCCGGGCCTTGCGGGGTACGGTCGCCCCGTTCCCAATGACGGAGCGTCCCAAGACTGATACCAAATGCAGAAGCGAATTCCGTCTGGGTCATTCCTATATGTTGACGAACCGCCTTCACATCCGGCGGTGCAACCTCATGCACAACAGCCTTTATCGGTTTTCCTTTTGCGAAATCAATAGATTCACGCAGTCCCTGCTGAATACTTTCAAATGCGCTGCTCATTTTACGCCCCCTCTTTCTTTACGGTTTCCATATGTAGCCAGCAGTTCTTCGGTTAATTTGGCCAGCATGTTCCGCTCCGCTTTACTGATGTTGGTCTTTTCCGATTTTCCGAATAAGGTCAGCAGAAACAGCGGGTATTGCTCACTGTGAAAATAGTAGATGACTCGGACACCGCCGCTTTTCCCAGAGCCTTCACGTTTCCAGCGTAGTTTTCGGATGCCGCCTGTGCCCTGCACAAGTACACCCGCTTTCGGATTGGTCGCAAGATATTGAATCAGGTCTTTCTGCTCAGCATCACACAGCAATTTTTCCGCACGACGGATGAATTCCGGGAGTTCGACTACTGTGTTCATAGGGATATTGTAATCCAATGGATTACTCTTGGCAAGAGGGGAGGTGTCTTGGCGTAAAAAAGGTTGGAGAGAGAAAAGCGGCTTTATGTCGATTTCCCCCCCCCTTGGTTACCGATATAAAGCCTGTTCTATCGCAGCTCTTGAGCTTCCAGAAAAAATTGAATATACTGAGGATAAATGAGCACGTCCGACCTTGTTAATTTTTAAGGAGAAGGAGAAAATATTATGGGGACGGTAAATACAAAGAACAGAATTCTGAACACCATTAATGCAATGCCGTTGGAGAAACTTGACGCAGTGCTTGCTTTTCTGGAGGATTTACAGAGGAGCAGTGAAGACGAAACCGCCATGCTGATGAGTGATCCCGGTTTCGTAAGAGATTACCAGGAGGCGAAAGAAGATATTCGCACCGGCAACACTGTGAGTTTGAAATCGATTCGCCGTGATGTATGAAATAGAGCTTTCCAAAAAGGCTGCCAAGTTCTATCGCAAGGCGGATACTGCAACGGCTCGTCGTTTGAACGCCGCCTTTGATCGACTGGCTGAAGATCCCTTGCGGCATTACAGTATCAAGCCGCTCAGCGGGCATCTTCAAGGCAGTTATCGTATGCGGATCGGTAACATCCGAGTCATCTATTCCGTTGATGCTGCTGTCAGAATAGTCTCTATTGAGGTGATCGGATTTCGTGGTGATGTGTACAAAAAATAGCCGATCAGGGTAGGGTGCGTACCGCTTTTCTGCTATCTTTGAAGTAGCCACCGTGATACATCGCAACAGAAGAAAAATAAATCCGTCCCCTTTTACCCGAAATTGATCGTTCCCGAATGCCATACCCTTTCGGTTTTTTCAATAACTTCCCTTAAACGTGGTCTGTCCCTTATTTAATGCAGGATGTCCAGGATAAGTTCTTTGTCATACATACCGGGCATCCCTTTCAATACGTTTTTTTAAATATGGATTCATATTATTTCGATTGCGGATCAGCAATTCCCGGACACGACAACGATATACGCCTGTTGAGCATTTTTGCTCTCTCTGGAGAGACTCAGGCGTTCTT
>JAABTP010000010.1 GCA_011389815.1 Desulfobulbaceae bacterium | reverse complement strand
ACCTCTGAGCCCTTTTTACAAAAACTTTCCGTTTAATGCCAAACCGGGAGAAAATTGATGGAAAATTACCAGGAAATTTTTGACAAAAGTCTTGCCGCGCCCGAAGAATTTTGGGCGGAAGCCGCCGAGTCCATTGACTGGTACAAGAAATGGGATGCCGTGCTGGATAGCTCGAATCCGCCGTTTTACCGCTGGTTTCAGGGTGGTGAGATGAACACCTGTTATAATGCTGTGGATCGGCATGTGGAACAAGGACGAGGTGAGCAGAACGCTATTATTTATGACTCTCCGGTGACCGATACGGTGCGTAAGATTTCCTGGGCAGAGTTGCAGGAGCAGGTTGCAAAGCTGGCTGGAGCATTGAAGGCACAGGGTGCAGAAAAAGGCGACACCATTATTATTTATATGCCTATGATCCCAGAGGCCCTGGTCGCCATGCTGGCCTGCGCACGCTTAGGTGTGATTCATTCAGTGGTATTTGGCGGTTTTGCAGCCAATGAGCTGGCGATTCGTATTGATCATGCCCAGCCTAAGATGATTATCTGTGCTTCCGGGGCCATTGAGGGCAAGAAACAGCTGGCGTACAAACCTCTTGTTGAAGCAGCTATTGAGCAATCTGAGCATAAACCGGAAAAGACCATTGTTTTTCAGCGGGATTTTCTCCAGGCCGACCTGGGGCAACCCGGTGATCTGGATTGGGAGAAGATTGTTAAGGATGCCGAGCCTGCTGATTGTGTTCCCGTAGCAGCCACTGATCCCCTCTATATTCTTTATACCTCTGGCACAACAGGCATGCCCAAGGGCGTTATGCGGGATAACGGAGGTCATGCCGTGGCCCTGCACTGGTCTATGAAAAATATTTATGCTATGGAACCAGGTGATGTTTTTTGGGCAGCCTCAGATGTGGGGTGGGTTGTTGGCCATTCGTACATTGTCTATGGCCCGCTTTTGTACGGTTGCACCACTGTGGTGTATGAAGGCAAACCTATTGGCACACCTGATGCCGGGGCTTTTTGGCGAGTCATTTCAGAGCATAAGGTCAAGGCTCTGTTTACCGCGCCAACCGCCTTTCGGGCGATCAAGAAGGAAGATCCAACGGGCTCATATTTACAACAATACGATCTTTCGGCATACAAGACCTTATTCCTGGCTGGCGAACGGTTGGACCCGGATACCTATCATTGGGCAAAAGATCTGTTAAATGTACCTGTGATTGATCATTGGTGGCAGACTGAAACAGGCTGGGCCATTGTGGCTGATCCCATGGGCATTGAGCAGTTCCCGGTCAAACCTGGCTCTGCAACCAAAGCGGTTCCAGGGTATGATGTACAGATCCTTGACGCTGAGGGCAATGAGCTTGGGCCAGGCGAAGAAGGCAATATCGTGGTTAAGCTTCCTCTGCCCCCAGGTACCCTGGCAAACCTGTGGCGCAATGAAGAACGATTTATTTCTTCGTATATGTCCAGATATCCTGGCTATTATGAAACCGGTGATGGTGGCTATATTGATGAAGACGGGTATGTGTTCGTCATGGGCCGGATTGACGATGTCATTAATATTGCCGGTCATCGTTTGTCCACCGGAGCTATGGAAGAGATTGTTGCCAGTCATTCCCAGGTAGCAGAATGCGCTGTTATCGGGCTTAATGATTCCCTGAAAGGACAGAAGCCTCTGGGCTTAGTGGTGCTAAAAGCAGGGGCGGATTCTGATGAAGAGGCGTTGAAAAACGAACTCACTCAGATGGTACGCAACGGCATCGGCCCCATTGCCTGTTATCGGGAAACCGTGGTGGTCAGCCGTCTGCCCAAGACCCGTTCCGGCAAGATTCTGCGCGGTACCATGCGTGCCATTGCTGATGGCAAGGAATATCGAATGCCGTCCACCATTGATGATCCCACCTGTTTGGAGGAAATTTCTTCAGCGTTACAGGAAGTGGGGTATCCTGTGAAATAGGCGTAATAAGTGAGCAAGGTACTGCTCAATAAGGGAAAAAAACAAGATATTTCTTTTACTGCCTTGAGTATTTCCCTTCTTGAGTACCACTATGCGCCTCCTTTGCATGGAGAAAAGCAACCCCTGATAGAATTCGATCTACTCAATAGATCAATCTCAACAATAAACCGCGAGTGATTCAGGTGAAATAGAAATATCCAGATCTTCTGATGGATATACTTCACCGTCTATAACATAGTTCCTTGGAGGCTCGACTGTTATCTGGACGTGCTGCGCCCGCACATGATTGACAGAGGGACCGGGATTGACACTCAGCATCCCGGCAATTGACAGCTCCAACAGGCCCATGATCCCGCCTCCTGACTCTGTATTAATCCATGTTATATCAAGGAGTCCATCAAGAAAATCAGGTTCTCCATTTCCCTGTGCAAGTATTGTGGTTAAAGGAGCCGCGTTTGCCACGACCAGACTCGTGGTCTCCAGGGTAAAAGGCTTCCCTCCATCAACAGTAATGGTCATTTTCAGGAGTTCATTCTGCTGCACTGCCTGCCAAAGCCCCATCAAATAGGCAAGCTGTCCATACTCGTTTTTTTCCTGGCGTCCAGCTGATGATATCATTTTCTGCTCAAATCCTAACCCGACAAGCAAGAGTACCAAACGGCCATTGCATTCTGCCGTGTCAATCACCCGTGTATGCCCGGCAGTGATATAGGAACATGCTACCTCAACAGGAAGAAACTTGACCTTTATCCCCATAAGTACATGGCAGAGCGCATTGGTTGTCCCCAGAGGAATGATGCCCAGTTTGTTATCCGTATTAACCACGGCGGCAGCAACCTCAGAGACCGTACCATCTCCGCCACAGGCAATGATAGTACCCGGATCAGCAGCCACTGCTTCCTCAGCAAGACTTGTAGCAGATTCCGTCTCGGACGATTCTTTAATGGTCAGCAGATAATGCGAGGAGAGTTCTTCAATAATCTGCTCCTTGTACTCGCGCCATTTACCTTTTCCTGCGACAGGATTGGCAATAATCCATGCCTTGGGTAATGCAGAGAACTGCTCGTGCTTAATCACTTTCATCAGCAATTTTCGTTGCCGTTTATTAAGCCGTATGGTTTTCCTCAAAATCTTTAAGTGCTCAAGGACATCTGTTACGTCGTTATTCCTTGTTTGGCTGAGAAGAAAAGCCGCAATGACCAGTGCTGAACGACCGCGACCAAGTGCGCAGTTGACCAGTACTGGTCCCTTATAGGTCTGTTGATTTTTGATCCAGATAATTGACTGAATAAGCTCTTCTTCACTGGGGATGGCGTGGTCAAGAACAGGGATATTGAGATAGGAGATGTTTTCAAATGAGGCAGCCCAGTTCAGTGGTTCAAACTCAGCAGTAACATCCAGCATCGCTAGAATCTTTTTTTCTCTCAGAACCGGGGCATCGCTTGGTGTGACCCTGTCACCAATAAACAGGTTATCGCTGATGCGCTGAATAGAGGGCACTTTATCAAGGTCACGAGCTATTTTGTTATAGCTATGAATTATGAGAAGAAAAGGTATAAATGCAAATTTAATACAAAAGGGTATCCTGCCATTGCTTTTTTTTCTGAATATTCCTGGATTGTTAGTGAAATAGGCAATACTCACACAGAGCAGAGACAAGGCCGTCCAGAGGCACAGGACAGAGCACAATCCTGGCCAAAAGGAATAGGCTGAGAGAATCGCAAGGATTCCTGTCAAAAAATAAATAATACCAAATTTCATAAGCGTACCAAGAAAAAATCCCGGCCTAAGGGGCGGGTATTGCTTAAACAAGATTGTGGTTATATTTCAACTTGCCATTATAGCATATTTCTGAAGAGAAGTGATTTCCTACTGATTTTTTTTGCGTGTGATTATTTTTTTGAGATATGGCTTCAGTTCCTTGAGTATTTTATTTTCAGGGTGTACACTCTGTAATAAACAAAGCTAATAAACGAAGCCGTTCTACGGAGTTTCCGCAGATAAGCGTCCACGGGGATGCTGAACCGCACTGAGACATCAGAAAAATGTCAGGGTGGGAGGGCTTCAGATTTTTTTGAAAGGAGGATCATGTGGATCGGGTAGATTTTCCCTTTTTGGGTAACACTATTATTATGGCGGTGGTGATTCTGACCCACGTTTTTTTTGCTTTTTTTGCAGTTGGTGGGTCAGTGCTGGCTGTGTTTTCTGAGTGGTGGGGAGGCAGAAAAAACGACAACGATTATCATAGGCTTGCGAGAGGACTGTCAAAGTTCCTTTCCGACATGATGAAGATTAATGGTGTACTTGGTGTTGCCATTGTGGTCTTGACCATAGGCCTTTGGAGTAAATTTGGTGCTTTTCTGTATTCAACGCAGTTCTGGCCGTTTTTAGCTGAGGGTGCTGTTTTCCTCCTTTTGATGATTTTTTCTGTAATCTATCATAATACCTGGGATACAACATCTCGCGCAATGCACATTTTTTACGGGTTATTGACAGGATTTTTCGCCATAATGGCCGGAGTCTTGATTAATGGTATTTGGGCATTCATGATGGTTCCAGGTAAGTGGATGGAGACACAGTCTCGGTGGGATGCTTTTTTTACCCCCATTCTCACCGAGTCCACCACCCATATTATTATCCCCTGTTTTATTAATGCTGCTTTGATCCTGTTTGTCTGGAGCTACTGGAAGTCCAGGAAGCCGAGTGAGGATCAAGCGTATTATGCAAAGGTCAACAAATTTACAGGGGTTATCGGTGCTTCCCTGCTTATTCTGCAGCCGATCTCAGGTATTTTCTTTTTACTCAAAGTAAAATCATCAACTGAAGAACTGCCAGTTCCTAATCCTTGGGCCCAGCTTTCTGGTGGTGCTGCTCAGCCTTTTCTGTGGATGATGATCGGTCTGGCAACAGTTGCTGTTATTCTTACGATTATTTATTGGGTTCGTAAACATGATAAAGGAAGAGTCTTTCTTTTATTCGCCTCTTTCTGTATGTTTTTTGCATTTTTTATGGGGGCATATACCCGTGAAAAAGCCCGTAAGCCGTACTTGGTCTGGAATGTTATGAGTATGGATCAGACGTTTACCAAAACAATGAAGGAAAAGGGCGTTGGTGATGAACCAAAGTCAGCAGTCGGAGCTATTATTGACGGGAAGCAGGTTTTTCAGGGGTGTAAAGGTTGTCATGTCTATAAAGGAGAGGGCGGATCAATAGGGCCTGATCTGACCAATATCGCCGAAAAATATGCGGGCAATAAGACTGTGCTCATGGATTTTATCCGTACTCCTCCCAGCCCTGCAAATATGGTTATGACGCCTTTTAGTGGCTCAGAAGCTGAACTTGAGGCAGTGACGGATTATTTGCTGCAAAAGGGTGTTGGTGATGAAGCAAAGCCAGCAGCCGGAGATGCTGTAGATGATGTGCAAAAGGATGTTGGTGATGAAGCAAAAACAGCAGCCGGAGATGCTGTAGACGATGTACAAAAGGACGTTGGTGATGAAGCAAAGCCAGCAGCCGGAGATGCTGTAGACGATGTGCAAAAGGACGTTGGTGATGAAGCAAAGCCAGCAGCCGGAGATGTTGTAGAAGGTGAGCATGTGTTCCAGCTGACTTGTAAGGGCTGTCATGCCTATAAAGGGGAGGGCGGATCAATGGGGCCTGAGCTGACCAATATGGCCCAAAAATATGCGGGTAACAAGGCAGAACTCATGGATTTTATCCGTACTCCTCCCAGCCCCGCAAATAAGATTATGGCACCTTTTAGTGGCTCAGAAGCTGAACTTGAGGCAGTGACGGATTATTTGCTGCAAAACTGATCCATTTTTTGCTTACAGTTATAAAGCCGTTCTTAATAAAGAGCGGCTTTTTTTATTGATGTGAAGGAGCATCGCATGGACTCTCAAATTAAAGTGTTGTTTGCCGGTCAGATTCAGGATGGCTATGATCCGCAGCAAGTGCGAAAAAATTTAGCCAAACTGCATCAGGTATCTCTGGACAAAATCGAGGCACTTTTTTCCGGGAAACGCAAGGTGGTGAAAACTGTTAGTGATTATGCAGCAGCACAGAAAATCCAGCAGGTGTACAGCAATGCCGGGGCCGTTTGTACCATTGAGCCTCCACCAACAGAAGAAGAACAAAACGTAGCCGTTACTGGCAGCAGTCCTGTTCATGATTCAACTCCTGAAGATGATGCTGGGCAATCAGGAAGGGCAGCGGAAGGCAAGGAACAGGAACAGCAAGAGCCTGCTGCTTCAGATGCTCGCTTATCTAATACGTTTGTCTCAGATTCTCTTGAGGCCCCATCAATAAAATTTGAGGTACTGACGTATCAATCCCTGGCTGGGAGCGATAATCTTGCTGTTGCCAGTATGCTCTATCATGCTCAACATAGCGGTGTTCGCCTGAAGCAGGTCAGGATTACTCTCAAAGAGAGTGAGGTGATCCTGGAAGCAGGGGCACTGCATTTTCAACGGGGTGAGATCAGTATTGAAAGTAAGATTGGTGGAGCCGGGGGCTTTTTTAAGAAATTTGCTGCAAATAAGTTAACAGATGAGGCGACCTTTAAGCCAATCTACAGAGGAAGCGGTGAGATCTATCTTGAGCCAGGCTTTGGACATTATATCTTACTTTCCCTGAAAGATGAAGAAGTTGTTACTGACAAAGGAATGTTTCTTTCCTGTCAAAGCTCAGTGAATGTTGGGGTGGCCACCCAAAAAAAATTGACAACAGGTTTGCTCGGAGGAGAAGGCTTTTTTCAGACTAAGCTTTCTGGAAAAGGAATTTGTGTGCTCCAATCACCAGTCCCTTTAAAGGAAATTGTTAAGGTCAAACTGGATAATGAGACCTTGCAGGTGGATGGTAATTTTGCACTTCTTCGTAAAGGGAATGTAGAATTCAGTGTCAAAGGAGCCACCAATTCGTTGGTTGGTTCTATGACAAGCGGTGAAGGGCTGTTGCAGACTTTTTACGGCACAGGTGAGGTATGGCTTGCTCCTACCCAGTCAGTGTATCAGCAGTTGGCCCTCAGTGGGCTGGGGGGAGGCAATGTGAAAGGAGCTGGGGCCCGAATCAAATAATACCCTCATAGGAACCACCGACTTCTCTACCTGGTGTGGTACAAGAAATCGGTGGTTTTAAAAGTTTTATTGCTTAGGCGGTGAGTCGTTCCTGAGCCTCTTTATAGCGGGCAGCAGTTTTTTCTGTGATCTCCGCTGGCAGCGGCGGGGGAGGTGGTTGTTTATCCCAATCCAGAGAAGAGAGATAATCCCGCAGAAATTGTTTGTCAAAGCTGGGCTGTCCCTGGCCTGGTTTATACACATCCATGGGCCAGAATCGAGAAGAATCAGGAGTCAATACCTCATCAATAAGAAGTAACTCGCCATCTACCATGCCAAGCTCAAACTTGGTGTCTGCAATAATGATCCCTTTGCTGCGGGCATACTCTGAAGCCTTTTCGTACAAACGGACGCTGATGTCTGCCATTTTATCCGCAATATCCTTGCCAATGATTTCTTCCATCTGGGCGACAGAGATATTCTCATCGTGCAAACCCTGTTCTGCCTTGGTGGATGGCGTAAAGAGTGGTTGGGGAAATTGATCAGATTCCTGCATATTCTCGGGCAGGGCAAAACCACAGACTGTGGTGTCTTTTTTATAGGCTGACCAAAAGGAGCCAGAGATATAGCCCCGAACAATGCATTCAATAGGCATAACCTTGGTGCGGCGCACCAGCATGGATCGGCCTTCCAGCTGATCCCGGTATTGGTGGCAGACTTCCGGATATTGATCAACATCAGCGGAAAGCAGGTGGTTGGGCACAATATCAGCCAACAGGTCAAACCAAAAAAGGGAAATCTGGGTCAGTACTTTGCCTTTGTCGATAATGGGATCATCCATCACCACATCATAGGCAGAGATTCTGTCTGTTGCGATCATGAGCAATTTATCTTCATAACCGGGGATTTCATACATGTCGCGAACCTTGCCCCGATGAAGCAGGTTCAGTTCCGGCAAGTCGGTCCGGATAACAGGGTTACTCATGGTGTGTTATCTCTCAGATGGATTTGGTGATTGTAGGGGCAGGCCCCTGTGCCTGCCCGGTGTGAAAAAGGGCGGACACAGGGGTTTCGCCCCTACAGGATGGGGGTCAGCTTTACAGACTCAATTTTTTGACGGCCTCAATAACAGCATCGCTGGAAGTGGCCTCAACAGAGAGCAGCAATCCTTCTTTCTCATAAAAGCCGATTAGCGGAGCAGTTTTCTCATTATAGGTGGCTAAACGGTGGCTGATGGCCTGTTCGGTTTCATCTTCGCGCTGTATAACCTTGGAACCGCATTTGTCACAAATGCCTTCCTGTTTGGGCGGATTGGATTTAACATTATAGATAGCCTGGCAATCACTGTTTTCGCAGGTGCGGCGGGTGCAGAGACGATCCAGAATGATGTCCTTGGGTACGTCAATGTTGACAGCCTTGTCCAGAGTTATGTCCAGTTTGGCAAGCAACTCTTTCAGGGCTTCAGCCTGGGGAATAGTACGGGGAAAGCCATCCAGCAGAAAACCCTTGGCGCAGTCGTCTTCCTGGAGGCGTTTTTCCATAATCCCCATGATTAGAGAATCAGGTACCAGGTCACCGCGTTTCATATAGCCTTCAGCCTCTTTTCCCAGGTCGGTTCCGGCCTGAACAGCACCGCGCAGGATGTCGCCAGTGGAAATCTGGACAGAACCGTCAATAGCGGTCAATAATTTGGCAACAGTTCCTTTACCTGCACCGGGCGCACCAAGAAGGATAAGCTTCATGGGTATTCTCCTTAAAATATTCGTAATGTTTTCTTATGATTACTGATAAAGCAGAGCTGGCCTGGAGAAAGCATCATCTGGAGCTTCTCGTTATGGTGTGCTGCTTTTCTGTTGAAGTTCTGTTGAAGATGAGGGATTAACTCTCCTCAAGGAAGAATTGATCACCTTACACTATCTTTGCCCTTGATGGTAGGAAAAATATGCAAGGGATGATGAAATTTCAGGATAAGCAGGGGAAGAAAGCCCTATTGGGGCAATAAGTCTGAACGAAAAGGAAAATGAAGAGGACAATCAAGAGGAGAGGATATTTGCATTTGTCGTGCTCCAGAACTTTTCCTCTTCATAGCACAAGGGGGATTTTTACATGATACCACGGCTTTTTATAAAGAATATGAACGCTGCTGCGAGAAAATTCCAAATATAGTTGAGATGTCCCTGGAGAGTATTTTCAAGAGATGGGCTGGCAGCCGCAACAAAGGTCGGAGTTAAAGTAATGAGGATGATGAGTATCAGAGTTTTTCTGTTCATTTAGCTGCTCCTTCACCGGTCAACAGTGCATTTAAAGAGATGGTGTTGTATAGATCTGTTGGCGTTATGTGTTTTGTTTAGCAATGAATGTGCCATTCTTCTTGGAGGTAAACGAATTTTGACTATTATCTTGTTTTTGTTGAAATTTCTAAGGAATATAGAAGTGCAAAGAGGGATGACTTTTCTTGGTGGGAAAGATATTTTGTTTAATAATTGGTCAATATGGTTTGCTGTAGTCTACTAATGTATGGTTTGTTACTTTTATGTAAACATTGAGGGGAGGGAAGGCGTGAGTATTTTGCAAAAAGAAGGGGCAAGACCAACAAAAGGTTCGTCTTGCCCTCAAGGATTCAGCAGTTTAACAATGCATCTGCTCAAGAAAAGAATCAGTCGATTTCATAGGTAAACTGTTCCTTTTCTGTAAAGATTACATCACCTTTTCCACCGCTTATGTAATACAACAGCTTCACTTCGATTTCAACCTCTTCGGTATCAGAATCAAAATGCATCAGGTGTTCGACCTTCTGCGTCTGCATCGGAGGCAAGGTCAGATCAATGATTTCTTTAATCTGCCAGGCACCGTAGCGCATATCCCGGTCCATATCCAGGCCGATTTCAAACCAGGTTTTCTGCGCAGAGTAGAGTACTTGTTTCTTGGGGTCTTTTTCATACAGATCTCGTGCGGTCACTTCCAGGACCACTTTGCCTGACCACAGTCAGCCGTCCGGGATACGATGCCCTGCCTTGTTTTCCACAAAGGCGGTAACCACAGCACTGGGTACCCAGGCTTTATCATTTTTTACGCCCTTTATTTTGCCGGGAAGATGACGATATTGTGCAAAGTTGACCTTGAGTCCGAGCCCTTTTTTCACCATGTCCAGATCATGACCGCCAGGCATAAGATGGCTCTTTTTGCCAGTCTTGCTATTTTTTTCCATGTGGCAGTCCTGACAGGTTTCAGTACCGCCGTTACTTTGGTAGGCGTTCTGGAAACTGCCGGATAGGGTATTACACTGGATGGTCTCTCCGTCTGGTGCTTTGTACTTGCCATGACATTGCATACACATGACCGAGCGAGTAATGTCAACGGTCTTGATGGTCTCATGAGCACCGTCGCTATCTGCACCGGTGGGGCCGTAAATGGCACCTTTTTTGGGGGCTCCGCGTAGGCCACGGGCAACAGAGGTGGCCTTCAGATTATGACAGGAAACACAGCCGACATTCAGCTTGGACAGCTCTTTTTCCGCTTTTTTCCCAGCTGGTTTGTCTTTCTCTTTATGGGCTGTAATGACTTTCTCAGCGATTTCAACGGCCAGTTTTTCAGAAGCGTACTGGATCACCGGGGCATGACAGTCGTAACATTTCATCACCTCGGCCTTGGTTATCGGTTTCTTCCATTCTTTAGGGAGACCGATGGCAAGGAAATTATGAATACCTTTTATAGAACCAGGAGATGTGACAGACTTGGCATGCCAGGACTCCTTCCACTCTTTATAGATTTCAGGGTGACATTCGGCACATTTCTTCTCGTCCAGAATATCGACGAGTTCGTCAATAGTGTTTGCCTCTTTTGTGACAACAGCATGGGGATTCTTGCTGACTTTCTTTTTGCCTTCTTGGGCCGCAAGGGGGTGTGCGAACAGCATAATACAGCTAAGTATCAAGCTTGTCCGAAACAGCATGGTAACTGCTTTCATACTTGTTTTCCTCCGTATTAAGAAAAAAAATAACTTCAATCCAACTTGATCATAGAGCCTGAATATCACCTCCTTTCAGCTGCTGCATTTTTGTCCTCCTTTCTTCTTGTTCGAAAGTTAAATAAAGTTGTTAAGTGATAATAATCTGATCTGAATATATATTTGACTATACATATATTACACTGTGGTACTAAAATGAAAAGTGAAAAATGTTTGAAAAGAAAAAAAATTGTTCTGAGCATTACGTATTAAAATAAATACGATGTTTTTTTAATATCTTGATGAAAAGTGGTTTTTTTCAAGTTTTGTTGCCCTTTGACACAGGGAGGGATGGGAGTTTATTGCAAAGGCATTGCTGTTGATAAGTTGTTCGATTTCAGTACAGGTCTGTTCCCAAGGCCCGGAATTATCAATCACATGATCTGCTGCTGTTGCTTTCTTCCTGAGAGATTGTTGGGCAGCAAGGGCATCTTGTGCTTCTTGTGCGCTAACATGATCTCGCTCTATGATACGTTGTATACGTACTTTGCTTTTTGCAAAGACAACAAGGATCAAGTCTACATCTTCTTGCCAACCTGCTTCAAAGAGCAAGGGGATCTCGACCAGGACCGACCCCTGAAAACGGGCTATTTGCTTGTTCATTTCCTGGCGTGCAAGAGGATGGAGAGTTGCATCAACCTGGGTCCGTAGATCAGGGGATCTAAAGAGTTGTTGACGAAAATACTGGCGGTCAAGTTCTCCTTTTGCAGTAAAATATGTCTTTGGTAAGAGGGTGCGGAGGGCCAGCCAGCCCACTTGCTGGGGTTGGAGAAGAACACGGCAGAGTTGATCAAGATTGATCAGCGGCAGTTTGTAGTGCTGGGCAAGAAAAGAAGAGACACTGCTTTTACCTGATCCAATCCCACCAGTAATCCCAATGACGTGCTGTGGCTTCTCATGCTGTTGAAGCATCTCGGAGTCGGGTAAGTATCTTGTGCATATCCGGCCATAACGGCGCTGTGAATTCGCATTCTTTGCCAGTTATGGGGTGGGTGAAGGAAAGCGTTGAGGCGTGGAGCAATTGTCGCTCTGCGTTTACGTTGAGTTTTTTTTCAAGCTTACCGCCGTAGAGGGTATCGCCTGCTACAGGGGCATTCAGCGAAGACATGTGAACCCTGATTTGATGGGTACGGCCAGTTTCAATGCCTATTTCTGCAAAGCAAAGGCTGTTTGGGAAGGTTTCCAGGATGTTCCAGACCGTTGCTGCATATCGTCCATCAGAGCGAATAGCCATTTTTTTACGATGAACCGGATGCCTGCCAACAGGGGCAACTATGCGCCCGGTACGTTGTCCATTGCTCTGTCCCTTTGGGACTGTGGGAAAACGCACCAGCAGGGCATGATAGGTTTTATAAACCCTGCGTTCCTTAAAAGCTGCTGAGAGCATGGCCTGTACTTTTTTGGTCCTGGCCACCAGCATGATCCCTGAGGTGTCCTTGTCGAGCCGGTGGACAATGCCTGGTCGGTCGCTTTCAAGGGGAGCCATATCAGCAATATCAGCATAGCGGTGAAGCAAACCATTAACCAGGGTCTGGTCAGCATGGCCAGCAGCCGGGTGGACCACTAATCCTGGTGGTTTGTTGATGACCAGGAGGTTTTGGTCTTCATAGAGGACATCAAAATCAACATGCTGGGCCTGCTGTTCGTTTTCCTGGCTCAGTTGCGGAAAATTTACTGCAATAAGATCGTTACGCTGCAGACGGTATCCTGGCTTTACGGTTTTATCGTTAACAAGGATATGGGAAGAACGGATGTATTTCCCCAGGCTGGAACGGGAATGATCAGGATAATGGAGGGCCAGATAATGATCAAGGCGTATTCCGTTTTCTCTGGATTGGATTCGGTGCTGTGAATGAGCCAGGGAGGAGGGCAACATGATCCTGCAAGCAAGAAAATCAGACAAAAATTTTATCGATTTGTTTTGCCACTTTTTCTTCTTCAATCTTTTTGGCAAGAGAAATCTCTTTGATTAAAAGACTCTTTGCCGTGTCCATCATCTTACGTTCACCGTAAGAAAGGTCTTTATCTCCTTTGAGCAGGAGCAGATCACGGAGCACCACTGCAACTTCAAAAACAGAACCGGTCTTTATTTTTTCCATATAATCGCGGTATCGCCTGTTCCAGGTCTGGGCACTGACCTTTATATCGCGATCTTTGAGGATATCAATGACCTTTTTGACCTCATTTTTGGAAATAATAGGTCGAAGTCCAACATTTTCACTGGTTGCTGTGGGGATCATGATCGTCATGTCATTATCAAGGATCTTGAGAATATAAAACGATTGATCAATACCGCCTATAGCTTGCACCTCAATATCTTCAATGTGGCCCACGCCATGTGAAGGGTATACTGCCATATCACCTGCTGCAAACATAGTTTTCCCCTTGCCTTTACTCATAACAACTCCGGCTGACTGCAAATTGAATACATATTGAAAATGACCATAATACCATAGTTTTTCTTTTTTAGCAAAGCAAGGAAGGTGTTGTTCAGATGTTGTTTATTTTTTGTTAAGAAAACATAGTGTCAGTGCTCCAACAACAGGATGTTGAGACGGTATTCAACGTCCGTTAATCATATTCATGCATTTATCCACTCCCTGTTGCAGGAAGAGATCAAGAGCCTCGTGAATCAGAGCAAGCCGTTCGTTAAACAGAGCAAGTTCTTCATCGTTCAGATTGCCCAGCACATAACGGTCCACAGGTATCCCGCGTCCTTGTTCGTCACGTTCCGGGCGTCCTATGCCTATTTTCAGGCGGGCAAAATCAGAGGAACCCAAATGCTGGATCAGAGAACGGATTCCATTATGTCCACCAGGGCCTCCTTTTGCTGCCACTTTTATTTTTCCTTTGGGAAGATCAAGATCATCATAGATAACCATGATATTTTCCAGGGGGATTTGATAAAAATCAGCAAAGCGGGCCGCACTTTCCCCGGATTTATTCATAAAGGTTTGGGGCTTGAGGAGGATGACCCGTTGACCGTTAATGCGTTGGGCAGTATAGAGCCCGTTCCATTTTTTATTATTCAGGGTGCAGCGTTGTTGATCAGCATAATCATCTACAGCTAGAAAGCCTGCATTATGACGAGTCAGCTCATATTTTATTCCTGGATTACCGAGCCCGATAAGAAGATAATGGGTATCAGCCATAACAGCCTGGTCCTTTGGTGCGAAAATGTTTGATACTCTGCTTTATGAGAGGGAAGAGAGGGAGAATGACGGTAAGAAAAAAGAAGGAGAACAGCCTTTTATAACCTTTTGCCAGGTTGTATAAAAAAACCGGAAGAAAGGAGGCTTTCTTCCGGTTCTGGTCTAATATTGATCAAATATTGATCAATTCGACGCCTGAAGTCCTCTTAATAAACAACAGCACAAACATCTGATGGATTGTCCAGCATCTTTACGTTTTCAGGAATTGGCAAGTCACCACAGTGGATCCCGTCGCCGCCACGCTCCAAAGAAGTAATGTCAGTGGTGATCTCATCTGGAATATCCAAAGGACGTCCCTGAAGGACTATACTCTGTTTGGGAACATTCAGATCACCACCCATATCAACACCTTTGGCAACGCCAGTCAAGCGCAGGGGAACGTTGAATTTTCTGGTGCTCTCAAGATCAATCTCCTGAAAGTCAACATGAAGTACCTTTTCCTGAACTGGATCTTTTTGGATTTCACGAATCAGAACATGGCGTTGTTCAGTAGTGTCCCCTTCAACCTTCAGGGTGACTACTGCATTACGCCCATGTATAAACAGCAGATCTTTATACAGGATTGTCTCGTCAAATTGCAAGGGAAGTGCTTCCTCTCCCTTGCTGTATACTACTGCTGGTGTCTTTTTATCCATACGAAGACGCCGTGATTCACCTTTTCCGAAAACTGTCCGAGCAGCAGCCGGAATATCAACCTGAATCATATCACTCCCCTTCCTTTTATAAGAGATAGAACAAAATTAGAGTTTGGAAAATTTATACCGGAACGGCAACCGAACAGCAGACAGGTTACACAAAGAGATAACTGACCGAGTCTTCCGAATGGATGCGACTGATAGCTTCACCAAGTAATTCACCGACAGATAGTACTTTGATTTTATTGCAACGTTCCCCTTTATCAGCAAGCGGTATGGAGTTAGTTACAACCAATGATTTTATCTGTGAGTCATTAATTCGCTCAATAGCTGGCCCGGAAAGGACAGCATGGGCGCAACAGGCATGAACTTCCTTGGCTCCGTTTTCTTTTAATTTCGCAGCAGCACTACATAAGGTGCCTGCTGTATCGACCATGTCATCAAGTAAAATAGCTGTCTTGCCGTTGACATCACCGATAACATTCATGGCCTGGCATTCGTTGGCCCGTTTGCGGCGTTTATCAATAATAGCAAGGTGCGCATTAAGGCGTTTGGCAAAGGCTCTGGTTCGTTCCACTCCGCCAGCATCTGGAGAAACCATAACCACATCTTCAAAATTCCGCCGGATATGCTTCAGTAAAATAGGAGCAGAGTAAAGATGATCCACCGGGATATTGAAAAACCCCTGAATCTGTCCTGCGTGAAGATCCATACACAGCACCCGTCTGGTTCCCACTGCCATTAACATCTCAGCCACAGCTTTCGCTGTAATGGGCACACGAGGGCGAACTTTCCGATCCTGGCGAGCATAGCCGTAATAGGGCAGAACAGCAGTAATACGTCTGGCAGATGCCCTGCGCAATGCATCCACCATAATCAGCAATTCCATGAGATGATCATTAACCGGCGTACAGGTCGGCTGGATGACAAAAACATCAGTACCCCGTACGTTTTCCCCTATCTCGACAGAAACCTCGCCATCACTGAACTGTTTGACTTCCGCCTTTGACAGCGGCATGTCGAGATAATTGCAGATTTCCTGAGCAATTTCGGGATTGGCGTTTCCGGTGAATACCTTCATTATATTTGGCATTTATTCAGAACCTCTATGTCATGCCTCTATGAAAGCTGGCTGGGGCGGAGGGATTCGAACCCCCGAATGCAAGGATCAAAACCTTGTGTCTTACCGCTTGACGACGCCCCATCCTGTTTTTTCAAAGTATTTTTTGACCTTACTGTATTATCTTTTTTTTCTGTCTTCTGAAAGAGGAGAAGCAAGATATACCTGATCATATTTTTGTTGGAGCAGGCTATAGCATTGTTCAGCCTTTTTCACATCGTCTTGGTGAAAAAGGCCAAAGACGGTTGAGCCTGAGCCAGACATCATAGCCCCTGTTGCTCCATTGGCAAGCAACTGGTTTTTGAGATCCTGAAGAGCAGGGTGACGTTGTATTGTCACGCGTTCAAGATCATTATGCAGATCCTCTGGGACACGAAACTTCTGCCCACCCCCTGAAACAGCTTGCTGTCTGCATTTTTCAGAGCAAAAGAAAATAGACGTTTTTTGCTCTTCTGTCAATGTATTTTTTCTCTCTGGTGCGGAAAAAGTTGCATAGGCCCATTTGGTCGAGACAGGAATGCCTGGATTAACCAGTAGGATACGGTAGTCAGCCAACGGCGGTGCCTGGACAAGATGTTCCCCTCTGCCTGTGGCATGAGCTGCTGAAAAATTATATATAAATAAGGGGACATCAGAACCTATGCGTCCGCCGAGTTCTGCCAGTTGTTCTGTTGAACATGTTGTGCTGAGTAGTTGATCAAGCCCGTTCAAGACAGCAGCGGCATCACTGGAGCCACCACCCAGACCAGCTGCTATGGGGATATTTTTTTTGAGGACAATATGGATCCCCTGGTCTTCCTTGCCGGTTTCCTTGAGAAAAAGTTGGGCAGCCCGGACAGCAATATTATCTGTATCATCAGGAAGGTCTGCATTGGGACACTGGATGCGGATGCCAGGTTCTGCTGTAAGGCGCAGTTTAAGGTCATCGTACAGGGAAATCTTTTGCATCAGGGTCTCAAGCTCATGATAACCATCCTTTCGTTTCCCAAGGATTTTTAGGGAAAGGTTGATCTTGGCAGGAGCCCGGAGTTTGATGTGAGTGGTTTGTTGTTCCATGGCAATCACCGTTGCAACGCATGAAGAAATCTGTTTTTCAGGGATGTTGCCTTTGCGATTGCAATACGCTTCCATCTGGATTGGGCCAGCTCGTTATTAAGTGACGTATCAGGGAAAGAAAGCTGATGTGTCCTCAAAAATTGTTGTATTCCGGTTTCTTTTATTGTGACACTGAGTGCAAGAGTTTCGCCTGGAGCCATTTGATCTTCTGTTATAACAGGTAAAAGGAGTATGGGGTCATCTCCGTATGAAAAGATAATATTTTTTTTGTCCGGGAAAAGCCATTTGGCGTCACCAGTCAGGAAAAGGGTTTGAAAGTCATCGGGTTCCTGAAAGGTCATTACTTCGATATCCTGTGTCCTGTTATGCACTGTGATACATTCAATCTCAAGAATACCGATCTGTACGCTGGGGTCTATCCTGAGCCAGAGTGGGACCTCTTTGACCTCAAGTTCAAAGGTAACAGCTGTCTGTTTTTCGCTGGGGTAATATTGACATTGACTGTTTTCCGGGGTAAAGTTTCCCTGGCTGTCCCAATAAAACTCCATGAAATTGTTTTTATCTGCCTGTTTGCCTTTCCAGACAGCCTTTTCCCGGTCAACAAAAAGAGTATATGCCTTGGCGTGTTGAAGAGATTTTTTCGTCGCAAACAGCTCTTCTGTATATCGTTTAAGATACTCTCTGCTTGTTGGGTGTTTGGCGGCTATTTTGAGTAATGCTTGTTCAAAAAAATCAGCAGCAGCCTCCCAGCCCAACCACTCAGAGGCTGTCTGTGCAGCTCCTTGTTTGAGCCGTGCCAGCTCATCTGGATTTTCTTTCAGATGTCGGAGCAGGCGCACCACCTCTTCCTCATTATCCTGTTCCACAACATAACTGTTCTGGTTATGAATAATGTATTCGTCATGTCCAGTGACATCATAGACCAGAGCTGTGCCGCCGCAGTGAAACATTTCCAGGGGTGGGCCAAACATCCCTTCCACATAACTGAGTTTAAGAACCAGGTCGCAAGAACGATAGATTGCCGGGGTTTGGTGAATAGGGATCTGTGAAAAAATCCTGTCAACATGATCGTATTGATCAATATTCGATGAAGTAAGGAGCCAGATTTCATCGGCTCGGGCCTTTTTTGCCAGCCTGATAGAAGCAGGAACATTTTTATAGGTAACATCAACCGGACCTTCCACTAAGACCCGCAAGCGGCCAGGCTTTCTGGGGGCCACAGTCTTGCCCTGTTCTGTATAGATATCCTTACGAATACCATTACGCACCAGTTGAGGATAATTGTTATATTTCGTATAGATATACTCCTGAATCCAGGTTGCCTCGGTAATGATCGGCAGGGCGTAGGAGTAGGTATTTTCGCAGAGATCCTGCTTGATGGTGTTTCCCAGCGGATCAGGGGGGATAAAACGGGTTTCAATGGACTGAACAAAATAGGCATAGTGGGTAGCCTGAAGCTCATGAAGGAGAAAAGGACTTTGCCACCAGGTTGCCAGAACCATGTCAAAGGATTTTTTTTTTGCCTGTTCCAACCTCAGCCATTCCAGCCCATGGGCAGATGAATGCCAAGCATACTCTTCCGCCTGGACCTGCTCTCTGGTCACCAGAGTAACCTGATGACCTTTTTTTTGCAGCCGGGAGGCATGTTCGTAAATAACATAGGTCCCTCCACTGATAGCAGGGGATCCCAGAAATAGAGCTATCTTCATCAGAACGGGAACAGGGGAAATATGTCAGGAATCAGAGCTTGGTGTAATAGTCAACGACTCCAGTTTGTTATTAAACATGCCGTGGATACAGCGTCCCGGAGCTATTGCGGTCAATGAAATAATATTATGGGCCCAGCACTGGATAACGTGATGGAAAGGATCAGTTCCCTGGCCAATACCCAAGGTGATTGTATAATTATCAGGAAAAATTTCCGGCCAGTACAATGTATATTTGATGCGATTATATCCTGCTGCAAGATGTTGAGCAGGATTATCAAGACAAAGACTGTTTTCGCCGAAAATAGCATTACCAACCCTGTCTTTGACAGTATAGCCAAAAATAATTTCATCCATATCCAAGGCAGCATGAACAAGGAGCTGGACAGTTATCTGATCCCCTTGTTGCACGACATCAAGGGGATTCCCTTTATTGGTTATGTGTACTTTTTCTATAACAGCCTGTCTGGCACCTGAGCGTTTATCAGCAGGGACTGCAATCCATTCTTTGGTAACCTCATCTTCCGGTTCTGAACATTCCCTGACAGCATTTGAAGAGCAGATGATGTTCGCAGTTTCAGACGGAGTATCAGACGGAGTTTCGGCGGTAATTTCAGGTGTATCTACTTTGAAATTTTCATCATGCATTATTTTGCTGTACTGGCTCACCCCTTCTCTGGGATCCCCATCAAAGGAAAGATGCCCATTTTCCAGGAGCAGAACCCTGTCGCAAAGATTGACAATAGAGTGCATATCATGGCTTACCAGCACGATAGTACAATCTTCCATCATTTTTTTCATATGGGTCATGCATTTTTGCTGAAAAAAGATATCACCAACCGAGAGGGCCTCGTCAATAATCAGGATCTCCGGATGTACGTTCACCGCAGCAGCAAAGGCCAGGCGGATATACATACCACTGGAATAGGTTTTCACAGGGCGGTCAATAAATTTTCCAATATCAGCAAATTCAGCAATCCTTTGAAAACGCTCATCCGTATCTTCGTCAGAAATACCTTGAATGGTTGTGTTAAGGTAGACATTCTCTCTGCCTGTAAATTCCGGATTAAAGCCCGCACCAAGTTCAAGCAGGGCAGAGATGCGACCGTTGACTTTCACGGTTCCGGCGCTTGGTTGCTGAATACCAGTGATGAGCTGGAGCAAAGAGGATTTTCCGCTGCCGTTTCTGCCAATAACACCAAGGGACTCTCCTTTTTTTATATCGAAATTGATAGTATCAAGAGCGCAAAACGGTGTATTGTACTGTTTGCCAAAGGGATGGAATATTTCCAAAAGCCGATGGATTGGTTTTTGGTACAACGAATATGTTTTGGTTACATTATGAACCGATATGGCTGAATCAGACATAGGCTTACAGCACGTCAGGAAATTGGGGCTTGAGTTTCTTGAAAATATACGCACCACTGGCCAGCATTCCAAGTGTGACCAGCCAGTAATACACCGTGTACGAGGGGTGGCTCCAAAAGGGCTGGAAGTTGATAAATGAATCCCGGTAGCCCTGGATAATATAGTACACAGGATTCAGTTTGAGAAACCACTGCACTTTAGGGGGCATCATATTAATATCCCAAAAAATAGGAGTTACCCAAAAACCAACCTGCAGCAGTACAGTAACCAGCTGGGCCACATCACGAATAAAAACATTCAGCGCAGAGAGCATCCAGGCAATACCCAGAGCAAGCATGAGCATGCAAAAGAGGTAATACCCTGCCTGCAAGTAATAGATACTCAACGGCATCTGCTGAAAGAGTAATAAGGCAAGCAGTACAAGTATAAAAATGGCATGGGTAACCAGACTGGACAGTATTTTAACCAGGGGCAGAATCTGGGAGGAAAAAATGGTTTTTTTCACCAAATGGCTGTGGGCAAGAATAATATTTGTCGAGCCACTGATAATATCAGAAAAAATATACCAGGGGGCCAGGCCAGCGGTGAGCCAGACAACAAACGGTACATCGCTGAGAGGTTTTGCTTTAAACCCGATACTGAACACAAACCAGAACACGGTGATCATCACAAGGGGGTGAATCAGGGTCCAGAGGAGTCCCAGTGAGGATCCCACATACTGTGCCCGTATTTCTCTGGTTGCCATTGCAATGATCAGACGGCGGCGCTCATAGAGTAGGCGAAGAAAAGATAAAAGACTGTTCATATTACAAGAGACAGGCGGATAGGTATTATACAATTTTATGCGGTTAGCCCGCCATATTACTGTCATAGCGTATCGCTCTCTCTGAGGAGGGGTGGAACCATGAGGCCCTTATCCCTCATCGGCTTTGATAGCTGAGACAGGTTACGGATAATTACAGGAACAGGAAAGAAAAAGCAACTTTTTTGTCAGACGATGAGCCCGGTAGGCTGGTTAATGTGGGCATGTTATCATTATTGGGCGTTTTACGATTTGACCTACGAGTGTACTTTGATCCGACCTACGGGTGTATTTCGATCCGACCTACGAGTGTACTTCGATCTGACCTACGAGTGCACTTTGATCCCTTCTACGAGTGTACTTCGATCTATCCTACGAGTATGGCCCGATCCATTCATCGGTCGTAAAAAAAGTTTGGAACCCGCGTATCATTTTAAGCATCAGCGGTTACTGGTGCCCAAACCGTAGGAGTTAACCCCTGTGTTCGCCCTTTCCTGCTCCCCCTTGAAAACCTGAAAATGGGGAGTTCATTGAACATCTGTTTTCTAATATAGATTTTCCTATCTCCCTCGGATACCCTCTTTCCTCTCCGGGCAAATATTAATCTTATTGCCAGAAGGGGAGATTATAGGTAAAAAGAGCAGGAACAAGTGCAAATAAATTGTTTTATCAAGTTATTGACCAAACGGTGAGACAGTAACCATATATGTTGTACTTCCATCGTGGAAATATCGTTTTCCTGAATACTTATCCCTTGGACAGTTGAAGCAATGACACAGCTACTTTTTGAAATCGGAACAGAAGAAATACCTGCCAGCTATATACAACCCGCCCTGAGTTTTATGGAAAAGGCGTCACAGGCCAAACTACTCGAATTGGGCTTGGGTTTTGGCGCAGTTCGTACAGTGGGGACTCCCCGGCGTTTAACGTTGGTGATTGATGAACTTCAGGAGCGTCAGGAAGATCGGAGACAAAAGCATGTTGGACCTGCCAGGATGGCTGCCTTTGATGGAGATGGTCAACCGACCAAGGCTGCTCAGGGCTTTGCCCGCTCCCGTGGCGTTGCTGTGGAGGATCTCCAGATTATTGAGACCAGGAAAGGCGAATACCTGATGGCTGTTGAGGAGATTAAGGGGCAGGAGACCGGTGCATTGCTCCCTGATCTGCTGGAGGATCTTCTGCGTTCTATTCCCTTTCCAAAATCCATGCGCTGGGCAGACAGCTCGCTGGCCTTTGCCCGTCCTCTCCAGTGGCTGCTTGCCCTCTATGATGCCAATGTGATCAACTTGACTGTTGAAGGGGTGCAATCTGAAGCAACCACCTATGGGCATCGCTTTATGAGTCCTGAACCAGTGGCGGTGCAGGATTTTGGTCAATATCAACAGGCTTTGGCAGCAAAGTATGTGATGGTTGATCCTGGAGCACGACGTGAGGCTGTTATTGCATCCGTGAAAAAGGCTGTTCAGGATCGGGTAGGGGAGAAAGGGCAACCTGTTTTGGATGAAGGCTTAATTGATACAGTGACCAATTTGGTGGAAACCCCTTGGGGGGTCTGCGGCAGCTTTGATGAAAAGTTTTTGGCCCTGCCTGATGAGGCCCTTATTACCTCCATGCGTGAGCATCAGAAGTATTTCCCTGTGATAGACAGTGGCGGAGCTTTGCTGCCCTTTTTTGTTGCAGTGAATAACACTGACGTGAAAGATCGGGCTATGGCAGCCAATGGTCATGAGCGGGTTCTCCGGGCTCGTCTTGAGGATGGCTTGTTTTTCTTTCATGAAGATAAAAAGCGGACTTTGGCAGAGCGGGTGGATGATCTTTCCGGGATTATTTTTCAGCGTAAACTGGGAACAATGGCTGAAAAGAGTGAACGCCTGACCAGGCTTGCTGCCTATCTTGCCGGGCAACTGGCCCCGGACATGCAAGAGGAGGCCAAGAGGGCAGCCCAGCTTGCCAAGGCAGACCTGTTGACTGAAATGGTTGGAGAGTTTCCTTCATTACAGGGAATCATCGGGCGTGATTATGCCCTGCTGGATGGGGAAAAAACAGCAGTTGCTGATGCTGTGCAGGAGCATTACCAACCGGTGCGGGCAGGAGGACAGCTTCCCGCCTCCTTGCTGGGTGCTTTGGTTGGGCTTGCTGACCGTATGGATACCATGATTGGCTGTTTTGCCATCAATGAGCGTCCCACCGGGAATAAGGATGCCTTTGGTCAGCGGCGGCTTGCCTTAGGCCTGATTCATATCATTCGTCATCATAAGCTCCACCTTTCTTTACAGGAGTTGGCTGAGCAGGCCATGCAGGGCTATGCAGATACGGTGGCTCTGGCAGAAGATACCTTAGAGCAGCTCATCGCCTTTATCCGTTTCCGTTTTGAGAATGACTTGATTGCCTCTGGAGTAAAACAGGAAGTGGTTGAAGCGGCGACTTCAGCAGGTTTTGATGACTTAACCGATTGTTTGGCCAGGGTGGAGGCCCTGGACAGTATACGGAATCAGGAACAGTTTGCTGTGTTAGCAGGTTCTTTTAAGCGAATCCGCAATATAACCAAAGGAAATCAGGAAACAGTGGTTGATCCTGCTCTTTTTGCAGAAGAGGCGGAAAAGGAGCTTTTTGCAACCTGTACAGCTGTTCAGGAACAGGTCAGGCCAATGATTGAGAATCGGGCCTATAGCGAAGCCTTGGCTGCGATGCTGACTATGAAAGAGCCTGTGGATCGCTTTTTTGATGATGTAATGGTGATGGATGAGGATCTGGCTGTGCGGGCCAATCGGTTAAATCTGTTAACCGGGTTAGGAAACCTGGTTCGTCAGGTGGGTGACATCTCCCGGATGCATGTTGAATAAAGCGGTCACCTTGACGAAATAGATCCCACCGTGTTAACGGTGGGTGAAAAACTTATTTGTCTTTCTCTTTCTCTTTTACTTTGTCTTTGTACATGTTATGGCAGGTTGTACACATCATCAGGTTGGTGCCTTTTGAGCTTTTCTGATCCTTATGACAGTTTGCACAGCGACCGTGACCGGCACGCTGGATAGGTGATGCCAAAGGAAGGGGGACACCTGTTATTTTTCCTTCAAGAGTGATGCCGTCGTCGTTGTGACAGGTGTGGCATTTTCTGCTCTTTGGCGCCTCGGCCTCAGCATATTCAACTTGTTTGCCGTCAGCGTCTTTTCCGTGATGGCAGATAGCGCAGCTTTTTCGTCCCTTTTCGTCCTCAAAATCCATCAGACGTGTTTGATGGTCGCGATGCGGGAAGTAGGCAGGATTGACCGAGGTCTCTGTTCCGTTGATGATTTTAATAAATTCAGGCCCGTTATCCACTTCTTCTGCGGTGTCTTCTGCGCTGCTCATTGATATACATCCTGCACTGCAAACCAAAGCAAGAGCAACTCCAGAAATTAACGCCTTTTTCATGCTACATCCTCCTGTAAAAAATAAAAAGATCAACAAAATGTTGTCTGATAAATGTTGCCTGATGGACTCCTTGTGTCGCTATAGAGCTTGTCCTTTCTGTTCTTAGCTGGCACCGTAGCTATGGAGTCCTGCTAAGAGAAAATTCACGCCAAAATAGGTAAAGAAGACAGAGATAAAACCTATGATAGCAAGCCATGCTATCCGGGTTCCGTTCCAGCCCCGGGTGAATCGGGCATGGAGAGCCAGCGCATAGACAAACCAGGTAATAATAGACCAGGTTTCCTTGGGATCCCAACTCCAATAAGTACCCCAGGCCTCGTTGGCCCAGACAGCACCGGTGATAATGCCAGCTGTCAGCCACATAAAGCCAAAGATGATGGTTTTATGGGTCAGATCATCAAGCACGGAAAGTTCAGGAAGGGTGGAGAGCATGTTTGTCTCGGAAAAGTTGCGTTTAATGGCAAGATGTTTGAGAAGATAGAGAACGCCAATGGCGGCAGCAACAGAAAAGGCACCATAGCCGATAAAGCAGGTAATCACATGTGCTATCAACCAGTTTGACTGTAATGCCGGAACCAACGGGCTGATCTGTCGATCAATATCTGTTGAGAATGAGGCGTAGGCCATCGTGGTGACAGCCAGAGGCATAACCAGGGCCCCCAGCACACTTGCGTTGTCTTTGAATTTTAACTCCAGCAAAATGTAGAAAAGGGTGATACACCAGGCAAAGACGACCAAGGATTCGTACATATTGGTTAACGGAGCATGACCAATACCAATTTGGTAGGACTCATGCCAGCGTAAACCAAGAGCCCCGGTATGGACCAGAACACCAATACTGGCAAGGATCAGGCCAACCAATCCAACCTTTTTATTACGGAAAACAAGCAGTCCAATATAAAAAGCTGCTGACAAGAGGTATAGTATGGTTGTATAGCCAAAGAGTTGCGAGCTGTTCATCATGTAATATTTCCGATAAAGGTAGTGAGTTATGCGCGATTGTTTTGTGGTTTCTTAAAGCCTTGGGTCAGTGAAGAAAAGGTTTTACTGAATCCCAGGGTGTTTTTATTGGCATGACCAGCAAAAAGAACCATAGGTTGCCCGTCTCTTTCATAAACATGGGCCCATACTTTGCGATGCGACATGAAAAAGGCCATATAGAGACCAATGAGCATCAGAGCGCACCCTGTGTATACCCACCAGACACCGGGATCTTTTGCAACCTGAAGCCCGGTAGCAAAATGGGGTCCAATGGTGAGTTCATATTTTGCATTTGGTCGTTCAACAATGACCGGGCTACCATACATCAAAGGAAACATGGATGGCGGTCCGTCAGAATCCATCAGCCATATTTTCATCTCAGTGCTTGCTTGTCCGTTAGGCATCTGAGTCTGGCGAGCAGATTGAATACGGATCATAGCATCGGTTTCGCCTTCCTGCCAGGTATTGGTGACTGAATAGTTTTGCGGGTCAACAGGAAAGACGTGAACATTGCCACTATTTGTTTCCCGGAGTTTGATAATGGCTGCGCCTATTTGATTATAGCTTGATTGGTAAAAGGTGATGCCTTTATAGATAAGAGGTTTATTCACCTCAATAGTTGTGGTGAGCACCTCCTTACCGTCTTCGATAACGGTCAGGCTGGAAAGGTAGTCCTTGGGCATGGAAGTGCCTGGATAGTAATGTATGTCAAAGTAGTTACAGCGAACAGTAAAGTCGAGCGGTATTTTTTTCTCATCAGCATACGAAAAAATAAAGTCACTTTGTGCAGTCTCTGGTAGGGAAATCCCTCCTTTAAAGGCAAACTCCCGGTTGTCCAGAATTTTGGTGGCAACAGTTGGGGAGCCAATAACTGCTCCCAGGAGAATAATCAGAATTGAGAGATGAACCACGTAGACACCATAGCGGGTCCATGGCCCTTTTTGGGAAAAAAACAGGGTGCCGTATTCCTTATCCCGGCTGTCTGTTTTCCAGCCCTTCTCATGAAGGTACTGCATGACCTCTTTTTTAGCCGTTTCAAGGGTACCAGGGATTTTTTCTTCCTTGCTGAGTTTCATCTTAGCCAATCGGTCTGGATTTGTGGCCAGATTATCCTTGCGCACAATTTTAATTACAGTGGGGATGCGATCCAGGCTACAAACAATAAGGTTCAGGCTAAAGGCCCCAAGCAGGCAGAGGAACCAGGTTGAATTATACATGTCACCAAGGTTGAGAGCCTGAATCACGCTGGCAACAGCTTCTCCCCTATGTTGCACATAATGTTCTGGTGTTTGATTTTGCTCAATAACCGTGCCGATAATTGAAGTTGAAGCAAGAAGGGCTATGAGGAGCAGGGCAAGTTTGACTGAGGCCAGAAATGCCCAGATTGGATTCTTCGATTTTGATGCCATGTGAGATGAGTAATCTATTCGTAAAATTAAAGAAAATATCAAATGGTGCTTGAATGAAGATATCAATATTTATTGAAAGGTATTGAAGCATGGTAGGGGAGGGCTGTCAATCTTTTTTCTGTTGCGCTGATTTGTTGCAGAAGAGTCTCATGAAAAAGGGGAAAAACGGAGCTGTTGTCCTTGTGTGACAGGACGGGAAATGACGATGACGATGATGTTGTTGCTGAGTTTGACGAAATGAAGTAAGTTTTTTTTTGTAGGGACAGGTTTCTCCGCCTGCCCGATAATGTGTTTAAGAAAAAGGGCGAGTGGGGGATATAGGAGAATTTCTCAGAGGAAAACACAGTAGTTAATGCATGGTTCGCAATCTCAACTTGGTTTTCACGGCACATGGTCCATGGCGGTTGGCGGCATGATCGGCGGGGGTATTTTTTCAACCCTGGGCGTGGTTGTGGAAATAGCCGGTGTCTGGACATGGCTGAGTTTCGTTGTCGCCGGTCTCATTGCCCTGGCCACAGGATACAGTTATGTCAAGCTTGCCGAGCATTACGGCGAAGGAGGCGGGGCATTCACCTTTCTTCGCGAGATCAATGCACTGGGCATTGCAGGCAGCCTCTCATGGGTACTCATCACCGGCTATGTCCTGACAAATGCCGTTTATGCCTTCACCTTTGGACAATATCTCGGTCATGTGACAGGATTCGGCCCCTGGTTTCCCCGTGCAACCGGTATAGCGATCATGGCCCTGTTTATCGGTTTGAATCTCCGGGGAGTTGGTGAAGCTGGCAGTGTTGAGATGTTTCTTGTCTGGTTCAAACTGATTATTCTTGTGGGCCTGGCGGGCTGGGGACTTGCAGAATGGAATCCGGCCATGCTTTCCCGGGGAGTGCCGGACACGGGCTTTACTGCGGCCCTTTTCGGTGCGGCTTCAGTCTTTATGGCCTATGAAGGATTTCAATTATTAACCTATGATTATGAGGATATTGATACACCGCAAAAGACCCTCCCCCGTGCGGTTCTGTCAGCCATTGTCGTGGTGATCCTGGTCTATGTACTTGTCGCCCTTGGCACCGCCATGCTGATCGGAGCAGACCGGCTTGTAGAACACAAGGAAGTGGCGCTGGCGATTGCCGGACGCCAGGCCTTTGGAACAGTTGGTCTTATCATTGTTACTGTGGCAGCAGCCTTTTCAACAGGATCAGCCATTAACGCAACTCTGTTTGCCACAGCCCGCCTTGCCTGCAAGGTCTCGCAAGCCGGTGAGTTACCCGCAACACTGAATCACAAAAACCAAGCAGGGATACCGGATCATGCTGTTATCGGATTAGGAGCAGCCGCAGCTGTCCTTGCAGCCATAGGCTCGCTCACTGGCCTTGTCGAGGCTGCCAGTCTGACCTTTCTCTTTACCTTTGCAGTCGTATGCGGACTCGCCTTTATTCAGAAAACAGGTAGCCGGATCGTGACCGGGTTCGGTGCCGCAGCCGGAACACTTGCCACACTTGCTCTTATTTTTCGCTTGATGCAAAACGACCTGCCCGCCCTGCTCTTTCTTATTTTACTGGTGGTTATTACCCTGTTTGGACGGCCGCTTTTACTTGGTTACGCAGCAACAAAGAATCGTCGCAAATGACAAAGAAATAATTCAACGAACTATGGACTGAAAGTCCCTGTTTTGGCTAAAGTATTATCTCTCTGAATCGAATGCTATATTTTCACTTAACACCTTGTAAATAAATATGAATATTCTTATTTCCGGCGCATCCGGTTTAATTGGCACTGAGGTCGCTCGTTCGCTGGACGAACAAGGGCATAGAGTTCTTGCTTTGAACCGCAATGTCGAGCATGTTCCGTATTGGGATATTGAGCGAAAAATTGTTCAGCTGGGTGAAGACGACAGGATTGATGTGGTTATCCATCTTGCTGGTGAAAATGTGGCTCAGGGACGCTGGACAGCAGAGAAAAAAGAGCGGATTTTACGGAGCAGGGTCGAGGGGACCCGTCTGCTTGCGGATTTTTTTGCAGCAGCTGCTCATAAACCTCGCCTCATGATTTCAGCCTCTGCCATAGGGTTTTACGGAGAGCGAGGGGAAGAGAAACTGGATGAGCAGAGCAGGAAAGGAACTGGTTTTCTTGCTGATGTGAGTAATGCCTGGGAAGAAGCTGCGCAGCCTGCCCGAGAGGCTGGTATTCGAGTGGTGCATCCCCGTTTTGGCATGGTGCTCAGCCCGGAAGGAGGTGCCTTGGCCAGGATGCTTCCTCTTTTTAAGCTGGGCCTTGGTGGGCCTCTTGGCAATGGCAGGCAGTATATGAGCTGGATCAGTATCCATGATCTGGTGCAGGCCATTGCTCATATTATGGAGCAGGAGGAGCTGGATGGCGCAGTAAATTTTGTTACTCCTCATCCTGTCACCAATCGACAGTTCACCCGTGCTTTAGGCCGTGCCCTCTATCGACCAGCTTTTCTCCCTGTACCGAAATTCTTTTTATCCTTGTTCTTAGGGGAAATGGCGCACGAGTTGCTCTTTACCAGTGCTCGGGTGTTTCCGTGCAAGCTCCAGGAGTCAGGATATGTCTTTGCTGCCCCTGAGCTTTGCCTGGCTCTGCGAAGGCTGCTGGGCTAAATTCCGTCGGGGCAAATCTCTGTGTTTGCCCTATGCTATCGTTTTATATCGGACAGGCACGGGGACCTGTTCCTGCCTGTAATATCGGCCTATTCGAATTCAACCCCAGGACCATCGTCGGCAAAACTGGGGCGTTGTTCCGGGCTATAGACCAACCGACCTTTTTCCTGGAGGATTTCTTCAAAACGGATCACATCCTGTTCTGTTGTCAGTTCCTCCTGGTCAAGTTGCGTGAAGCGACATTCACAATGGATCAGTTGACCACCGCACCAGGGGCAGATTTCTACCGGGCAACCCAGCTCATGTTCTTCGTGAGTGATGGCATGGCAGGCCGGACAGGTATTGATGTCTGTCTGGACAGGCTCGTATAAGGGAAAATGAGCAATATTAATGGCCTGTTCACTGAAGTGTTCAGCAGAGGAAAAACCGAAAAAGTTCAGGAGATCTTTATCCAGATAACCTTCCTGCAAACTTCCGTGGAATTCAATGCCTTCACTGGAAATCAGGTAGAGGTACGCATCAACCGAGGCCACAGCAGCTAGGAGGAGGACACCTTCTTTTCTGCTTACAAGGCGTAATTCCTTTACCCAGTCCTCCTGGGCATCAGGTAAAAATTGGTAAAATTCATCAAGCACAGTGAGAGCAAAATGATCGTCACGAAAAATAACGAGAAGGTCTTGAGCCTCTGCTGTCTGGCTATCAGGTACAGCATATTGCATCAGTTCCCGGATACGCCTGCGTTTCTCTTGTAATTCATCCATAATAGTTTTCCTGTCAGCGTGTCCTGCTTATCTTCTTAATATCATACGAAAAAGTGTTCCGGGTGCGGTATACAGCTTGATTCTTTTCAGGAAGTGCTGTAAAATCTGTTCTATGCGACAGAGTAAACAGGTAACTGGCAAGCAGGATCTGGATATATACGTATGATGGTCCTCTCTGCTAACATAAAGAAAATATTTTTTTACATCTCTGTGCCAGATAACTCAAACCCTTTCGTGTTACCTGTTCGGCTCTCACAGTAATAGGTTCTTTTTTGATCGCCCGGATTACCCCCTCTTTGATTGTTCCGGATAGAGTTGTTCGGGATTTTGTTCCATATTATGTCACATATCAGTCACGTCTCAAGCGAGACAGGATTGTAACCGAACAAGGGGAAACTCGCATTATGTTTTCAATCTCCGACCGTGAATTGCATCCGCTGCTGTTGAGGTTGCGCACCAAACGGTGCATAACAAGGTAAACTACAACATAGAGGTATTTTATATTATGAATAACGAAAAGAGCGGCTCTGAAGCCATCCTTACTGTAGAGGGAAAAACATATTCCCTGCCAGTGGTTACTGGGACAGAGAATGATAAAGCTATAGATATTGGAACGCTGTTGCAGAAAACCGGTTATACAACTCTGGATACTGGCTACAAAAACACCGCTTCCTGTACCAGCGATATCACCTTTCTTAATGGATCAGAGGGGATTTTATCCTACCGGGGATATGGCATAGAGGAGCTTGCAGAAAAATGCGTTTTTATAGAGGTTGCCTATCTCTTGGTTCATGGCCATTTGCCAAATCCAGCAGAATATGAGAATTTTCGCCAGTTACTGAAACGTTTTGCTCTGATTCACGAGGATATGATCCATTTTTTTGATCATTTCCCACCTAATGCACCCCCTATGGCTATTCTCTCCGTGATGGTGAACAGCTTAAGCAGCTACTATCCAGAAATGAGCCTTGATCCGCTGAAAACCCTTGATACAGCAGCGGCTCGTCTGATTTCAAAGATACGCACTATTGCCGCTTTTACCTATAAGAAAAGTATGGGGCACCCTCTGGTCTACCCCCGGTCAGATTTGAATTATTGCGGTAATTTTTTGAACATGATGTTTGATAAGCCTGTCTATCCCTATACGGTTCGTCCAGAGGCTGTTGCGGCTTTGAATAAACTGCTTATTCTCCATGCTGATCATGAGCAGAACTGTTCGACATCAACTGTCCGTCTGGTGGGAAGTGCTGGCGTGAACCTGTATTCCTCCATTTCTGCTGGAATTAACGCTCTCTGGGGGCCCTTGCACGGTGGTGCCAATGAGGCCGTGGTTACCATGCTGGAAACCATCCATCAAGATAATGATAATTTTAAAAAGTATATTGAAAAGGCCAAGGATAAATCTGATCCGTTTCGCTTATCCGGTTTTGGTCATCGGGTTTACAAGACCTTTGATCCACGCGGAAAGATTATCAAAGAGGCCTGTGATGATCTTCTGGTGGCCCTTAATGTTTCTGATCCTCTGCTTGATATTGCCCGGCGTTTGGAAGAGATCGCTTTGAATGATGAGTATTTTATTGAGCGGAACCTCTTTCCAAATGTTGATTTTTACTCTGGTATTATCTACCGAGCCTTGGGCATTCCTACGAATATGTTTACGGTGATGTTTGCTCTGGGGCGTTTGCCTGGCTGGATTGCCCAATGGAAAGAACAGCAGGAAGACCCTGATAGCAAAATCGGTCGTCCGCGACAGGTATATATTGGGGAACCCTCACGTCCCTTTGTCCCTATGTCCAAACGATAAGATAGGGGAGCGAGAAAAAGTATGCGTCTTTTTGTAGCTCTTGATATGCCGGAATCAATACAGGAACGATTGAGGATGATTGCCTGTGGTCTTCCCGGAGCACACTGGGTCGCTCTGGAACAACTGCATTTGACCCTGCATTTTATTGGCGAGGTTGATGGGGCAATGATGCGGAATATCCAGGATGCCTTGGGAAAGTTATCCTGCCCTGCCTTGCAGCTTTGCCTGCAGGGCGTTGGATTGTTTCCGCTGCGTGGGAAAAGCCCCCATACGCTTTGGGTCGGTGTTGAAAAATCAGAGCAGCTGCTGACCCTTCACCGTCAGATAGGTTCTGCGCTGGTTCGTCAAGGATGTGCATTGGAGCAACGGAAATATGCCCCTCATATTACCTTGGCACGCCTGAAAAATACACCGAAAAAGCGATTAAATGAGTTTGTTGCCCGGCATATGTCGATGTATTTCCCAGATGTTCAGGTAAATCAATTTTCCTTGTACAGGAGTGTGCTTGGCCCCAAAGGGGCGAAACATTATGTTGAACAGGAATACATGCTGAGCCCTGCTTGATGTGTATGATGATGCGTAGCAGACTGATCATAAAAAAGGCCGGAAAAGAAAATATCTTTTCCGGCCTTGAATTGTTTTATTGGAGGCGACGAGCGGATTTGAACCGCTGAATAAAGGTTTTGCAGACCTCTGCCTTACCGCTTGGCTACGTCGCCTCATCTGCACTTTATGTGCAATGCGAACTTTTATACTATTACTGGATGATTTTGACAAGGGAAAAATGTTCTCTTTTGACCTTATCAGGCAGATCGTGTTCACACAGTAATGGTCGGATATGTTTTTTTTATTTGAAATAACGATAAGGTCAGCACTGAATTATTATTCAAAGAATCCAAAGAAAAAATGGCAACCACAATTGAAGTATTGCTTCTGGATCAGGCAGAACAGCTTGCAGAACTCCAGGAAAGATTGGGCTACACTTTTAGTAAAAAAGAATTATTGCTTTTGTCCATGACCCATAGCTCATTTGCCTTTGAGCGGTTAGAGAACAGTCAACATAATGAAACATTAGAGTTTCTTGGTGACGCAGTGCTGGACCTGACCATAGGTCATATGCTTTTTACCCGTTTTCCACAAAAACGTGAAGGCCAGCTGACCCGGATACGATCTGCTTTGGTGAATGAAACAGGGTTGGCTGGGGTTGCCCGGAGTTTTGAGCTGGGAAAATACCTACTTCTTGGACGCGGCGAGGACAGTTCTGGAGGCAGGGAGAAAAGTTCGATTCTTTCCTGTGCCTATGAGGCATTAATCGGAGCCATGTTTATGGATGCAGGTTATGAGGTGGTGTCGCAACACGTGGAGAAAGTTTTTACCCCCCTGATTGAGCAACAAGGGGAAAAGCTCATTCATGCAGATGCAAAGAGTCGTTTGCAGGAGCATCTTCAGGAAATGCATAATCAGGGGCCGCAATATTTCCTTGATCATGAGAAAGGGCCGGCACATGCCCGGATTTTTTCCGTATCAGCTCGGTTTCAGGAAAAAATTCTTGGCACTGGCCAGGCAGGCAGCAAAAAAGAGGCAGAACAGCGCGCAGCCCATGCAGCTTTGAAATTCCTCTTGGAAAAACAGAAAGCTACAAAAAAATAAATCGTTACTATATCGGGGGAATTTTATGAAATTGTATGTGATGTTCTGCTGGTTTGTGTTCTCAATAGTACTGTGGTGCGGAACCTCCCTTGGCGGTAATAATATCGAATTTTTGGATAAAGCGCTGATCCAAAAACTGAATCACGGTATTTATGAGGTTGTGACGCCAAAGCTGGAAGATGAGAAGATAACCTATGCCAGAAAGCTTCCCTTTGAAAAGCTTGATTATGTAGAAAGAGAGGAAAAATATCACAGCATAGGAACGGCATTTTTCATCAATGAAAAAGAATTGATGACAGCAGAGCATGTTTTTGATCTCAAGAGTTTTTCTTTGAAGAAAGAGTATTTTATCCGTGATGCGGAAGGAAAGGTGTATCCGGTCGGCAAAGTACATAAATGCTCGACCCGCCGCGACCTGCTGGTCCTGGATCTGCAGAAATATCCTGAGCACGTCATCCCGCTCAACATTAACCGGAAAGTTGAGATTGGTGATACCGTGTTTTCCGCAGGCAATGCGCTGGGAGAAGGGATATCGTATCGGGCCGGACAGGTGGCGTCATTCACACCTGAACGGATTTACGGAGAATGGCAGGATATCCGGTTCACCTCACCGGCATCTCCGGGCAACAGTGGTGGACCTTTGCTGAATACAGAAGGCGAAGTTGTTGGTGTGGTTGTCCAAAGAAGAAACTCAAGTGAAAATTACAATGTTGCTGTTCCGATCAGTGAGTTGGACAAGCTGGGGACTCAGGCTGAATTTCATGCCCGCAATGTCAGTGTTGTTATTGAAGGCACGTCGGAATCTCTTATCCGGGATTGGGCATATCAGGTGCCTTTGCCAGCAACCCTTGAGGAATTGACGCAGAAGGCGCAGAAATCTCTGGGTGAATTTTATCGGGAACTGAGAAAGCAACTCACTGAAAAAGTAAAGGAGAAAAACTTTCCTCGTAGCCAACGGTTTCGTTTCTATTTGAGGAATCAACCGGTTATTCAGGGGTTTGCTTCAATTCAGCCTGATGTTACTTTTCGGAAATGGACAGCTCGTTCTCAGCATCTGACAAAAGAGCCTCTGGCTGAAAAGCAGAGCGTTTTTCATGCTCAGACGCAATATTTTGATATGCAGGCTATTATTGAAAAACCGGTGAATGTTGAGCTGAAGTCCTTTTTGGACTCCCCAAGAATGATTCTGGAAACCTTATTGGCCGCAACTCCCTATTTTCGCCAGATGGGAACGGATAAGGTACGCCTGACCGGTCTGGGTGAACCTGTGGAAACAGAGGCATGGCAGGATAATTTAGGCCGGAAATGGAGGTCCTCGCTTTGGTATGTTCCGTATATTGATTATTTTATCTACATGCATTGTCTTCCTTACCCCAACGGAGCGATCTGTAATCTTCTGGACGACTCCACAAGCCTTCTTGGGCTGGATCATTTTGCCAGTGTTCAGGAAGGCGCTGATGAGTTGGTTGTTGGCTATGAAGGTAGTCTTGGGGATTGGGAAGAATTCCTTTCTTTGGGAGAGAAATATCTGCCGTCCTTTTTTGATCAGGCTGAAATCATCGGAAAGAAAAGGCGGGCTGAGATTCGTCTGAAAGATTTCCAAATGAATTTTGACCATCCTGAAATAGCAGAAGATACAAGTTTACGTCTTCATCTTGGCTATGCCAATAACCAACTCCTTAGTGAAGATTTGGTTATGCTTACCTTGTTTCCGGTAAAGGGACGTCCGCTTTCTTATACTGTGCGACCATATTATGAGCCAAGTCCATTCAGCTCTGATGCTTACAGAGGAATATGGGAAGAAGTTATTTCTGGAACAGGTGATTTTTCCGGGGAAAAAACAGCTCAGGGAAACCGGCTTGTTGTGCAGCGGTCAGCTTTACAGACGGAGAAAACAATTACAGATCCAGATGGTGAAAAGATACAAAAGATTTTCACGGTCGGTTGTACCTATAAGGCTTCCATAGCTGAAGAAAAAGATGTGGAACAGGATTGTGAACGGTTTTTTCAAAGTATTCAGTTCACAGATACATAATTCAGAAGGAGGAGCATTATGAAGTTTTTTGCAACATTTTGTTGTACAATACTTTCCCTGCTGTTGTTCTGCAGGGAAGGGGCTGTTGCTAATAATATTGAGTTTCTGGAGAAAGATCTTCTTCAGGAACTTAATCACGGTATTTATGAGGTGGTGACGCCGAAACTGGAAGATGACAGGATAACCTATGCCAGAAAACTTCCTTTTGAGAAGTTGCCTTATGCAAGAAGGACTGAAAAGTATCATAGTATAGGAACGGCATTTTTCATCAGTGAAAAGGAGTTGATGACCGCAGAGCACGTTTTTGACCTGACTCATTTCTCTCTGCACAAAGACTTTTTTATCCGTGATAACAAGGGTGAAATCTATCCGGTCAATAAAATCCTGAAGTGCTCCTCCAAAAGGGATATGGTGGTGTTTGACCTGAAAGAATACCCGGAAAAGGTCACTCCACTCCATTTTAATCGTCAGGTTGAGGTCGGCGATACTGTCTTTTCCGCAGGCAATACGCTGGGAGAAGGCATAGCCTATCGGGCAGGTCAGGTGGCCTCGTTCACCCCTGAATGGTTTTATGGAGAATGGGAAGATATTCGTTTTTCATCCCCGTCATCTCCGGGAAACAGCGGCGGACCGTTGCTGAATACGACAGGAGAGGTCATTGGAGTGATAGTTAAAGGTAACCTGAGTGAAAATTATAATGTCGCGGTACCGATCAGTGAAGCGGATAATCTTGGTGACAAGGGGGAATTTCACCAACGCAATGTCATGCTGGGGATTTCGGGGAGTTCCGCTACAATCAGCAAAGATTGGTCCTATACAGCCTCTTTGCCTGCAACAATTCCCGAGCTTGCCGGGCAGGCCCATGATGCTTTGCGATCTTTTTACAGGACGCTGCGCAAGGATCTGAAAGAGCAGGTCAAAGAGAAGAATTTTCCTGCCGGAGAACGGTTTCGCTATTACCTGAGAAGGCAACCCATTATTGACGGCCTTGCTCAAGTACGCCCTGATATTAATTTTCGAAAATGGACAGCAGAGCAAGTGAACCTGGAAAAAGAACCGCTTAAGGAAGGGCAGAATGTGTATCATGGTCCCTTAGATCCTTCAATGGATCGTTTTCGTCGCGCTGATTATTTTGATATGCTGGTGGTCGCAGAGAAACCTCCAGAAAGCGATCTCAAGACCTTTCTGGATTCTCCGACCATGCTTCTTGAGACCGTGTTCAGTGCGGTTCCCTATTTTCGCTATGTCGGCAGAGAGAGGGTACAGGTTAACGGCTTGGGTGAGCCGGAAAAAACAGAGCATTGGCGTGATGGACTGGGCAGGCAATGGACTTCTTCGCTCTGGTATATTCCTTATAATGATGACTTGCTGTATAGCAGCTGTCTTCCTTCACCCAAAGGGGCTGTCTGTATTATTACGAGCAGGCGCGCGAGTCTTCTTACACGCGATTATATTGCTGCTTCCCATGAATCATGTAACGAATTAGTTGTTGGTTATGAAGGGAGCATTGATGATTGGGAAGAGTATCTCGCCCTTGGAGAAAAGTATCTGCCAGCTTATTTTCAGGGGGCTGAGATCAGCCATAAACAAGGGCGAACAAAAATTCACCTGCAAGATTTTCAGATTGATTTAAAGCAGCCTGATATTACCGGCGAATCTAATATGCGTCTGCATCTTGGATATGCCAATGATCAGCTCCTTGCCGAGGATCTGATTATGTTTTCCTTGTTTCCTGAAAAAGGAAGTTCATCGTATTATAGTATTGAATCGTTTTTTGAACCTGGCCCCTTTGATTCTGAGCACTATATCAGAACATGGAAAGAGAGTATCACTGGTACGGGTGAGTTTTCCGGGAAGAAGATTGCCCAAGGAAACCGATTCGTTGTGCAGCGGCCAGCGTTGCAAACGAAAAAAACAATTACAGCTCCTGGGGGTGAAAATATACAAAATATCTTCACAGTGGGCTGCACTTATAAAGCTTCCACAGCTGAAGAAAAAGATGTGGAACAGGATTGTACACGGTTTTTTCAGAGTGTGGAATTCACTGAGCAGGGATCCTGATATGAACGCCTATTCCTTGCTCCCGGATGTGAATGAAATTCTTGCCGTGCTGATCAGGATCCTGGAACGCAATGAATCCGATTCTGAACAGCTTGGCTGAGATGGGATCTCTTCTGGTCATTCCGATTTTTATTCCCCATGAGGGTTGCCCGCATTGTTGTGTCTTTTGTAATCAACGCAGGATTAGTGGGGTTACTGAAAAGCAGGTAAGCGGTGCAGATGTTCAGGATACTGTCCAGACATGGCTTGAAAGAAAGGGGCCAAAGAAACGCAAGGTCCAGGTTGCTTTCTATGGTGGCAGTTTTACCGGTTTACCCCAGACCCGCCAGCAGGAACTGCTGGGTGCGGTTGCGCCTTTTCTTGAGCAGGGCAGGGTACACAGTCTTCGTTTATCCACCCGGCCTGACTATATTGATCAGCAACGAGTGGCCTTGCTCCGCCAATACCAGGTCTCTACGGTAGAGCTGGGTGTGCAGTCCATGAATGATCAAGTGTTGGATCTGGCCCGGCGTGGACATACAGCTGCTGATGTAGAGCGGGCAATTCCTCTGCTCAGACAGGCAAGTATGGAAATCGGTGTCCAGTTGCTGCTGGGCTTGCCAGCTGATACTCGCACATCTTTGCGCAGGACCGTTGAACGCGTCATTGTGCTACAACCTGATTTTGTCCGTATCTATCCTCTCCTGGTGGTGCGGAACAGTGAGCTGGCTGATCAATACAGCCGGGGAGAATATACGCCACTCAGTTTAGATAAGGCTGTGGTTTTAGCGGCCTGGATGAAGGCACGTTTTGACAGGGCTGGTATCCGGGTGGTGCGCATGGGCTTACAGGCCGGGCCTGAACTTGAATCTTCGTTGCTGGCTGGTCCCTGGCATCCTGCCTTTGGTGAATTGGTGGCCTCCCGCCTGATGCTGCGTAAAACAAGACATCTCCTTGCTCAAGCCCCTTCTGAAGGATTGATTCAGGTCTGTATCAACCAACGGGACCAATCGGTCTTTCGTGGAATGAAGTCTGCCAATGTCAAACGACTGCAAGAGCTTGGGCTTTGGCAGCGTATTCAGCTGAGTACGGAATCTGGTTTAGAGCGTGGTACAGTGAGTTTGTTTTCTCTGACATAGTATCCAACCGGCATGGGGAACCTCCTGATAAGGAATGATTATTCTTTATGGAAAGAGATGAATATAGACATTGATCAATTCGAGTTTTTGGAGAATCAAAAGGGTACCCTTCTATATACTAAAAGGTCTCCCTTTTGAGATGTAAAACCCTCCCTTCTATATATCAAAAGGGAGGGTTTTTGATAGGGAAAACCTATGCCTTTTGATAGACAAAACCCAGGCCTTTTGAATGGCAAAGCCTATGCCTTTTGATAGGCAAAACCTACGCCTTTTGGAAGGCAAAACCTCTGCTGTTTGTTAGTTCACAGGTTGCGGGCGTGCAGAACGAACCCCGACATGTCCGACTCGCCTCTTGATTGTTGGGGTTCGTGCCTCAGCCCAATCTACCGGGCTACAACAACAGCATCTTCAGGATCATGACGATATACGGCCTACCGTACTCATAGGCACCGATATCGACCTGTTTATCCCGTATATAACCGCGCTGATCCGTTGTCAGGGCACCTGCACTTGATCCCGCATTGATGGCAGGGCTTCCCTGGGCAAGAGCGACCGTCATGGTGGGGCCGCCGTTGTCTGCCAGAGCCTGTACCAGGGGATCGGCGATGAGCACTGAGGGTGTGACCTTACAGTCATCAGGACTGTTGCTCTGATTGAAGCGCTCCTGTGGATATTGCAGATTGCCGCCCATGTCCAGGTCAGCTGCCCGGTTCATCTGATAGCAGGCCCAGTCCCGTTCTGATGCGTTATGGTCAAACAGGTTGTTCTGCAGGGCCACCGTGGCATTGTTGCTTGCTTGAATGCCTGCTCCATGAAACCAGGCATAATTCTCCACAAAGGTCGAATTGGTGACGCTCGCTTCCCCCTGTGCGAGCACGAGGCCGCCGCCCATGCCAAGGGAGCTATGGCTCGTCCGGTTCCCGGAAAAGGTGGAGTTCGTCACCTTGATCTGTCCCAGGGCCGAGACCCAGACGCCTCCCCCCCTGCCTCCAAGCGGTATTCTGGCTGAATGTACATTCCAGGATCTCTGCGTTCAGCTCGTTCGCGCCCCCGTCCAGGTCATCTTCAATATGATAGATGGCCCCGCCATGCCCCTCTGTTGCGCTGGCCCCTGATACACTGTTCTTCACGAACTGCGACTTCTCGTAGCTGGCCTTTATTCCCTTGTTGTCTGAGACCGTCACCTTAAGCGCGCCGCCGCCACGGACTGCGGTGTTGCCCTCAAAAACAGAGCCGCAGACGGAGACCCGTTTATTGGAATCAGGGTTGTACGTGTTGGTCACGCCGTCCAGGTGAACGGCACCTCCATGGCCCCTGACAACGCCGCCTGTCGATGTATCCACTGCGTCGTTGCCAGTAAAGCTGGAATTGAACACCAAGAGCCCGGTGGCGATGCCGCCGAAAGCCCCGCCGTTTCCGGCCTGATTGTTTGCAAAGGTTGATCCTGTTATGATCGTCTCGTAGCAGTTGGCGGCAAAGATTGCTCCGCCCTGGTTATCTGCGGTGTCGGTGTCAGTGGTGGCGTTATTTGCAAAGGTGGAATTGATGATGTAGAGGCTCGTTCCCGGATGCCCCACGTTGACTGCTCCTCCTGAATGCACCCCGGTACTGCCGCCGCTCGGAGCTTTGCCGTTGATCAGACGGATGTTTTGTAGGGTGATCGATATCGTGGAAGCAGGATCGTGCCAATCTTTTTTCAGGATGCGCGTCTGTCCCTGGCCGTCCAGGGTGACCAGACCCTTTCCGTCCAGCACGGTATCATGCGCTGTGCTGAGGACAAGCTCTGTACTGATCGGGATGGTGACAGGTTTGGTAGCAGCAAAGGTGATATGTCCGCCCGTATTGAGTGCTGCCTGCAGGGCTGTCTGGGTGAATTCGCTGACAACGGTGGGGTTGGAAAGGCTGACCGGATCGACAGGTGCAGGGCAGACTTCCAGCCCACTGCCGAAGCCGAGTACCTGAACCGGTGCCGTGAGCAGCAGGAGCAGTGTAAGGATAATCGTCTGTTCTGTCTTCATGTACTGGTTCCTCCTCATTGAGCAAGTGATCAATCGTGGTCACGATGAATTCGCCTTCTTACCTGTTTTTGCCATAATCCGTCGGCGTATACCGTACCGTGCCCATGCAATGCCTCATTATACCTGCAAGCTGTACATTCCCTCAACCTGTAGGTGCAAAAAATCTTTCGGCCGTACCATATCTCCTCGTTCATCCGACCCGGAAAAGGAGCATCGCCAAAGGAATAAAAGAGTACACGAGCATCTTTCCCCTTGATTTTCACAGCCTGACTTTCTAAGGTGATGCTCTGGATACAAGAGCATTTGCACACCTGAGAGAGCATACCATGATCATAAGCTTTTCGCTTGAAAACTGGATGTCCTTCCGCGACCCGGTCTCCTTTTCGATGCTTGCAACAGAGGAGCGTCGGCATGGCGGACGTCTTGCCAGACTCAACACGTACCGGACAAAGGTTCTGCCCATTGCAGCAATCTATGGCGGTAATGCCTCCGGCAAGAGCAACTTATTTAAGGCCCTGAACTTTGCCAAATCCTTGGTTGTCAATATTACGCAGCTTGACGAAGCCATTCCGGTTGAGACCTTTTGTCTGGATGCGGACAGAACAGCGCAACCTGCCCGATTCGCCTTTGAATTGCTGATTGATGAGGTCATCTATGATTTCAGCTTTGCTGTGACCAGAACTGCTGTTGTGGAAGAGCAGCTTGTGAAGATTACAGGCGAGCAGGAGGAAGTTCTTTACAGCAGACCGGGAAGACCACCCGAAGACCCGTCGCTTCAGGTCGTGTTTGACGGCACCAGAGATAACCAGCTCTTTCTCACCAACTCTGTTTCACAGAAGGTCAACGCCTTCAGGCCGGTGTATGATTGGTTTAAGGATACGCTCAAACTCGTCTCGCCTGATTCTTCTCCCGACCTCTTTCCCGTTGTTGAGGATGGTTCCTTATCCCAAACTATGAATGAGCTGCTGCAACAGCTGGACACGGGTATAGTGCATATGTCAGGAGAAGAAGTCCCACTCGAACATATCTCATTCTCATTACCGGAGACACTGAAGCGCGAGATACAAAAAAATCTGAAAGAAGGTGCAACTGCTACTGTTCGGGATCCATTGAGCCAGACGGGTGGCTTGACAATACTTTTCGTTACCCGGAAAGGAGAAAAGCTGATTGCGAAGAAACTGATGACCTCTCATCGAAAAACAGACGGCACAGAGGCAAAGTTTGAGATGCATCAGGAGTCGGATGGTACTTTGCGGGTTATCGAACTCTTGCCTGTCTTTCTTGATCTTTCCGGTAAGACTTCAAACCGGGTATATGTGATAGATGAAATTGACCGCAGCCTGCATACCCTGCTGACCCGAAGACTGCTTGAAGGCTATCTTGCTGGCTGCTCGGCAAAGACCCGCTCACAGCTCTTGCTGACCACCCATGATCTGCTGCTCATGGAGAAAGAACTTCTGCGACATGATGAAATGTGGGTGACGGAACGGGATGCTACAGGTGCGTCAACACTCTTTTCTTTTAGTGAGTATAAGGATGCTGCTCAAGATAAAGATATTCGGAAAAGCTATCTTCAGGGACGGCTGGGCGGTATACCGCATATTCTGCTGAACAGTCCTTTGCAGCACTCCGAGACTGAGGAGGGGGAGTAATGGCCCGCAAAGTGCGCAGGTTTGTCCGGCGGACCGGGCGGCGGTCGTATCGTAAACTGTTCCTCATTGCTGCGGAAGGAGCAAAGACGGAACCGCAGTATTTCTCTCTGTTCAACAGCCGGGATGCAACGGTTCGGGTAAACTGCCTGAAATGCGGCCATGACAGTGCGCCGCCTCAAGTTCTGAAGCGTATGACCACCTGGCTGAAAAAGAACAGCTTAAAGGATTCAGACGAGGCATGGCTGGTTGTTGATAAAGATCAGTGGACGGATGCGCAACTGAGGGAGCTGCTCACTTGGTCGCAGACTAAAAAGAATTACGGTTTCGCTCTCAGTAATCCCAAGTTTGAATACTGGCTGCTCCTGCATTTTGAAGACGGTAAAAGTATAGATACCTCGCGTAAATGTTCAGAGCGGTTGAGACAGTATCTCAAGAACTACGACAAAGGGATTGATCTGCGAAAATTTACCTGGGACAGTATCAGCAAGGCTGTCCACCAAGCCAAACTGCGTGATACTCCACCATGCAAAGATTGGCCCAAGAATACCGGTACAACAGTGTACAGATTGGTTGAGAAATTCATCTTATCGGAAGCCGGTTGCCGCTGAGGCCCCAGCCTCCCTTGCCTCCTCAATCAACCGCGCCCCCTTTCTCCATCTTCACCCACGGCAGCACCGAGACCTTGTGTGCTTTCAGCTCATCCAGCGAATAAAAGGTACCACGCCAGTCAATACCGCCCTCAATCAGGGTGGACAGCACAGCGTGCCAGATAATATAGAGCTTGATATACGGCGTAACAGGAAACCAGGGCAGGCAGCGAAGATCTGTCTGAAAGGCTCGTGCTCCCAAGGCCAGGGCCAGGAGGTTTGCACCAACAATGGTACCGCAGAGGAGGCGAGCAAGGCCGTCCGCCAGCAGCAGGCCCCAGAGCGGCAGGATATGCACAGAGACAAGTGCCGCAGTTGCTGCAAGCAGCAAAGAGAAACGGTAGTCCAGCAGGGCAAAGGCGTTCTTGCGCAGGCCGCGCACCATCTCCCCAACAGAACCATACCATTCCACACTGACAAAGCTACTTCCATTGAGACAGTCGCATCGGCCTCTGCTTTCTTTGGCCAGACGTCCCAGCAGCACATCATCCACCGGGCAGAGCCGAATAGGACGGTGACCGCCAAAGCTGTGATAAAAGCTCTTCCGTATCATGTTAAAACCGCCTGCCCCGATAAAGGAGCGGGAGTCTGGCTTGCTGACCAGCCAAGGTTTAAGCATGGTGAAACCACCGGAAAGGCTGTCTGCAATCAACAGAGAGAGCAAACGGCTCGGAGCAGTCATACGGAAAAGAAGACAGAGATGATCCAACTTATGGGTCTCCATCTTTGCCACGGCACGGTGGATGGTTTCTGGAGCAAAGTGGACATCAGCATCTGTAAAGAGCAGGAACTCGCCCCTGGCCTGGGCAGCCCCCTGGTGCAAGGCATGGTTCTTGCCCAGCCAGCCTGCAGGTAGCTCCGTAATATGAACCACCCGCAGGCGGGGATGCTTGCCTGCCATGCGGTCAAGGATCTGCGGTGTGGCATCAATGGACCGGTCGTTGAGAACAATGATTTCCAGATTGGGGTAATTAAGGGACAAGAGAGAAGTTAAGGCAGCCTCAATGCCCTGCTCCTCATTACAGGCCGGGATAATAACAGAGACTAAAGGCAATGCAGCTGTTTCCAGAGGTGGGACATGATCCAGTTGCTCTATGTGGTGATGGGCATGAAAGTAGTCCCGCAGTGTAAACAGGGCAATAACAAGGATACAGAACAGGAACAGGGTAAATAATGACATGGTTTTTCTCTTGGGTTGCTTTTCAATAGTGTCACGGCACAGAACCTCACAGTCTTCATAGCTCATGCAGGGATCGTTCAGTGCCTCCAGCCGCACCTTGGGCCCTGTAATCCCCCATCATACCCCTAATCTGCACATTCCCGCAATCCGTAGAAACGAAATTCTTTCGCCCTTACCATGTCTCCTCGGTCATCCGATACGGAAAGGGAGCATCGCTCGAAGGAAAGAAAAAGCATCGGGCGAGGGAATCGGAAAGCATCGCTCGAAGGAAAGAAAAAGCATCGGGCGAGGGAATCAGAAAGCATCGCTCGAAGGAAAGGAAAAGCATCGGGCGAGGGAATCAGAAAACATCGCTCGAAGGAAAGGAAGAACATCGGGCGAGGGAATCAGAAAGTGATCCTGTGTGAACTGTGTCTTGCTCCTTGCCCCTGAACACCTCGCAATAAATCACGGGGCTATTATCGGTTGTCCTTCCGGGACAAGAAGCAAGCCATCAAAGAGGGCGCGCATACAGATACCGATGTTTCAACATCGGAAAGAGTGGCCTACCGACACGCCAACATCTGCTCATTCAGCCGTTCCGCCTGAAGACAAAAGGCCTCCATCCGGGCCTCAATGAGCTGAGGAAAGGGATTCCCATCCGTCTCAATACAGATAAAAGGCAGTTTACGATCCTTCTCCAGAAGAGGTCCCCAGTGGGTTTCCCCGCCCTTGAGTTGGGCAAGCTTCTCCGTGGTAGTGAACTTTTCGTTCAGCACTGCTTCTGCCACACGGGAAGGCATGCAGCCAAAAGGCCCGATAGAGATAATCCCGCAGGAGGGATGGAGGATCTCGTGTATGGCTGAGCCTACCGTGACAATGGTTTCCACGGTGAAATAGGGTGAAACATATTTGCCACCTGCCTCCATGACCGGCTCAATGGGCGCATTGCCATCATAAAAGAATAACCCGGACGGACCAAGCCGCTTACGGATAGCATGATTAAAGTAGCGCTTCACCTGCTCCCGGATTGCAAAACCCTTGGTCCGTTCGCCTTCAATATCATGTTTGATCAGCCAGTCAATGAACTTGATGTATTCGCTGATCATGGCAGTACGGACAATGAAGCCCCGGTCTGCCAGCCGTTCAATCATGTTCTGCAAGGAGATAGGGTCATGACGTACATACATTTCCCCCACCAGAGAGATCTTGGGAATCTGCTCATAGGGCATCTTTAAAGGAATCCGGGCTAAGCGGGCCGCAGATTTGGAGAGCTGGGGAGCAATGATGGGCCAGCGTCGGTGCATGAGCGCTCTGATCTTTTCGAATTCCTCATGAAAGACCTGCAAGCCAGCCTCGCGATCCTTGGCCCCGGCCAGCACGGTGGACCACATTTCATCAAAAAGATCACCGATTACCACAGCCCGCCAGGCAGCCCGCAGGAAGTTGTCCCCCAGGTTACAATAGCCGTTCATGGAGGTTGGGGTGAGTATAGCCACATCCTTAATCTTCTGCCGTTCAAGCATCCGCTTGGTGTAGACATGGTACTGACCCAGGCGGCAAGGACCGTCAGAGCTGGCCATATAATAGACCAGGATCTCCCCATCCTTGCGTTGTTTAATCCTGTTGAGCAGCGATCCCAAGGTGGTTTGCAAGGGCAGGCATTCCTTACACGAGGCATTGCCCCGTCCGAGTTTGAGGACTTCCTCGTCAGCAGGCTGAAGGATTTCAGTACGAATACCGATCCTGCCAAAGGCCGCTGCCAACAAGGGGGTGACATAACGACTCATGGCAGGAATGAGCAGGCATACTTTGGAATCAGTAAGGGGAACCCAGTTATTATCCGACGTCCGCACTCCAGTCACCCTGTTGTGTTCCTCAAGTTGGGCAGAATGAAAGAGCTCTTTGTTTTGTGGAAGAGTGGGATCTTTTTTCTGAATCTCCCGATAATAGTGGATAATGTCGAGGAAGGCCTCAATTCGGGTCTCCAGGCCGGCATCCGCAGTATGGCTGTCCAGTTCCAGGGTCAGTGAGGGCTTGCGACCCATGACATCCCGGAAAAAGCTGACCAGAAAGGAGTCTGGCCCACAGGAAAAATTGGTAATATAAGTACTAAAGAGCTGGGGATGGCGCTCAGCAAAGCGTGCACCTTTGAGGATGATCTGGCCCATTGCCCAGTACATGTTTTCGTCATCAGCCAGTTGTTCCTCCCAGTAGGGGAGCATGTCAAAGGGGATCACAGCAATGCCACGACTGGCAAACTTGGCAGGAATCCCTTTATTCGCCACAGAGGCAAAGGCATTATAGGGGCGGCCAAAAACCACGGTGCCGAATTTTTCCGGGTCTGCTTCAAGCTCTGTTAAGGCCTGTTTCCCCATTTCCCGAATGTCCTGAGTAAAGGATTTCTGGGCCGCATCAGCAGCCTTCAGTGCCGCTGCGACCTTGTTTGAATCAACACCCAGCTTTTGGGCCAGTTTCTGGAATGCCGCAGTGTCTGCTGTATTGCCCTTGGAAAAATCAATGACCTGGGAGATTACCTGCTGCTCATCAGCCAGGGCAGGAAAGGCGGTGCGGAGATAATAGGGCTCGCCCTGAACCAGCACGCAGGTGCAGGAGGTTATATCTGGTTCCCCCATATCCAGCCCCCGAAGATGGGGCAAAAAGATATAATCTGGTTTTTCTGCCACCATGGTTGCGGCGTAATTATGAGCGATCTCTACAGGGTAACAAAAGGCTGCCCCCTGTTGATCCATACCCTTGGGATCTTCCTTGGAAGGCAGGGTGAGACGAAACCCCAGGTCTGCAAAAAAGGCATTGAAAAAGGGAAAGTAGGTGTTCAGGAGAAAAGAGCGGTTCATGCCCACAGTGGGCCGGGTATCCTCTGGATCATTGGGTGCCAGATCCCGAAAGACCCGCTGCTCTCTCTTGATGACCAGATTCAGATCTTCAGTCTTGACCTTGCGGTTATGGATCAGGTTGTCGTAGCGATTGCAGATGCCGCCAAAGGGGTAGACCTTGTCCTTGATCTTGATCCGGGAGATCTCACAGCCCCGGTCGCAGTCCTTGCCACCGCCGCATATAAAGGGTTTGCCGTATTCCACCTGCCGGGCAATCAGTTCCTGGAGATCGTATTCCTGGACCTTGAGCAGGTCCTGCTCCATACGTCGTTCCACCTCTAATGCTACCCCAAAGGCCCCCATGAGTCCGGCTTCCGCAGGGACCACCACTTGTTTGCCAGTCAGCCCGGCCATAGCCGCTGGCACGGCCTTATTATAGCAGACTCCGCCCTGGACAAAGACTTTCTTGCCCACTGGTCGGTTGCCCTTGACCCGGTTATTATAATTCATACCAATGGAGTAGACCAGGCCAGCAACGATGTCCTCTAAGGGCACGTTTTCCTGGACCGAACGTTTGATGTCTGAGCCAATAAAGGCGGCGCATTGATCGCTGAAGTTAGGCGGAGCCGTGGCCCGAAAAGCAGTCTCACCGATTTCGGTCACGTCAAGGCCCAGGCTCTCCTTGGCCGCCTCTTCAAGAAAGGAGCCAGTGCCAGCACTACAGGCCTCGTTCATCGCATAATCGCTGGGCACACCATTGGTGATATAGGTATACTTGGCATCCTGGCCCCCGATCTCGAAGATGGTATCCACTTCCGGGTCAAAATGCACTGCCGCAGTGGCATGGGCCACGATTTCGTTGATCACGCCGTCAGTCAGGGCATGGAGACCAGCGATCTGGCGGCCGGACCCGGTGACGCCCAGGCCCTCAATGCTGATCGGCACTTTGACCTGATCTGCCAGACTTTGGTAGACATTTTTTGAGGCCCCAATGGGATCGCCGTTGGTACGCAGGTATTCAGCAGCGATAATGGCCTTATCACTGCGTCGCATGAGTACGCCCTTGGTGGTGGTGGAGCCGACATCCAGACCAAGGATCACCTTATCGCCTTCTTCAGCTGCACTGCGTTCCTGATGCTTATAATCCACCAGATGCTGACATTCAGAGAGTGGTGGCAGGGTGGCCAGACCAGCCTGTTGGTCAGTAAAAATGGCGTCCAGGGAGGTAAATGGTTGGGTTTGATTGCTCAGTGCCCAGAGGGCTGCGCCCACGGCCTCAAAGGCGGCAGCCTCTTTAGGGATATAGAGATCGGGGATGGCCTCTTGCAGGTAGTGGACCATTGCCTGATTGCCCACACAGCCGCCCACCAGCATGACAGCATCCTTGGGCAGCTTCTTAAGCAACTCCATGACCTTGCCGGACATCATCCGGGACAGACCCGCAACCACTTGCTCCTTGGGAATCCCTTTATTCAGGGCATGTGTGCAGTCACTTTTGCAAAAGACCGAACAGCGGCCTGAGACCTTATAGGGTTTTTCCGGCATCTCCATCTTTCCGGCCTCGTCCAAATTCATTGACATCCTGCCCAGCTGCTGGAGAAAGAATTCACCGGTTCCAGAGGCGCATTTATTGCCGGTATGGATTTCATTGACCTTGCCGTCCTCGTCCAGATGATAAACCATGGTGGTCTCTCCACCGGCACTGATCACCACCCGGTAGGGATGATCCGGCGGCAGAAGAAACGAAGTCGCCAACTCCACAGCTTCGGGTTCAGCAATACCGGAGAAGTTGAGCATATTTCTGAATTTACGTCCAGTGGCTGCGATCTTGTATCCCTGGAGATCGTCGATCTGCTCCAACATCTCCCGCAACACCTTTCTCGGGTTGCCGTCATGGGCCTGGGATTGAGAAAAGAGAAGTTTCCTGTCCAAAGACTGTTGTTCAATTCCTGTTAAAGAGATGCTGGAGGCGCCCGCACAAATACCAAGAGATTTCATAATTTTTTTTGTATGTAAGCTTTGTTTTTTGAGTGATGGCTTGTTAATTTTTCCAGATAGACAGGGCGTGGCCATAGACCTGGGATCGAGGCAAATCCAGATCCTTGGCAATGATCCGGGCCGCATCTTTGAGAGAGGTTTTTTCTGTATCCCGGTACCAGAGAATCAATTCGTCCAGATTATCCGGTTGTTCTTCCTTGCGCTCTGGTTGGCCGCTGATAATCAAAACCAATTCACCCCGTACCTTGCCTTGAGTATGTTCAATAAGGATGGAAAGGGGACCGGAAAGATGTTCTTCGTGAAGTTTGGTCAGTTCCCGAAAGAGCTGAGCCTGCCGGTCGCCGAAAACTTCAAGGCAATCCTGCAAGGTTGCCTGGACACGATGGGGAGCCTCGTAAAAAATTAAAGGACAGTTGAGACCCTTGAGTGCTTTGAGCTGTTTCACCCGTTCTCCTGTTTTGGCTGCTGGAAATCCACCAAAATAAAAGCCTGCACCTTGGTGGCCGGAAGCAGAAAGGGCGGTTGCCAGGGCTGAGGGGCCAGGCACCGGGATAACCGAAAGCCCTTGTTCACGCGCCCCACGAACCAGAACCGCTCCAGGGTCAGAGATCCCTGGAGTACCTGCATCAGAGACCAGAGCAATATCCAGCCCTTCAGAGAGTTTTTTGAGCAAATAGACGGTTTTTTGCTGTTCATTTTCTTTATGACAGCTGGTAAGGTCAGCTTTAATACCCAGATGGGCCAGTAACCTGCCTGTATGGCGGGTATCTTCGCAGGCAATGAGATCTACAGTCGCAAGGACATCCTGCATGCGTTGACTGATATCAGTAAGATTGCCAATAGGGGTTGCCACTATATAGAGCGAGCCTGTATTGTCTGTATTTTTTGGGGTGTGCATAATAAATAACAGGTGGGGGTGCAGAATAGGTAATGTCTTTTCAGAATAATAAAATTACTTGTACCTTATTCAGCGTATTCTTTCAGCCCCTTTCAGGGAAGATGAGAAAAAAGTTCATTTTGGCGGGCGGAAATGGTACTCTAAAGGTGTACTTCTTATAATCATATATATTACTATATGAAACAGGCCCCTGACAGCCTTTTTCTGCTAGCTGGTTAATCTTTTAATTTTACACCAGAAAAAAATGGACATTTGAGATTTTTCTGGTATTAATGTAATAAAAAACGATTTGTCATTGGTAACCAAGGGAGATGGAAAATGTTGAGTACTGCGGAAAGTGCATGGTCCACGGTTCCGGTTTTTAAAAACGGTCGGAAAATAAGCAAGGAACAGCAATATATTCTCTGGGAATATGCGTCAAGGCACCCGGGATGTACAAGTTCAGCCATTTTGCAAATTATCAAGGCTGAACACGAAAATTTTAACATCACCATCCGTCATGTCAACCGACTTCGACAGGAATGGGGGCTGAATCGAAAGAAAGGACGCCCAAGTAATCGGCGACTCTTGAATACACCAGGCGGGGAGCTTGTCAAACTGACGCCAAACCTTCCTTTCGTTGGGGTGTGTATTCTGGACGCTTTTGTGGAGCAGCTTGGAATCATTGAGCAAGTTGTTACTGCAATTCAAACAAAGATAGCTCGTTACAAAGAGGAGCATCCTCATGAAACCTTTCCTCTATTGTTTCATAAAAAACAAACGATTACAAATCGTTTCAAGGCCCTTTTTTATGCGGCCTTTTTTGGTATTGGCAAGCTGACTGAATATGATGTCAAAGGGCA
>JAABTP010000107.1 GCA_011389815.1 Desulfobulbaceae bacterium | reverse complement strand
TGAACGTTTTGAAATAACGTGTCAGGGTATTGACCACCCTGAATTCTTCCGACTGCCGAGAAATTCAGCAGATACTATTTAATCAGCTGATTCATCTCAAAGATCGGCAGCAGGATAGAGATAACAATAAAGCTCACTGCCAGCCCCATAACCAGAATCATAATGGGCTCAATCATTGAGGTCATGGCTATAATTTTGGTTTCCACTTCTTTTTCATAACTATCTGCTGCCTTTTCCAGCATTTTTTCCAGAGAGCCACTCTGTTCACCCACTGCAATCATCTGAACAAGCATGGGGGTGAAGTACTTATTGCCACGCAAGACGCTGGATAGGCTTTTTCCCTTTTCCAGCTCTTCAGTGGCCAAGTCCATAACATCGGCTAAGAGTACATTGTTGAGGATGTTTTTGACAATGCCCAAGGAGGTGATCAAGGGGACACCGGATTCCAGCAGGCTGGACATAGTTCGTCCCAAGGTGGCTGCGGCAATTTTTATATTCAGATCTTTCAGAACAGGCAGGGTAAGCTTGAGTTTGTCCCAGATTCGTTGACCGTTAGGTTTTTGTATAAACAGGCGAATACCTATGATCAGACCACAGAGAAGGGCGGCTATAAGAATCCAATAGTTTTGAAGAAAATTACTGATATTGATCAGGAGTGTTGTTGGCAGGGGCAGGGCCTGATCCCGATCTATGAATACCTTAGTGATTGAGGGGACGATAAAGGTAATTAGGAGAAAAAGAACCCCAATGCCCACTAAGGCCATAAAGATAGGATAGATAAGTGCAGCTGCAATTCGCGAACGCATGGCCTGCTGGCGTTCCCCGACCTCAGCGAGTCGTTCCAGCACCACATCCAGCGAACCTGAAGCTTCTCCGGCCTGGACCATGTTCACATAGATCTTGGAAAAGAGGCGAGGATGCTCGGCCAGGGAAGAGGTGAGAGAGTTGCCCTCGTTCACTGAATCCTTGATCAGAGTGATCTTGGTTTGTAACGATTTATTAGTGGTTTGCTCAACTAAGCCGCTTAGGGCTGGAACAAGAGGGATGCCCGCACCGAGCAGGGTAGCGAGCTGGCGGGTTGCCACATGGATCTCCTGCTGTTTGATTCGAGAACCAATGTGTAGGTTAAGGGTGCTTTTTTTCTCTCCTTTTTTCTTTCTTCCTCTATCCCGTGAAACGGTTTCTTTTATATCAACAGGATAGTTACCCTCTTTGCGGATTTTTTGCCGGGCTGCTGATATGGAGTCAGCATCCAGGACGCCTTTCTTTTTTTTTCCTTGGCTATTCAGAGCCGTATATTCGTAAACAGGCATTATGCATATTTGGGATAGGGGTTACTACAGCAGAAAAAACTTAATGGAAACTGACCTGATACAGAATATAGTTGAGATGTGTATGCTCTGCAATCAAATGATTTTTATGGAGCTGATTCCAGAGTTTCTGTTGCTGGCTGCCTTCATTGTACAGCCATTGGGCCATGAGGTCAGTCCGAACAAGCAGATAGTCTATTTTTTGTTGCTGCAGATTGGTCAGAATTGTGTTCAAATTACTCCCCGGTTTCTGGAGCCAAGCCAGCAGGCTGTTTTTTTTGCCGTAAGCGTGAATGAGATGTGGCCTGTTCAGATAATAGCCCCGCCTGCCCATGTAGATGCAGAGAATTTTTGCTGATTCGGGCAGGTGCTTATTGGCATACTGCATGATGGGATATTCTGGAAGTTGCTTGCTCAGGTACTCATCCCGGTTCACCCGGCCTGTGATGTAGCTGAGGGGATCAACTTCCTGAAACTGCTGCCGGATATAGCTTGCATTCCAGAGGAGAAGCAGGCACACGGTCAGGGGCCAGACCAGCTTGCCCGCCTTCCTGTTTGTATATTTTTCAGCCAGCTTTTCCGCATTGTTCAATCCGTACATGGAGAGAATCACCAGACATGGCACCATGGGCACCAGATATCGGATGCGCAGTGCTCCGGTGTTAAAGGCGTAAAGGAAATAGAGCAAGCTGAAAGCAGCCAAGGCAATCTGTTCAAGCCGCACCTGCCGTTTCGTGGAACCAAGAAAAGCCAGTAGCGGCAGGAGCAGGAGGAAGGGGTTCAGTCTGCCATCAAAATAACGGGGATCACCGTCCTGTCCTTGAAAAAAAATTCGCACGGGAAGAAGCAGGAGTTGCCAAATATTTTCCTGATATAAAACATAGCGTGTGGCGAACACACCTCTAACAGGGGTACTTTTTTTTGCCTGTTCCTGATGGGGATCAGCAGGGACCTCGTCTTGTTCAGGCTCAGGCTCAGGCTCTGTTGTGTTCGTATTGAAAATATTACTCGGATTGAGCCGACTGAAGACACTGTTGTAGAGAGGGTAGAGGGGATTGCCTGTCCAGACCGCATTCCTGATGAGCAGAGGAGAGGCCGCAAGCAGGGCGGCAAAGCAGAAAAGCATTGTTGCTTTGAGGGCGGGAACAGCTAACCTTTGTCCTTGTTCCCGGCTTCTGATGAATAGCACCGGCACCATAAAGGTCAGGATAAACAGTACCAGCAGGCCGTTGTATTTTGTGCCGATAGCAAGACCACAGGAGAGTCCGGCAAGGATGAGGTATTGTTTCTGCTCTCCTGTTTCCAGCCAGCGAAAGAGAAGGAGCAGAGCCGCTGTGCTGAAAAAGACCAGACCCAGATCAACATAGACCGTGATCGACAGTTTAACAATGATGGGAATGCTGAGAAAGAACAACACGCCCAGCCAGGCATAGGTGCCGGACAGTCTTCTTTTCAGGTGCCGATGCAGCAACAGGGCGGTGGCAAAGGCAAAAAACATATGAATGTATTTGGGCAGGATATCGCTGCCCAGCCATAAGGCCCCCATGTAGAGCAGATCCAGATTCATTGGGTAATAGGAGAAGAACAGCTCCGGCAGCTCGTATATCCCCCCGTGCTGGAGATAGAGCTTGGGAACCTGGAGATGGTGAATCAGGGCATCCCGACTGATGGGCGGGGTGTAGGCAAGCACGGCAAGACAGAGGACAACAAGAGCAAGTGCTGCCTGTAAAAAATGTTGTCGTTTCATCATTCCGGCAGCTCGTTGATCTTTTTTAAAATTTGCGGCGGTATCTGACCTTGATAGACCTGACCGTCAATCAGGAAAGCCGGTGTGCCCGTTATCTTGAGTTTCATGCCCTCTCGAATGTCCCGACTCAATCTTGCGTTAATAGCAGGATGGGTTAGGGAGGCAGCAAGTTCATTGATGTTCAAGCCGGTTTTATTGGCGATGTCCTTCAGCGATATTGTTGTGACCTTGTCTCCTTTACTGCGGGTTAATGCATAGAGCAGGTCATTGGTCTGCCAGAATTTATCACGCATTGCCGCCAAGATGGCAACCTTAGCCAGCTTGCCGGAGCCTTCATGAAAGGGTTCCGGTACAATAAAGGAATTCACTTCATGATCCAAGGGATAATGCCGATGAACAAGGCGTAGGGTATCCGGGTGCTTTGCCAGGAAATTGCGGAGAAGAAAATACATCTTGCCGCACTGGAAGCACTGATAATCGGAAAACTGGGCAATGGTCAGTAGCGGTTCTTCCGCTCCAATCCACGGATGACCGTCTTCAGTCAGGCCATGAGGGAGATTGCTGATATCGGCACTGGTCTCAATAGCAGAAAGGAGCCAGTAGCGGGGCATAAGGCCATAGAGCAGGAGCAGGCTGACGCAGAATACACCTGCGGCAATGCTATAATTTTGCAGCGTGGTTTTCAGATGGAATGCAGCCGTGACATCGGCCGCACCTTTGGCAAAGGCTTCTTTGCACCGCCGCTGACCAAGCCAGCAGATATAGGTCAGGCCAAAGGTAACGGTATAGGTGGCAAGGCAGACAAGACAGAGAGATTTGATTTTCCAGATCGCAATGCCTGCCAGTCCCAGCGTGACTGCGGAGGAAATTGACATCACGAACAGCCAGCCGCGCCATGCGGCAAGATTGCGCCGGTCTTCGGTCAGCAGGATAAGCAGGAAGAAAAGGTAAAAGAGAACACCCCACCAGGCAACTGGAACGCCCAGCATGATCGACCACGGACTCTGGGCGACCGTGTCGCAGTTGATAGCTTTGCTGATTGCGCAGAAGCTGCTGTAGAGCGGGTCGGTGTAGTTCTGATAATGGCTGTGAGCTGAGTAGAGGGCGATCAGGAGTCCGGCTGTTGCGAAGAACAGGGCGGCCAGCCAGTAGCGGAAAATGATGTTTGGGTGTTTGGTGTTATGCATAATCAGAAAACAATTTTTTATCAATTGAGTGTTTTTTGAGCTACCTAAGCCGGGACAAAAGTTTGAGTTTCGTGGGCTCCGAGTTTGGCAAAAGCCTCACGATGAATAGTTCGCTACTGCCTACACAATTGCTTGATTTTGCAGGCTGTCCCGCCTTCAGTTGGTAGCTGTTTTTTCTTACACAAAACCATAATCCATGGCAGAGGAGTTCGATACTCCACGACCTCAAAATAGCAGTCAAGTAACCGCAGAAAATTCTGTACCGACCAATGATTAATATGACCAGGTGTATTCCCAAGATCCAAAACATATCTGAACCTGCATAAATTTAAGAATCTCCATATAGGTTCACGAGGGACACTAACAATAAAATAAGACGAACCAACCCTTTCTATCTCATCCAGGGCTTCTTGGGGATTTTCAACATGTTCAAGAGCTTCATTTGCTACGACCAGATCAAAAGCAGAATCATGAAAGGGTAGTTTTTCCAGGTCTCCACAAACAAACGACGCTGGATTACAAGAATTATTGATTCCGGCAAGGATATCAAAGGATAAGTCCAAACCTACAACTTGTTTCGTTTTTTCCCTTGAGTTTTCCGACAAAAAAAACTTATTTGTCAGAAAGGCTTCTCCACATCCGGTATCAAGAACATTGTCATATTTTACCTTCTTGAGAAGCTCAGCCAAAGAAGAGTAAAATCCGTTCATTAGATACCTGACGATAGGGTTTTTACTGTTATATTTATCAAAATAATTCCCAGCTATAAGCTCATCAACCACTTTTTGCTCCTTTATAATTTCGCACGAGAAACTAGCTCTTTTATTTAATGTGACAGAAAGAAAAGGTATTAATCAAGTATAGTTTATCCAACAAGAGCAATGAGCCTTTAAGTTATTTTTCTGTTATCAAGTTCCACTTTCCTGATCCGGGCAGAAATTGATTCCAACATCCTGCGATTCGTTCCAAGAAGTTCAGACAAAACCCCTACCATGAAAAGATTAAAACTTAATGCTAAAAATATAAGCGAAATGACAAGTGACTGAGAATGCCCTGTTGGACCATCAATAGATAAATAGAAATAAAAGAATCTGCCTATAAGAGTTATGCCAGGTATGGCTATCAGAAAAGATATCAGTGAAAAAGCCCGAAAAGGCTGGTATATTAAATAAATTCTGACAATCGTCAAGATTGATCTCCAGACATATTCGGCTGGTCCTCCAAATAATCTGGAATCTCGGAGTTTCTCATTTGTACCGATTTTAACCGTCTTGAGATTTAGATTACTGTATCCGGCCTGAATTATGGTCTCCAAGGTATAAGTGAATTTTGAAAACACATTAAGTTGCATGGCTGCAACCCTATTATATGCCCTGAACCCGCTGGTCACATCCTCTACATCTGTGTTGCTGATCTTCCTTACTACCCATGAGCCAACTACCTGTAGTTTTTTTTTAATGAACGAAAAGTGTTTAATGGTGCGGATATCTCTCACTCCAATGACCATATCCGCTTCATTCGCGATGATCGGTTTGACCAGCTCACTCATCCCGTTTGCATCATACTGATTATCAGCATCAAAATTTACTATTATATCGGCACCCATTGACAGGGCATTCTCCAGTCCAACAATAAAACCTCTTGCCAAACCTTTGTTGACCGGAAACCTGACAATTTTGTGAACACCATATTCTGCAGCAACTTTTGCGGTATTATCATTACTCCCGTCGTCAATAACCAAAATCTCTATCTCATCAATCCCCTCTATCTCTTTCGGCAAATCCAACAAAGTAATCGGCAAGGTCGATTCTTCGTTGTAACAGGGTATCTGAATGACAAGTTTCATAATAGTTCTCTGGAAATTCTATGATTGTATTTATAATACATTATACCGCCAATTAACACAGCGACAACAGTCCCGGTCAGTATGGCATGAAAATGCACAAGAAAAGCCACCGCAACTGCCACAGAAGCATCGCTTCCCGAATATATCTGGCCTAAAGTAAGTCCAGCCTCAAAGGTTCCAATACTGCCAAAACCATTCACCGGAAGGAGATTCCCTAATATAGCACCAATAGATGGCAAGACAGATTCGGAATACGAGATATTTTTATCGTATGAAACAAATAAGAGAAAGAAATATATTGAAGTGACCACCCAGTTGGCACATGAGATGAGAAATATTTTTATCATGTTCCCATCACGGGCTTTAACAGGGAGGATCTTATTTATTTCTAAGAAAAAACCATATATCCGAAATAAAAACCCCTTTTCACAAGAATAATTGAGGTCTTTTGTTTTGGAAGACAACCAGGCCAAAAAAGCAAAAATTATCTTTTCTAAAAAGAAAAACAAAATCAGACATAAAAAAATGAATATGAATAAATATTGCAATTCATTCGTTCTCACAAACAGGAGTAAAAGATAAAATGTAATCACCATGAAGAAGAGACTGCACACGTCAAAAAATCTAACTATCAGCAGAGAATAACTTGAAACAGCTAAAGAGAGCTTATTTATTTTACCTCTCAAATAGATATAGCTTAATTCACCTGTTCTGAACGGAAGCAAATGATTGAAAAGAGTATGGATCGCAACGATGCTGAGATGATTTGCCATAGAGATATTATATTTTTCCAGGGTGAGTTTAAACCTGTAAGCTCTTAAATAATATGTCAGGAGATAGATTGCTGATGCAGCAAATACATACTTCATGTCAACTTTATTGAGTAAAACCAGTAAAGTTTCAAGGTCACAATATCTGAGAAGCCATACAACAATCGTTAGGGATATTGTTATTCCTAAAAAGCCTTGAAGAAGTTTTGTTTTGGACACGATTGATTAACGTTCAGGAATTTTTTTTAGTTCACTCATTTCAGAATTTGCCTAATTTTAAGCAATTTTATCCTGGGTACCAGGAACTCTTTTAACGCATAAACAGCTATCAAATAAGAGAAGGGTCTGAGAGGAATACCATACCTTGGCAATGGGACGAGAATGGTAAAAATCCCCATATAATAAACCATTATAAATAACGGTATCGTCAAGAAATAATGATCTGTCCCTTTGAAGTTTCCGCAAAGATTTCTCCTGCACAAGATAAGTATACCAAAAAGGAACAGGCAGTACAGCGGCCAGTGAAAAATGTACATGATCCTATGAACAACAGCCAACGTCAAGCTCTGGTCAAATCCCTTTTTTATCATAGGATATTGATAGACATCTCCTATATAAATATTATCCCATTTCCATAAGAATAACTGCTTACCATACAAATACCATGACAAATACTTAAGCGGTGACTCTTTAAACCTTTCGACCATTTTATTGACGGCATATTTTTTGTCATTATACATTTTTTGAGATTCTGCAATCCGGTCAGGGTCAGCTTTGTTTGCAAGAAAATTTTTCAATCCGATATCAAAACCGATAACCACTTTATCCCATACTGTTTGTCCTGAAATAGAACCATCATTACTATGCTGGGATCTGATCAAAACATACGGAGAATAAACTAATAAGTAACCTATTACAAACAGTGTAGCACCTTTGATAAATATACTTTTAGCAATCTTTTTTCGTCTCTTGAGCAAAACAAAAGCCGGGATCAAAAATGGCCCCAGAATCATTGCCACTGGCTTGATAAGAACCATATACCCCAAAACAAGTCCTGCTAAAAAAAATAAAAAGATATTTTCCTTCTTAAAAGCCAGTATGGTTAAATACATAGCAAGAACCATAGCGAAAGTAAAAAGTGTTTCGGTAAGAAGATATTGGTCAATAGCAATGAGGTGTGGGCTTATAGCTGAGAGGAGTGCCGGTACAAAAGCATACCTTGTTGGCCAAAATAGTCTACAGGTAGCAAACAACAATAAGACCATAAGAGAACTGACCAACGACTGCGCCAGAGTCACTCGCTGAACAAATTTCCATACAGTATTGGCACTTGCCAATATTGGATAAAGAAAAAAAGGATATCCTGGAGGACGTTGGAAATCAGTTTCAGGTGCCACGTTTGATGATTGGGGAAATTTTGAAGAGTAAGCCCCATAATTATAGAGGTTGCTTGCAACTGAAAAATATTGAGCTGCATCATGACTTATATGATTATACGTTTCCGAATTTGCTTGAAAACCCAACCTTAAGGAAAACGCTAGAATAAACAGACAAAGCAAGGCAGACAGGTCAGTATATTTGCCAAAATTAATATTCTGTTTGTTTTGCTGATATATATTTTTCATAATGTAATTAGTGAGTAGTAAGTACCCGTGTAAAAGTCTTCTCACACCATACTTATTTTTACTTCCAACCTTAGCATTTTTTTGGCATGTGCTTCATATGCCATATGGTTGATCCTGCCAATCCACCTCCTCCCCTAATTCCGTAACAGGCAATTATTTATTTCCGACCAACAAAAACCATTTGATGGCAATGGTATGGATCAAGCTTTTCCAATGGTTTTTGCATAAAATTAGGAAATGGGTATAAGCCGTATCCATAGCCTCTTATCTCCTCAAACCCTAGCATTGACAGGTAGGATTTGAGAACTTTATAACTAAACACTACTAGATGTCGATGAACGGGTGTATCTGTCTCTGTGTCTGGCTGTAAATTTTCATTGCTCACTCTGAATAACTCTTCTTTCTTTAATAGCGCATCGGAATCAGGATGCGGCCCACTTGACGGCATCTTTCCTGCTAAAATCAAGGCGGATGTAAAATATGTGCTGATATTTGGTGTTAAAATCACCAGCACCCCATCTTTTTCCAGGCAACGATAGCATTCCCGAAGATAATTGCATGGATTCAACAGATGTTCTAAAACCGATAAGCCAAAAATGCATTTATAGAACTCATCTTGACGCTCCATGTCTTTATTCAAGTCGCCTTGCAATACATTTAATCCTTTATCAAGTGCTTTTTGGGCAGCATTGGCATTCCACTCTATTCCATTATATCTGGACTTATCAATTCCAATTCTTTTATTCAATAAATCATATTTATAACCTGAATGGGCTCCGCAGTCTAAGCATGTGCCACCATTTTGTAAGGCATTTACTATTTCATCGTGTGCACGACTATATGCCTCATGCATTGTCCGTTGATAGAGTCTCTTGAAGTACTTTTTTAGCATTGCTGTATTGCTCCGTGCTTTTTTGCCTAACAGTATTCGTCAGGGGATCAGTAATAAATGCGACCTGAACTTCAACCCATAATTTCTAACAACAACCCTTCCATCTCTTTTGCCAAGTCAGTCCATGTTGCAATTTCAACATCGGGTGAAGTTGGAAATACCAGCTGCCTTCGAATAGCTTGAACCAATGATTGCTGACTTTCAGGTGAAAACAGGCACTCAGGATAATCTTTGAACATTTCAGACATAACACCCACATCAGCAGCAACCACAGACAGATCACATGCCAACATTTCATACGCTTTTTGCGGAAAACAATAGCGGCCAAACAATGAATCCCGGTTACAAATAACACCTACATCCAGCGCATTAAATAATGCCGGTATTGTTCTATATTCAAGTTCCCCTATGTAATGGATATTGTCACCTTGCGGCATTACAATTCCTGCTCCCATGGGGCCTGCCACAACAAGATGAATAGAAGAGTCTTCAGCAATTAAACTGCCAGCAGCTTCAAACAGGACATCAATACCGCGACTGACATCAAGTGCTCCAGCAGTTCCTATCAGTTTCGCATCCAATGGAAGCCCAAGGTCTTTTCTACACTGACGTTGATTTATTGGACGAAATTGTTTTTCCCTGATACCATTGGGTAAAACAACTACTTTCCCTCTGGGGTTATATTGTTCTTTTACATATTTTTCCAAAGCAGTGCTAACACACGTAACACCTGCCATGCACCTAACACTTTTTTTAAAAAGAGGCAATATTCCAGGTGTCTTAGTCAGTCCAAAAGATTCAAAATTATCGTAAAGATCAGCGACGCAGGAGATACTAAATTTCTGAGTCAATATATAAGCAATGATAACATGTAAAGCATCTGAGCAAGCTACAATTATTTCAGGCTTGAAGTCGCAACAAAGTCTTCGAATAATTTTACTGTAGCTGTAAAGACCAGGAATAACGGAACGTCCGATATTAACTGAATACCAATCAACCAAAGTGTTGTTAATTTCCGGTCCAGCTAAATGCCCTTCCTGTTTCAATCTATAACTCAAACACACTCCTTTCACTTGGTGTCCAAGCCGAGCAAGCTCCTGCGGGAGTGCATAAAAACGTCCATATTGGTCGTCAAGTAAATCTTTACTCATGTATTGACGTTTTGAAAGGAAAAGAATGCGCATATAAATCTACTTCCTGACCAAACTCTGGACTGATTCCACAACTAAGCGTCTATGCTGAACAAACTTAGAAAAACTACCGTAATGCAAGATTTTTCCTCTTACGAGTAATGAAGAACAGAATCAATCACAATATCTGATGGACTCACTGCGGCATGGAAAGGTTCCTTTCGATACTGTTTATACTTTTTCACAAAATTTTCTATTGTTTTCTGGTCATAAGAAGAAAGCACAACATTTTCTCCCAGCCCTTCCTGTCGTTCTGTTGCTTTCCTCAACAAAAGACACGGAACCCCTAAATATGCTGACTCTTCTTGCAGGCTGCCACCATCAGTTACGACAAATTCTGCCTGTTCTAACAAAGACAAAAAATCAGAATGGTGGTATCTCTCTCTGCATTCAATGTTTGGATTTTCTGCAACTCTTTCAAAACAATTAAATCTATACAATTGTTTCTTCGTCGGGGGGTGCAGGATAAAAAGCAACGATTGTTGCAAAGCAATACACTCGACCTGTTGAATTATTTCCTCAAGCATTTCTTTTTTGAAGATATTTTCATAACGATGCAAACTAACCAAGGCAAAAGGATAGTCCGGGACATGGTCAAGTTTACGCTTTTTCTGTAAAGTTATCGATAAAGTGTCTACCATCGTATTAGCATATATATTGACCTTCTCTCTTTTGAGTGATCCAAGATTATCAATTGCCCATTGCCCAGGACAATAAAGCGTATGACTCAATCGAAAGGTCAGAATTCTGGTCAGCTCTTCAGGAAAAGGGTGAAAAAGGTTAAATGAACGAAGGCCGGATTCAACATGGCCCACCCGAAATCCTGCAAAACGCCCCATCAAAGCACCAAGTATCGTTGAAAAGGTATCTCCATGAACCAACACAATCCCTTTTTTCTCCTTACCAAAAATTTCTTGCTTTTTGGTAACTGACTTCCATAATATACGAATTATCCAGAAGAACATCTTGGGAACAGACACAATATCAGGCCCCTCATATAATACTTTATCTGGGCTCTTTATTCCGAAATCACGAATCATTTCATTCATAGTAGCCTGATGCTGCCCGGTATGAATAAAACTGTATGGGATCTTTTTTTCCTGAAGACGCACCATAATTGATGCCATTTTAATGAGTTGCGCCTTAGTTCCTAAGATAATATAAATCAATTGACACGGTCTCCTCATTGATTGGTCAATAAAAAGTGTTGGAAACTGAATAGTTAAACGTACAATCAAAAAGTTAGAGGCGTAGCAAGAGCGGTACGTTAAGCCTCGAAAAGGCTATTTCAGAAGCGGTCGAAAAATAAAGTGATTTCATTGCGAAGCTCCGGGGCTGGTACCCCGCCCCTGGGGAAGGGTTATTTAATGTGGTTTTATGCCCGCAGATAACGATATAACTGATAGATGGGCCAATAGAAATTATAAATGATCTTTAGCAACAGGCTATTGCAGTTTTTTTTATGTATTTCCTTCTCCTCAGAAAGTCTTTTTTTCAAGTTGGGCCAATCCAAACGTGAACTGATACCTGTTTTTCTCATAACAGAAAGAGGCAGGTCGATTTGCTTGAATTTCGTTTCTGCACGATAGGCACGCAGAAAAAAATCATAATCCATGGTAATTTTATATCTTGTATCAAACCCACCAATCTTTTTAAAGAGTACTTTTGAACAAAGAACACTTTGATGCAACACTCCGGTTTTAAAATTCATCCACCAGTTCAACCCTCTGGCCCTGGTTAATGTCTTAACGCCCTTATCTGAAAAATAAATATTAAACTGGAATATATCATGATCTTTAACGATATGCTGAACAGCAGCTTCCAGAGCATTTTCATCAACAAGGTAATCATCCGAATGCAGAAAAAGGATATAATCTCCTGTGGCAGCCTCTAGCCCCTTGTTCATGGCATCAGAGATGCCATTATCTGGTTCTGAAACAAAGTAGTCAATTTTATTTTTATACTTCTCAATTATGTTTAATGTACCGTCTGTGGATGCACCGTCAATAATGATGTATTCGATGTTCTTATAGTTTTGGTTAACGACAGTGAGGATTGTTTGTCCGATATATTTTTCAGAATTAAAACTAACCGTTATGATGGAAATTTTTAGCATGGAATATGGTATGACGATGTTAATTCTTATCCTGGATCCGTGAAGGATATGAAATAAAATGTGTAATAAATTTTATTCAACTAACTGTCGATAAAGAATAAAAAGTGCAATTTTTCGGCAGGAACCAATTATATTTTTATTGGTTAAATATCAATATATTGATTACAAAACGAGGCTATTTCCATTGCATTAGCTTCACGGATCCAAGTCTTACGTTAGAAAGGCCCGGTAAGTTTACATGTGGTAGAATATTTCTGTTTATAATGGATTTAGTTGATCCTGCAATTACTTGTTTTAGTTACCTGTAAGTATCCATGTTACTAACCATTTATTTTAGCCTGAATCCGTGAAGCCATAGACCACATTTTCCCTTTTCAAGGAAAAAAGGCTTTTTTCCTTGCTCGACTGAACAAT
>JAABTP010000106.1 GCA_011389815.1 Desulfobulbaceae bacterium | reverse complement strand
GAAGAGCATTTTCATCCAGGTGTTCCAGCTATTTAAGTGGTACCAGAGGGATATGTCAGATAGGAAATTATCAGTATGCCATCAAGACGTCCTGCATGAGTCGCCTTAACTTCCTCCTGAGAGAGAACAGTAGCATTAGCCAACTCATTAAACTTACAGTCAAAAAACACCTTCGATTCTCCAAGAAAACGTAAATCATCCACGCTGATTTCTGAAAATGAAGGCCCATACAATCTGTCACCGAAGTCATTTCTACGCCCTTCCGTTGAAAGCATATCGCACACCGCCTTCATATTAACCCCGTACTTTATTCCAATACTCTCTGTAGTCTGTAGTTTATTGCATAGTCTGTTTGTTGCTAGGTCACACTCAATTGGAGCCCAGAAAGCTTGAAGGCGATAAGGGAGAAGGAGGCCATCTTGTTGAGGAAAAAACGTATTTCTGAGTTTAATAGTTTTAGGCAAGATGCCTTCATCAAAAATATCCTCTCCTACAAATTCACTCAAGATGAGATCTACTTTTCCAATTTTATCCAATATGCTGGTATCAAGAAGGTCTCCTTGGAGACACTCTACAATATCCCCTACACCATTTTCCCGAGCTAGTTGTTGTGCTTGATAAATGACAGGATGATTATCGACTGCCCATACTTTCTTGGCACCAAGCTGGGCTGCAATAGTCCCCATAACGCCCAAGCCTGTACCTGCATCCAATACTGTCATGCCTGGTTTTACCACACGGCGCAATGCCGAGACATAAGCGTCCATTTTCATTGAATCTGCCAGCATTTGATAGTAGATCATTGGAGTGTAGGGCAATTCATTTACAAACCAATATTCTGTATCCTTAAGAACTCCCTCATTAATCAGATGGTTGAGTGCCTTTTCCGTTGCAGCTGGTTGTAACTCAGACGCAAGGTCTTCTGTTATTACTTCGCGTGTTGCTCCACCAAGCCGTTCTATACACTCAAGTATTGATAACTCCTCGTCAGAAAGAGTAATGATGGTATTCGCACAAGCAGCAGAAATCGCTGTCAGCTTATCTCCAGAATCATTCCACGAAAGATTCCACTTATCAGAAAATCTATACATATCTTGATTGCCAATTCAGGTTCACAGAAGCAGATCCTTCTAAAAAAATAACCATAACTCATAAAGTTACAGGCTATTCTCAGCATAAACAACGCATCTCATTATAGTGCTTATAATCGTAGCAGGTTATAATATGAAGAACCACTAAAAATTTTCATTGCCTCCTACCGGGCCTGGGAGTATTATCAGAAAAATTATTCAAATCAGCTGGTTCATCAATCAAACCGGGACAACACAAACAAATCCCCCAGCACCCAGGCATCTTCTTCCCGGCGCATATCCGCCTCTTCAAAGGTGACAACCTGCCAACCGTGGCGCTGAGCAACCTCAGTCACGTATTCAGGCTGATGGGCAAATCGACCCGTTCTTCGTACCTGCCAGTTTTCCTGCTCACCATGCTCTGTGGAAAAAACAAAAAAACCACCCGGCGCAGTACGCTGAAAAGCTGCACAAAAGAGCGGTTCCAGATCAGCAAGATAGGTAAAAAGATCAGCAGCAATAAGCAGGTCATACTCTTGTTTTTCCTGCTCTAGAAAATAGACCACATCCTCAGCCACAAGCCGCTCATACACGCCCTTATCAGCTGCCCGGGCAAGCATCTTCCCTGACTGACAGATCCACCCCAACCAAATGCTTGCAGATACCGTCAAAAACCTTGCCAGCCAGCCCCGTACCACAACCAAGATCCAGGCAAGATGAAACCAGCCCCTCCTGGTCTTTTTCTCCTCCTGATCGTGTGCGACACATCAGGTCAAAAAGCAATTCCGGTACCTGATACCCTAATTCTCCCACTAAACTCTGCTCAAAGGTGTCGCTGTACTGATCAAAAAGATCGCACACATAGGCGTTTTCCGGTGTGCCAGTGGCCTTGCCTGTAAGGGCGGCCAGCATATGCCGGGTACCAGGATGATCAGGCTGGAGCTGAAGCAGCCGCTCATACAACTGCTCTGCCTGAACATAATCATGGCGCAAATGGCAGAGATAGGCATAATTATTCAAGGCCGAGACATTATCCGGGTCCAATGCAAGCAGCCGGGCATAATAGGCAGCTGCCTGGTCCCGTTCCCCGCTTTCCCGACAGCAATTGGCAAGGTTAAAAAGTACATCTCGGTCATCAGGTTGCAAGTGCAAGGCCTGCTTATAGGCCTCCACTGCCTCTGGATAACGCCAGTCCTGCTTCAAGGCCAAGCCCAGATTGTACCAGGTATCAGGGTCATCCTGGCGAAACTGGAGGGCCTGGCGAAAAACAACCACTGCCTCAGCAAAACGTTCAAGATCAAAGAGGGCCAAACCTTGATTATAGAGTATCAAATCTGCGTCTGGAAAATGAACGAGAATTTTTCCGTATAGCTCGACAGCCTTTCTTGCATCACCACCTTCATGGGCTGCAACAGCTTGGGTATAGAGCCTCTGCATATATTCGGCATCAGCACTGCCTGGCCTCTCTTGCTCCGAGATTATTTTCGACATGGTACAAAAATTATTACTAAGTTACAAATACATTCAGGTTAGATTCCCAGACCTGCTGGTCAGAAAAGAAAAAAAGGGATCATAGTTAAGGCAGGATTTCTTGCTTCAGCATGCAACAGGAGATACGATGCTTTGGTTTACCATCAGCTATATATTCAATAGTATCAGGCTGCAAGAGCTTATTCATAACACAACCCTCAGCAATATCCAAGGCAAAAAAACGATTCTCATACAACCCATCTCTCTTGACCAACCGATTATTCTCAATGCAAAGCTGATGAAGCGGGTAGTCCTCGCAAAGCGGGCATTGATACACCCTGCCATTGGGAAAAATAAAATAATTTTCCGCAACACGCCCTGCACAGGAAAAGGATTCATGCTTTTCAAGAAAAACTTTAGGATAGGTTACATGGATACCAGCCCGGGCCGCTTGTTGCGCTACCTTGGGCACAACCTCTAACCAATGCCCTGGCTCAACCTGCCACTGTTCCTCTGGCTGTACAGCAAGGGCTGATTTCCCCCGCAGGCCAATAACTTGAATAAAAAAGCGCCGTACCCCCAATTCACTCAGCAAGGCAGGCATTCGGTGCAGTTGTTCAATATTACGGGAAGAAACTGTATAAATAAGACTGGTACGAAAGCCTTGTTCCACAGCTCTGCGTATATTTTCTGTGCAAGTAGCAAACACGCCCTTTCCTCGAAGAGGATCATTAACTGTTGCATCAGGGCCATCCAGACTAAAGCTGAGGTAATCCAGTTCCCTTGGCTGCACTTGCTCCAGAAAATCATGAAAAAGATAGCCATTGGAATCCACAGTAACGCCAAAGTCCATAGACTTTGCAGCACGGACAATCTGCGCCAAATCAGGATGAAGTGTAGGCTCCCCACCAAGCAAAATCAAATTACTTTGCTGCCCGGATCGGGCAAAAAGACGGAGCCATTCAAGTGCCACGGTTGTGGACAGGGTTCCTGTTCCATGCTGTGAAGGATTAATATAGCAATGCTGACAGGAAAGATTACAGGCTGTGAGGAGATGTAAAAAAACATTTCGTTCACCTGCCTTAAAATCAACCGTCCTTGCTGTCATGTTGGCGGTCATGGTGGGCGTTATTCCTTCAAAATGAATTCTCTGCTCAGTTAACGGAGAACTGGGATAATCCGTCAACAATCTCTCCTCTTCTTGCAAAAAACATACTAAAGGCTGTGACTGAATGCGTCAAGAGCTTCTCTTGTTCTTCTCATGCTCAATAAACATTCTTTCTTTTCCTGCCAGCCTGCTTCAGACAACCTCTTTTACTCTTTTATTCTTTTATTAAGAGCAGATAGTGCATATAACAGCCCTTTGAAGTATTGTTTACTTTTTGATAGTAAAGTGGTAAAGTCCTGTTCAATTCTGGTGAAATTCTACAGAAAAAATATTTAGCAAAAAAGTCATTTGGAGTTCAGCAGGTGAAAAATATAAAATTTTTTATAGGAGCAACCCTGCTCTTTATAGCCCTCTTATTCGGCATTACCGCTGCAATAATACCCTCTCTTCTTTCTTCAGACTGGGTCAAGAACAACCTGATCAATAAGGTCAACAGCACATCATCAGGTAAGCTTGCTCTTGGTGATTGTGAAATCGGCTGGACAACAGGGCTTCAATGTTCAGATATTTCTTACCACGACCCAGGTTATCAGGTTAAAGCAGCCCGCTTGACCGGGAACCAGGGCCTGTTCTCATTAATAATGGCACCGAAAAATCTCGGAACCATTACTGTGGATGATCCTGTGGTGATTATCAGTCAAGCACAAACAAAGCCTCCAAAGGATAGCATTACCTCGTCTTCACAAAATAAGCCTGAGCATGCTGCAACAGCAGGAGAAAGCAGCAAGCAAACAGCAGATTCTGCATCTAAAAAGGACCAGCCCGACACCTGGTTCTGGCACAAGATGAGCGGCAAACTCCTTATTAACCGGGCAATTGTTCACGTACAACAAGGCGATCAGCAACCACAGCCTGTGTTTCATAACGGCTCGTTAAACCTGACCCTTGCTTCTGACACCCTGCATTTCAACCTCTCCCTGGCAACAGGTGAACAACAAAATAGCGGAGAAATGTCCGCTGCTGGTACGGCTCATCTGCCTTCCATAAAAGGTGATTTACTGGATCTCATGACTGCTGATATGCATGTCAACTTTACCGATGTTCAGCTTGCTCCTTTGTTGGCTTTAGCCTCTGAAGACAGCCCGGTTCCCCAGGGAAAGGCTGTTCTGCGCTCTGAACTGACCATAAAAAACACTGATGGTGGTAAACTTGTCGTGCGGGGACCAATTACTCTGAACGACCTGGATCTCACAGGTGGTTTTTTACAGCAAGACCATCCCAAACTGGATCAACTCGCCTTTGAACTGCACCTGCAACGTAATGAACAAAAGGAATGGCATTTACCGGAACTGAAAATGCTTTCTGATTTTGGCAGTGCAAATATTCAATCCAGCTACGGCAAACAGGGATTACAGGCCAGTGGCAAAGGCTCCTTTGACCTGCCGATCCTGTTCACCCAACTTCCTGACCTTTTCAGGATTCAGGATAATCTCCGTCTGGAGAACGGTAAGGCCTCACTGACCTTTGAAGTGACAGAGCAAGATAAGCTGATGCATATTCAGACCGAGGCCACAGTGGAAGAGCTTGCAGGGCGACAGAACAAACAAGCCTTTTCCTGGAAGAGCCCTCTGAGCCTGAGTGTGAAGGGCAGTCTGGCTGAGAAGGAACCTGAGGTGGAAAAGCTCGCTCTTCAGGCTGACTTCCTCAACCTTGAAGGCCAGGGTAACCTCCGGCATTTTACCCTGAAGGGCTCAGCAGATCTTGATAAAGCCGTTGAGGAAATTAACCGAATTATCCAGTTTGACTGGGATATTGGAGGACACCTCACGTTAAATCTGGAGACAACAAGAGATAACAAGGACCGTTATACCATACAAACCACAATTAATATTACTGACTCCCGATTCTCAATAAAAAACAAAGAAATCCTCCCTACCCATGATTTCCGCTTTGATGGTCAGATTGTTGCACCTGGATATTTCCCCGCAACAAAGGCTGAGGCCGCAGATTTCACCTTTGACCTCTCGTCATGGATTGGTGAACTCAATGGCTCATTAACGGGTATATATCGTGATCAGGAACAGATCATGGCTCATTACCAACTGGATTCTGACCTCCTGCTGGCACGGGCAACAGAACTCCTCCATCGGTTTGATATTCTTGAGCAGGAAACCAGTATTGGTGGAGACATGAAATTTCAAACTTCTGGTTATACGGAAAAAGACCGACTCGTGGTTAGTACCTTGAAGTCTCGAATCAAAGATTTTATTCTCTATCGCCAAGGGAAAATTTTCCAGGATCCTGAACTTGCCCTCTACACGACCAAACCTGAGCCAAGTCCTAATGTAGAAGGAGCTGTGCGTCCCCTTCAACAGGCTGACAGTAAGGATGCCTTTTTTGCCCAAGGTGGCGGCTATAACATGATTGATACGAAGAACCACCGTCTGGTTCTTCGTAATCTCTCGCTCACCTCTGGTTTTGCTGATATCAGGGCGAAAAAAATCTTTCTTGATGACTGGCAGCAAAAACCTGCCCCGGCAATCAAGGTGCTCCAGGTCAATGGTCACTCTGATCTGGGCAAGCTGACCACTCTGCTCCAACAACTGGGGGCAATGCAGTCTGAACAAGAAATTGGGGGAGACGCTATTTTCTCTCTTGATCTCACAGAAAAAAAAGAAGAGGTCAAAATAGCAGGTACAGCCCGACAAGGTAATTCCGGAACTGTCAAGCTTGACATTGACCAATTCACCTACAGTACAATTGAGAAGAGTAACCAAGGCAAAAAGCCCAGGGAAAAACTCCTTATCGAACGCCAACAACTGGTCTTTAGAAGCCGCCTGCACGGCGACCTCACAAGCGGTGATATACAATTCACCACCTTTGATATTGAATCAGCTCCTTTGAGCCTCCAGGCCAATGGAGATCTCCAGCTCAACGGCCCAAAGGCACATTTTGCTTTGGACGGACAGGCAACACCTGATTTGGCTGTCGTGGTTGCTCTTATTAATGGGATGTACCCTCTTGAAGTCTCAGCGACTGGAAAGAAAAAAGAACCTTTCACTCTCTACTATCCCCTGTCTACACCGAAAAATGAAAACGCCAGGATCCATCTTCGTTTTGCCACCAAACTCTATGCAGATTCCTTTTCCAAGTCTGGCATTGATGTCAACAGACTGACCCTGGACACGGACATGAAAAATGGGATCATGGCTAATGTGTTCAAAGGGATACTTAATGACGGTTGGTTGCAGCTTTCTCCCCGTATCGACTATACACAGACCCCACCCCTGTTGACTCTGCCTGAAGGCGAACAGGTGCTGACAGATGTGCATCTTGAGCAGGCACTGACCGAAGGAATCCTAAAAGACATCCACCCTGTTTTTGGTTCCCTGGCCAATCCCGCAGGCAGAATCAATGTACGCATGGATCGTTTTTCCCTTCCACTTGATGAAAAAGGTGTGGAGAAAATTGATTTTAAAGTCTTTGTTGACTTGACCGGGGTGGCTTTGGAACCCAAGGGTGTGTTGAACAGTATCCTGGATATGGCAGGTTATATGGACAAGACCCTGACAATGAAAAATAAAAATATGACCTGTGAGGGCGTGCAAGGACAGGTCAGCTGTACACCGATCAAAATAACGATTGATGGTTCAGAAATGATCATCAGTGGCTCTGCTGGTATGGATGGGAGCCTGGATTACATTGTCGAGGTTCCGGTGACCAAAAGGTTATTAGGCAAGAAAGGTTATGAGTTACTCAAAGGGACAACTCTGAAGATCCCCATTCGAGGGACAAAGGATAAGCCTGTCTACAGCCGTGAAGCCCTGATGCAGGCCTCATCGGATCTGCTCAAACAGGCTGCTGAACAAGCAACAAAGAACACCCTCAAAGAACAAATTGATAAGGCAGTGCCTGACCTCCTGAATAATCTGCTCGGTAACTAATTGTAACTAAATGGATTCCCTGCTCAAACTTTCCCTTATCGGTACTGGTGGTTTCATCGGGGCAGTCCTCCGTTTTCTGGTCAGCTCCTGGACTCAAGGACGTGCAGGTTTGCTTATTTTTCCCCTTGGCACCCTGACCGTTAATATGATCGGTTGCCTGCTGATTGGTTTTCTGAGTGCCTTGGTAGAGATAAAAGCTCTATTATCACCAGAGACCCGAAGCTTTCTTCTTATCGGGTTATTGGGAGCCTTTACCACCTTTTCTACCTTTGGTAACGAGACCTTCAACTTGATCAGAGAAAGTCGGCTGGAGCTGGCCTTGCTGAATACAGGAGGTCAGGTGGTTCTTGGTGTATTTTTGGTTTGGTTGGGACGTCTTCTTGCGAGCTTACTTTAAATCTGCATACAATTCCGGTTTGGTTACCACAATCAAGTGGACTGCCGCACCCCTATCTGTCCCACAATCCAGTCCACTGCCGCAGGTAAATCCTCAGCAACCTTATCAGGCTGCATCTCCTGCTCAGGCCCGATATATTGCAGGTCTCCCCGCCCATAACCAGTAAGCACCAGGATCGATGTAGCACCAGCCTTGGCCCCGCATTTCAAGTCAGACCAACGATCCCCGATTATAAAAGAACGATGCAAGTCAAGGTTACGTTCTGTGGCAGCCTGTTCCAATAGGCCGGTTTTGGGTTTACGACAATTACAGGTCTTGCGAAACTGCTCTTCCTTGGCTTCCGGGTGATGGGGGCAGATATAAAGACCATCAATATGCGCTCCTTCGGCAGCCAGCTCCCGTTCCATCTTGGCATGCACCTCATCAAGCAAAGAAGGGGGGAAATAGCCACGGGCCAGACCGGATTGGTTGGTCACCACCACCACAGGAATATTGCATTCATTTAATTGACGAATGGCAGCTGCTGCTCCAGGAAGAAGAACGAATCTGCTGATATGGTTAATATAGCCCATCTGCTCGTTGATGGTGCCGTCCCGATCCAGAAAGACCGCAGTTTTTTTTAGCATTTCCATCCCGTTCTATTTTTCCTTGGCTGGCAAGAGAAGCACCTCTGCTGCCTTTTCCGGCTGAAGATACCTGGCTGCAAGTCCAGAGATTTCATCAGCAGTAATGGATGCAATATCAGGCTGAATGGTTGTAGGCCATTCCAACCGCTGAGGATGACGGGAGGATTGCACCAGCACAGAGTTCAACCAGTAGCGATTGGTACGTACCATATCCCGAACCGAGGTCAGGGTTGGTTCTACAGCACGTTCCAGCTCATCCTTGGTCACTTTCCCTGTAGCAAGTTGCCCACCAAGCTCCTTCAGTTTGCCTGCCACCATCTCTGCCTGAGACGGGTCAACCACCACTACAGAACGCAAGACACCAAAGCCTGGATCAACAAGACTGGACTGATTATACGCATACTGAGAATAGGCGACCCCCAACTCCTCCCGAATCAGCTTACGCATCCGGTCATTCAGCACAGAGGCCAAGACATTAAGCCGTCGGGTGCGGGAGATGTCCCAAAAATCATCCGTGAGCCAGGCAACAGTCACCATACCTTTTTTACTCTGCGTCGTGACATCCAGTGACAAGGTTTTACCTGAGGGAAAGGTTATCGACTCTCCTTCTCTCTCTTGCCATTTTTTTCTGGTCTGTCCACCAAAATAACGTCCAGCCAGACCGAGTACCTCCTTGTCATCAAAATCACCCACCACAGAAATTTCCAGCATGCTCTCCTGAAAAACAGGACGCAACCATTGTTCAACATCAGTAAGCGTTACTTTTTCCAGCAATTCAAGTGGAACGACCCCGTAGCGCAAATTGCCGCCAGCTAAAAATCGTTCCCCTTGCAGATGCATCATCCCTTCCACTGAGCTTTCCAGCTGGGCATAAGCCTGGCGAATCTGTTGCATCCCTCGTTCAAAGGCATTTTTCCGAAAAGCCGGGTCATAAAGCTGGGTATACAAAAGCTGAAAAAGCAGTTCACTCTCGTTTCTCAATCCTTTACCCTGTACCTGAAAGCTGTCTTTCTCAACCTCAAATTCTATGGAGGAAGAATAGGGTGCCAGTACTTCCTTAAGCTGCTCCTTGGTCAGTTTTCCCAGCCCACTTTCCGGCAGCAGCTTTTCTGCAAGCAGGGCCTGACCAGGCTTGGTTTCAGCGAGTCGGCCATGTCCCAGCGTTGCTGTCACCTTGATTTCATTGGGTTGAAAATCCGTCTGTTTCAGATTTAATACCAACCCATTCTCAAAGACATAGCGTTCTGCGCCAATGTCTTTATAGCTCCTCTGCGTAACAACCTTACCTGCTTTTTCTGGAATAGGTAAATAGGGGAAAACAGCCTTTGCTCGTGGTTCCCAGGCCGCTACTTCGCCCTGTTCAGCCTTGTGCAGGGCTTTAATAATCATATCCTCTGGAGATGCACCGGTCTCAGGTTTCAGCTCTGTTGTTCCTATCACTTTAACCAGACGCCGTGCATGCCACATCTCCTGAAAAATCTGGTTCACTTCAGCGAGAGTCATGTTTTCCAAAATTGGTGCAAACAGGGCCAATTTCTGATCTGGAGAGAAAAACACCTCATTATCATTTAAGGTATTGATAATACCAGAAACCAAAGTCTTGCTTTCTCTGCTGTCTGCGACCTGTACTTCTTTTTTTAATGCAGTGAGAATTTCATTTTTTGCCCGGGTAAATTCAGCTTCTCCAAAGCCAAACTGTAGGGCCTGCCGCAGGGCTACACTCAAGGTTTCCAAGGTATCGCGCCATTGTTCAGGAGAGGTTCTGGCATCTATGGATGTATATCCCAGGCGACCAAAAAAAACATCACTGGAAAAGCTGGCCTTGGTCATAGGGCTTTCAGGTTGATTGACCAGGTGCTGCAAACGGTTATTCATCATAACCTGAGCAACATATTTTTTTGCATCAAGAACCGCTTCTGCCTTGGTGGGGCGTTGGGGGGCAACATTCCAGGCAGAATCCAGAGAAACCTCGGTATACCCAAGATCGCTCTCAAAAAGATATATGGCTTCGGTTCCGCTGTCTGCCACCTGTCCCAAATCAAGGCAGGAAGGAGCGGGTGTTTTGGCTTTCAGCCCGGAAAAATGCTTTGTAATCAGTTTTTCCAGCTTACCAAGGTCAGTATCTCCCACAGCAACCAGAATCATATTTTCTGGTCGGTACCAGGTTTCATAATACTGCCTGAGCAAGGCCGAATCAACCGTCTTCAGGACTTTATCTGTACCGATTACATCCCGTTGCGCAACCAGGGTTCCGGCAAACGCCTGTTCAATACTCTTCCTGGAGACTCTTCTTTGCGCAGAATCCCTGGTCTGTTTCTCTGCAAGGATAATGCCTCGCTCCTTTTCCACCTCCTCTTCCAGAAGCAATGCGCCTGCTGCATAATCAGTTAAAACCACCAGACCGTCATTCAAGGTCTTTTCCTTATCATCAGGAAGCAACAGCTTGTACACTGTTTCATTATACGAGGTGTGCGCATTGGTGTCGTTACCGTGCTCCATACCAATGGATTGAAAATATTCCACCAGGGTGCCAGGGGGATAATGGGTGCTGCCTTCAAAGAGCATATGCTCCAGATAATGCGCCAGTCCCCGTTGCTTCTCAGTTTCATGCAAAGAACCAGACTGGACATTGAGATACATGGCAACCCGTCCTTTGGGTTCCTGATTGGGCATGAGCACATAGCGAAACCCGTTTTCCAGGGTGCCAAAAACCAACGATGGATCAGGAGAGAGATCACTTTGCTCGTGGGGCCAGCCCTGAGAAATACAGAGTTTTGTTGCAGAAGATGCATTGGTGAGACCTGGAGCAACAAAAAAGGAGATGAGCAGAAAGGCTAGTAAGAAACGAGTACGCTGTACATGCATAGAACGATCCTTTTCAATAAAAGGTTGAGGGTAAAAAAGACAATATTGATCCTGGAATATTGAAGTTGCGTTCCAGAAAAACATCTGTAAACTCTGAGAAGGATACCACGTTTCTCCCTTCACCTCCAAGAAAGAAATAACCAAGTCTGTTCTCCCGCTTTGTTTGTAAGGCGTCTTGTTTTTCCGCAAAGGAGTTGAAACGAGCAAACAAAAGGTTGTTTGTAACAAACAGAAGGTTCCTGTTTATCAACGAAGGAATGTTAGTTATCAACGAAGGAATGTTAGTTATCAACCAAGGAGCGTTGGTTATCAACCAAGGAACGTTGGTTATCAACCAAGGAACGTTGGTTATCAACCAAGGAACGTTGGTTATCAACCAAGGAGCGTTGGTTATCAACCAAGGAGCGTTGGTTAACAACCAAGGAACGTTGGTTATCAACCAAGGAGCATTGTTTAACAACGAAGAAGCGTTGGTTATCAAGAAAGAAACTCTATTGAACAGGTAAGTACCCTTGACAAACGCATTGCCCGAATTGTCTGATTTTGCTTTACTCAATCAAAGCTACGCAACTTCCATATTCAGGATCCATGAGGCGGGAACAGGTGATCAGCTTTCTCTGCCAAGCCCTCTGCAATCTCCTTATGCAGCCCACGAATCAGGGCGATGGGATCCTTGCTATCCCGGATCGGGCGACCGATGACTACATGGTCAGCACCGTTAATAATGGCCTGCTTGGCAGTAGCAATTCGCTTCTGATCATCAGAGCCATCATCAACATTGGCTCCTGGCCTGATCCCCGGAGTAACCACCAGAAAATTCTCGCCCAGATCATCACGAAGTGGTTCCGCTTCCAGGGCAGAGGAAACCACCCCATCGCAACCGATCTCCAGGGCCTTACGCGCCCGATGCAGGACCAAATCCCCTACCGAGCCGGTCATCCCCATAGCCCGCATATCCTCTTCACCAAAGCTGGTCAGCACCGTAACAGCAAGGATCTTCATCTCGCTATCCTTATCCTGGACAGCTGCCCGTAAGATAGGATCATTGCCATGCACAGTGGCAAAACTGACACCCCGGTTTTTTAGCTGATCCACAGCCAGCTTCACCGTCTCCGGGATATCAAAAAATTTGAGATCCACCATCACCTTATTGCCGCGTGCAATAATAGCATCAATGGTGTGAAACCAGCCCGCTAAGAAGAGCTGAAGCCCTACCTTAAAAAACTTGATTTCGCTATCCAGCTTCTCCACCAGGGCCATTGCCTCATCAGGTGAGGTGACATCCAGGGCAAAGATAATTCGTTCGTTCAGGGGGATATTTTTTTCTGTCATGAATCCTTATACGTTATAGAATAAAATTCAGGCTGTTCAGCCTGTTGCAGCCTATCTATTTTTCAAGCTTTTGACTTCTTCAACAGATAAATCGGTCAGGTCCGCTATTTCCTGCGCATCAAGCACACCTTTTTTTATCAAATTCATCGCAATCTGAAGAGCCTTCTGTTTTTCACCTTGTATCACTCCTTGTTCAGTTCCTTTCTCAATACCTTTCATAACGCCCACAGTATACGAGGACTCCACCATACTCGCCTGATAATGCAAATCATCCTGATACCGTTCATAGGCCCGGCGTTCTTCATCGGAAAGCTTGAGGATGTCCAGCTCCTGCTTGGCCTTTTTTATTCCTTTGGCCTTGAAGTCATTCTTGATCTCCTCATTCTTGAGAAAGTAGATCCACTCGTCCAGGGTGTCTTTGGCAATATC
>JAABTP010000105.1 GCA_011389815.1 Desulfobulbaceae bacterium | reverse complement strand
GATATAGAAATTTTGAAAATTTCAGGCTCAGAGTATTTGCGGAACATGGCGTTCCCCACTAATCTGCGATGAGCCGTTCAGCTTTTCTGCCTTCATCAATCTGCCCAAAGGCATCTTCAATGATCTGAAGGAGGTCTTTATCGATAAAAGATTTCACCTGCTCCGCCTTGGCCTGCATGATACGATAAAATCCAAAATCAAGATCCGGCTGATCCAGCTGGAACAGCTCCGTAAGCTTGGCCATAAGCTTGTTTCTCAGTTTTTCTGTAGTCGGCATCTTTACAATCTCCAATCAACAATGATCAATGATCAATGATCATTTGTTGTTATAAATTCTGGTTTTCTTCAAAATCGCGAAAAGTAGAGCGGCAATCACGCCAATGGAGTTTGTTTTCGCAGTCCATTGCTTAACAGAGAGGATAAAATGATTCAGGGGAATTAAAATCAGGGTTGTACAATTCTTCAGCAAACATAGAAAGAATTACGGCTGGAAAGGCAAACAGTAAAAGGATTTATGTTAGAACCACTGGATGCACTGCCACTACAATCCCCCCTGGCAGTAGGCAGATAATCCCCTTCATTGCTTCGGCCACACAGGATTCAAAATACTGACGGACCACCTTTGAAGAAACCCAGGTGCTTCGCTAACATCATCTTTTTCTCCGTCGCGGAATTTCAATAGGTTTCACCGGTTCATAAGCCTTCAATCCCTGGTCTCCTGTTAGGATTTCGACCATGAATCCCATTTCCCCGTAATAGTCAGCCACATCTTTTATGGTTGTATCTCCTATAGACAGCTTACTTGCAGCCAATTCCGGCCACGAATCGGCAAGTTCTTTCAGTTTTTCCGCAGTCCACAAGGTGCTTTGTTCTGAAAAGGCCGCCCATGGTGTTTTTTGATCTGCACTTTTTTTCATTAGTTCAGCTAATGCATCTGCCCGTTCTTTACGGCTGTGAGAAGCCTGAGCGATATGATTTCCGGTTTCAATGATAGTTGCCAGCGGCAAAACAAAGGTGGTTTGTTTTGCCTGCTCATCTTCAATTTTAAGCTGGACCCTATCTTTATCCCATCTATCATTATCAGAGCCACAGGTATCCATTCCGGAAACAGCAAGCCATACGCAGAGAATACTGGTGTCGATAATTAACACTTTTTTCATTCAGCATGCTCCCTCATCAGAGCCTGTTCAATCTTACCGTCCGTTGACAACCTGCCGATGGTTCCGCCTGCCATCAGCTTGGGCAACTCTTCGATATCTTCGAGCTGCGTGAGAATACTGGAACCAGTGTTATTATCACGATGTGCAACGGTTATGAAAGGAACCATTGTGTTACCCAAAGCATCAAGAATGGCGGGATTGTGTGTAGTTACAATAATATCAATATTTCGCTTTTTCCCCAATGTTTTCAACATATCAACCAGAATCTTTGCCCTTGATGGATGCAGGCCGTTGTCAATCTCTTCCACAATCAGCAAACTATTTTCTTTTCGTGTTAAAAGAGCGGCAACAATAGCAAGATAACGCAATGTACCGTCGGACATTCCTCGTGCGTCAACTTCATATTTCTCAGCTCTCCAGCCTTCTTCGCAGTAAAGCATGGCATCTGTCTGAAATTTACCCACGGGCTCGGCCCAGACACGTTTTACATCTTTTTCCGGTAAGTCTTTCAGATAACATGTCAACTCTTTTTCAACTTCCTCTTTCCTCTGCTGTTCCAGTCCAGCAAGTACCCCGGCAAGATTAGAACCGTCAGATTGAAGGGTATCGGAAAAAGGTTTATAATCTCGCATGTGGCTTGGGATTGGATCAAAAACAAATATGCCCTGTAATTCCTTTAATAGTTTTTTTACAGCTTCAACAACCTCTTTGCGAAGGTTAAGGGTTTCAGCCTGTGATAAAATACAGTGAGAGCGATTCAGATCAATACGCTTTCCACGTCCTTGGGCACCGGTACTAAAATAAGTGGGTAACCCCGGAGTGTTGGCTTCTTCTTCTGCGGTCTTAAAAAGAAACTTCTCTTTTACTGATTTATTTTTACCGGATTGTGTTAGAATTGATAATGCTTCGTAAAACACTTCTGCTTTTGTATCGTTGACTTTACAGGTAAGTACATATTGGTAATCCTGTTTTCCGGACTTTTGAAAAATCATCCTTATGGTAAATCTATCTGATGGTTTGCGGCAAACCCATTCAAAGCCTCCCCTGATTGGGGGAAGATTTACATCCCCGTTAATAGCCCGTGAAATAGGAACATTCGTAGTAATACGAGACAAAAAAATAAACGTATCCAGTAAATTAGATTTACCACTGGCGTTTGCCCCTATCAGTATTGTTAAAGGGTCGATATAAAATTTTGATTTTTTAAAGCTTTTCCAGTTTTCGACAGTTATTTCTTTAATCATAATTAGTTCACCTTCCAAGGTTTATCTTTTTCATCATTTTCAGAACCATAGGAAGTAAGCTCCTCCCGGACAGGCCAACAACAATGAGGCCAAAAGAATCGTTAAGGGAATGGTGAAAAGGAGTCTCTGAGTAGCCCGATTAAAAATTAGCAAAAAAGAAACACATACCCTTTGAGCAACCAGTTGCTCTTGCCTTCCCCACTCCGCCTCTGCATAATGGAGCGGACAACGGTTTTCTCTGCTGCTGTCAGACACGCAGCAAATTCATCCACAGTCAGGGAATCATAGCTGCTTAACTCCTTCCGTTTTTTCCGCATCTGCCCCATGCCGCTCAATGCCTCCCTTGCCCCTTGGAAATACGGCACGATCTGCCTTTTCTTTATGGCAAAGAGGAACCAGAAAAATTGATAGATTATAAGAACAGGTAAGAAACGCATAAAAAGGCGGGTTGGATAATTTTTGAGCAGCACATAGAAAGAATTACGGGTGGAAAGACGAATTGTAAAAGGATTAATCTTAGAGCCACTGGATGCACTGCCAATATGATACACCCTGGCAGCAGGCACATAATATCCTTTTCTGCCTGCATGATTGATGCGCAGATTCAGATCCACATCTTCAAGGTAAGCAAAAAAATCTTCATCAAACAGACCAATATGATCAAACAAGGAGCGGCGATAGAGTACCGCACCAGCACAGGCCCCAAAGATCGGGCCAGGCTCATTATATAGTGGTCCATCTGATTCCAGAGTCCCTAAACGATACCCGGCTCCTCCACGTAGATAGCCGTCCCCTGCCCCATCCAGGATTGTCCGGTCATGAAAATTGAGCATTTTCGGTGAAAAGAAGACAAACTCTTTCTGCTCTGCTGCAACCTCCATAAGACGAGCCAGACAGTCCGGGGCCAATTCCGTATCATTATTCAGCAGAAACACAAAAGGAGCAGTGCTGCTCAGTATCCCCTTGTTCACTGCTGCGCTGAAACCTTTGTTTTCAGGCAATGCAATAACTTGTATTTGTGGATAATGCTTGTGCAAATATTCCAACGAGCCATCGCTGGACCCATTATCAACAACCGTAATTTGCAACGAACTCAAAGTCTGCTGTTGTATTGAGGCGAGACAGGCTGGAAGGAAGCGCAATCCATTCCAATTCGGGATAACAATATTGACCGCCAGGTTCTGATCATTTTTCATGAATATGCTTATTCTTCCTGGTCTTTCTGATCCTGACGACCAAAAACCTTGCGCACCACATAGATTGGTTTTTCCTGGGATTCATGATAGGTTCTGACCTGGAGTTCACCTAACAGGCCCATATAAATAAACTGCATTCCCATAAGGATGAGCAGAATTGCCAGCAAGAGCAGCGGCCTGTTGCCCATAGGGACATCAAAAAACATCCGCTGGATAGTCATGATCAGGGCAATCAAAAAGCCTGACCCACCACTGAGCAGGCCAAGCGTACCAAAGACATGAATAGGCCGGGTTGCATAACTGAGCAGGAATTTCACGGTCATGAGATCCAAAACAACCCGAAGGGTTCTGGAAATGCCGTATTTTGAAGTGCCAAAACGTCGGGAACGGTGATTGGCCTTGACCTCAGTAATTTTGCCTCCCACACCACTGGCAATGGCTGGGATAAAACGATGCATTTCGCCATAAAGACGAATACCCTGAGTGATTTCTTTACGAAAGGTTTTCAGGGTACACCCGTAATCATGGAGATGAACCCCGGTAACCACCGAAATGACCTTATTGGCAATCATGGAAGGGAGGCGGCGATTCAGAAAGGGATCCTGCCGATCATGACGCCAGCCACTGACCAACTCATAGCCTTGGTCCATTTTTTCCAGGAACATGGGAATATCATGGGGATCATTCTGCATATCCCCATCCATGGTCACAATCACATCTCCGGTGGCATAATCAAAACCCGCAGACATGGCAGCGGTCTGGCCAAAATTTCGACGAAAGGAGACCACCACAGTATGTTGATCCTGTTTTTGTATTTTTTCCAGCAAAGATAAACTGCCATCACTTGAACCATCATCAACAAAGAGGATCTCGTGGTCATGCTCCAGGCTGTTGAGCACACCTTTCAGCTCTTCGTAAAGAAGGTTGATGTTTTCTTCTTCATTATAAACAGGAATAACTACAGATAATTTCACACTTTATCCCTTTATGCTTTATCTCTTGAAATCAAGGAGGTTAATATAAATAAATATCCGGCCAGTTGTCATTACCGGTATGAAAACTCAGGCGGGCTGTATTCCCCATAGGGGTGCCAATGGGCCAGAGAAAAATTTCATAATCTGCCCTGTCGTGCTCATGTCCACCTGTGCTTGCACCATAAACCAGCATATCACCGGTATTGGAGACCTTGGGGAAATATTCATGACTGAATGCTCCTGGGGCATCAAACCACAGCTTTTTTTCCAAGGTCTCTGGATCTACCCTGAAAAAAGCATTCCCGCCTGCCTTGGCATGATCTACCAGATAAAGAAAGGAAGAGTCAGGTGCCCAGTTGAGCTGACAGCCTTTTCCGACCTGCTGGATGGATTTATCCTTATGAATAACAAAGGTCCCTCGTGCGCCGCCACGCAGGGTTACAGCCAGGGCCTGCTCAGCTTCGCTCCATACGGGGGTCTCCAGCTGAATTGAGGCGCTCAGGGAAAGGTCATCTTTTCCTGTTTCAAATACCACAGTTTCTTTTTGATTGGCAAGGGTATATTCGACAAACTGATTTGCCTGACGAAGAAAATAGACCTTTTCACCATCAGAGGACCAGGTAGGCGTGAGCGCATTTTTCGCAAGTAACCGGGTTGTTCCGGTTGATAAATCCAGTATCCAGGTATCCCAGGCAAATTTATTCCTTTGAGAAACCCAAGGTTCCTGGGAGCGACAAAAAAGGACCTTGTCGCCATTCGGCGAGATTCGCGGGAAAAACTCTGTGTGCAGATCATTTGTTAAACGACTCAACTTCAAATCTGGCAAGGTCAACATCACCAGATCATGATTGCCAAACCTATTACTACTCCAGATAACGAACCCGTGAAGCTCATCAAAAACAGGGCTTGTTTTTTGGGCTGCTGTGCTTGGTAACGCGATAGCCGTGCCCGGACTGGGCGGGTATAACCAGCCTTTTTTTTGTGTTTTCCAGAACTGAAAACCGAGAAAAAAAACGCCTGCCAGAAAAAGAACTAATACATAAGCAAGTGCTTTCCAGTTTTTCTTTTGCCGTGTATTGATGTTTTGCTGCCCTGCTCCAGAAAAGGAGGACAAAGTGTCTTTAAAAAATAGATTAAGATCAAGTATATACAGGGCAAAAAAAACAGTTGCTCCGATCCCAAAGGCATAATCAATAACCTGGCTCCAGATATGGAGGGCAAGCATCACCACCACAGAGCTTGCCTTACTGACTCCTAACGCAATTAATGCCAAGGTGCCACCTGCCTCATAGGTGCCAAAACTCATAAAGGTTGGTATGGGCAGTCCTGCCCCGGCTTCAGCACTGATTAAGGCGATAACAACATCTGTCACATTTCTGGTGATATCAGTAAATGAGCTGGCAACTACTCCGCAGAAAAGAAGATATAATCCTGTATACTTGGCTACACGAACTCCCAGGGAGAGAAGCAATACCTGTCCTATGACTCCTTGTTGAGCAGCACTCTGTACAGAGTCAGAGGTATCTTGAATCAGATGAATAAGTTTTTTTTGTATCCTCCCCAATCTACTCTCAGGACGATCCTTTTGATCAAATCTCCCGGTCAAGTGTTCACTCACCTGCTGGAGCACGGGAAAAAGGATCAGCAAAAAAAGGCCACAAATAATTAAGAGGATAACCAAGGTCACAACCAGCCAGAGTTCAACCCCGGATAAAAAGAGCTGATATCCTATCATTGCCAGGAGCAAAAAAGCCAAAGCAATCAGGTCAAAAACAAAGGAAAGGGCAAGTGAGCTTAAACAGGCATCTGTTCTGACCTTAAACCCCAGTTTGAGCATAGCAACATAGCTCAATTCTCCTAAACGGGCTGGCAGCATGTCTATAAACATGTTTCTGCTCATGGTAACTATAAAAAGATAGAAAAGGCTGGGCAACTCTTCATCCTTTGTAAGTGAACTCTTTAAAAGTACCCTATAGCGGATTGCCCGAAAAAAAGTTTGAACAACACTTGCCAGCATATAAAGCAAGAGAGCGTTCCAGGCGGTTCGGGTCAGGACAGAATAAAGTTTGGGTCTGATAGCAAGATCTGCAGTTCCATCAACACCATGAATCAGCAAAGCGAGGAGAAAAAGAGAAATGCCAAGGGACAAGAGGGTGTTGAGTAAATAACGACTTTTCAGCATAATACTCTCAAATCAGGATTCAGGACAACTGTCTGCTGGCCGGATTGATTCTGGCCACAAAAGACGCACTACATAGATAAGACCACCGATTAAAGAATATCCCACTGCTGTTGCTAAAAAAAGCAAGGCAAGAGATCTGGTCTGCACATCTGTCATGCCCACCCAACCAAAAAAAAAGACATAGCCCATATCCCGTAATCCCAGACCAAACACAGAAATAGGCAGGGCTTCCATTAAGGTGATCAACGGGACAAAGGCGCTAAAATAAAAAAACGGCACAGAGGCATGGAGAGAAAGGGCCAGTAACTGGACAATCACAATAACTGAAAGTTGGAAACTAAAGGAGATCAGCATCACCTGGCTGAGCAACTTGCGGTCAGCCCCGTAGCATTGAAAAGAACGAAAAAATTTTTCCGTGAGATTAACCAAAAAAGAAAATCGATCCAAACGGGTCAAGCTCAGGAGAATTCGTAGCGGCTTTTCTTTGACAAGAGCAATGAGCGCAGCCAGCATAATCAGAAAAATCAGCAAGGGAGCGAGAAAAAAGAACAGGTTGTTAAATTCCCGGGCCACCAATACCGAAGAAATCAGGCTCAGAGAAACCAGGGCAAGAAAACCGGAAAAACGATCAGCAAATACAGAGGCAGCAGAACGGACACTGTCTCTGCTTTTTTGCGCTATATCGTAGATGCGATAGGAATCTCCGCCAATATTTGATGGAAGAAAGAGGTTGTAAAAGCTGCCGATCAAATAGGTCATGGTCAAGGTTGACAAAGGGATATCAACGCCATCAGCCAGAAGAAAAAGACGCCACTTCAAGGCACTCAGTATGGTGTTGATAAAAAGCAACAGACAAATCGGGAGAAAATAGATATATTCCAGTGAAGCAAAGACGCCCTTGAGTTCATCCAGAGGAATCCTCCGGTAGAGCAAAAACATCAACGTGGAACTGAAAAGTATTTTAAAGGCAAGGATGAGCTGCTTTTTTTTCGTACCACTCATAGCTTTCCTCATGCTCTATCCGCCCTATCCATGCTATCTGTAGAATCTGTAGAGGTACGTTTTTTTACAACCTGAGCCGGAGCACCCAAAGAAACTGTATAGTCAGCAACAGAACGGGTCAGGAGCGCCCCAGCTCCGGCCACACTGCCCTTGCCCATGGTCACCCCACCAAGCACAGTGACATTACCTCCGAGCCAGACATCCTCCTCAAGATGTACGCCACCATCATTGCGTATTCCCTGCTCTCTCATCGGGATATCCAAACGATCAATATGGTAACTCCCGCCTCCAACCAGAAAACATTGCTGACCAACAATACAGTCAGTCCCGATAACCACAGGGCAATTACTGGTGGATTGAATAATGGTCCGGGCATTTATTCCGCAATTATCTCCAATACTGATCCTGCCGTTTTTACAGGAAATCATAACATCATTGGAAAGAATGACATTATTACCAAAACGGATGGAAACAGGCTCTGCTTCATGACGACCATCAAGAATACAGCCTTCGCTGATAACCACAGCGTTACCAAGATAGATCCTGCCAGGTTGACGCAAGGTGATACCAGAGGCAAACATACACCCCCTCCCGCAGGAACCAAACAGGGCTGGCCAAAAAATTTTTCGTAAGGCCATACCCAGTACCCCAGGTACAGGGGCTAAGAACTGACACCATTCATAGTAGAGAAAATGCATCCAGGAGCGGTTACCTACCATGATATCCTGGTATTTTGAGAGGGGGGAGCCATTCCCGGTAATGGCATTATGGGTTTTTTTCATGAGTTACAGAAGTAAGGAAGGTTTGGGGTAAAATAATACCAATAACTCCCACTCGCTGTGGTGGGATAATATGATATGGCTCAGGAAAAAGGTACCATTTTTTTCCCTTGGTGACAACGATACTTCTTTATATCATGCTCATTTCTGGGCCATCCTTTGGATAAAAAAACTTTTTCTTTTGAAGAGTAGCGTTCTTTGGTTTATCATGTTGATGAAATCAGATGCATGATTTCCGAGACATGAGGAGGTTAATAACAAAGTATGCTCCCACATCGGAGCAGGTATAAATACTCAGGTTTTTTTTCATGAAACGCTCTCTTCTCTCTGCTCTGGCTCTTGGTTGCTGCTGGATGTTTTCCCCAGAATCATTGGCTCTTATCGGCAATCTTGCAGGACAGGCTGGCTGGGCAATCTTCCCACCTTTTGCACTTATCACCCTCTGTTTTATGATCTGTGCTGCCCTTCTTACGCATCAGGATCTTCCAGCGTATGATTTTCCAGCACAAAACAACAAGGCCTTTTCCAGCATACTCATAAGTACGCTTACATTTGCTGCCATACTTCCGCTCACCATTATTTCTGCAACGGCCCTCTTAGTCACAGCAGGCTACGCATTTAACGAAGTCTTCCTGTATTGGTTTCCAAATTTTGGTTTTGCCTTTCTCCTTCTTGGCCTGCTTACGGGTCTGCAATTTTTTACTGAAAAAATCAAATTGGGTGCCCAGGTATTTTTTATTGGTATCACAATGCTGGGTTTACTTACTCTCAGTGCTTATGGAATATTTTTATCCTCTCCCAATATAATGGTAACCACCTTAGCAGATCAAGGGCGGGCCAGCAGCACCTCTTTCTTTCCCTGGCAAGTGCTTATCTTTTTACCGCTTGTTTATGTGGGGACCCTCTTTCCTGGGGAAAGACATAACAGAGCTGGCACTATCCTTATTCCAGCAATAGGCTTTGTCCTCTTTTTGATCTGGGTTGCAGCCTCGTTGAATAATGTCACGCTGGAACGCCTTGCCTCATCAGGTATTCCGCACATGACCACGGCAAGAAAAATTTTAGGTAATCCTGGTCGTTATATCATGGGAGTTATTGTTATCGCAGGAAGTTGCGGAGCCGTAAATGGTTTTTTCATTCTTTGCCAACGCATGCTCACAGATCCATTGAGCAAGCATAAAGAAAAGGCCTATACAAACCCACAACTGTTTTTGCCCGTATTACTTGCTGCCTGTATAGGCGTGGCAATGGCTACAGGCCTTGCTGGCGAAACATTGCTTGAGAATCTCCTGCGGGCCGCTCTTTTTCTCTGGCTTCTGTACATGGTGGCCCGTTGCATAGCTGCTCTCTTTTGGCTGTATAGACAAAAGGGTCTTGTGCCAATCCCAGCCCTTCTCAGCACATTAGCGCTGAGTATTGTTCTCATAGGGCTTCCTTTGGGAGATCCTGAACAACAACAGCTTATTCTCTGTATTTTATCTGCTCTCAGTGCTGGCATGTTGATTGCGATCTGCCAGTTTTTTATCAATACCTCTGCAAGAAAGGAGAAAACAACATGAAGAAAATTGTTTTATTCATCACACTGTTCCTCTTTGCTGGTTCTTTGGCAGCTGTTGCTGCTGAAGCTCCGCGTATGAGCAAAGAAGAACTCAAGAAAGCAATGGGCTCAGGTGAGGTCATTATTATGGATACCCGGTCTGGAAAAGACTGGAAATCCAGTGAATTCAAAATCAAAGGAGCAAGACGGACAGCAGCAGACGCCATTGATGAGTGGCTGCCCGGTATTACAAAGGAGCGTGAGGGAAAAAAACTGGTTATTTACTGCGCCTGAAACAACGAAGGTAGCAGTGCCAGTTTGGCACGCACGTTGATTGAAGAAAAAGGACTCAAAGAAGTCTATGCGCTCAAAGGCGGTTGGAAGGAATGGTTCCGCCAGGAAAATAAAGAAGAGTATCCTGTGGAAGAAAAGTAGTGTTAATAAGGGTGACTCCTTTGAGTCACCCTCCTGCCAGAGCAATTCCGCTATATTCCAATATAACAGTTATCCTCTTACATCTTCTCCGGGGCAGTCAGCCCCACCAGATCCAGACCATTGGCGAGTACAGTTTTTATCCCCTGACAAAGACAAAGCCGGGCTGCTGTGAGCTGCTGATCCTCTGTGACCACCTTATGTTTATTATAAAAGGAGTGAAAATTGCCAGCCAATTCCATGAGGAAAAAGATAACTCGATGGGGTGCCAGGTCAGTGGCTGCATCAGCCACCAAAGCCGGATAGCTTGCCAGGGTTTTGAGCAGCTGATATTCTTCCTCTGCCTGCAAGGCTGAGAGATCGGTTTCAGCCAGTACGGGCAAGCTGACGCCTTTTTCCTGGGCCATCCGCTCAATGGAACACAGTCTGGCATGAGCATACTGGACATAATAGACCGGATTTTCCTGGCTCTGGGCTGTGGCCAGCTCTAAGTCAAATTCCAGCTGGGAATCTGGTTTCCGCATCAGGAAGAAAAAACGCAGCGCATCCACCCCCACCTCATCCACCAGTTCATCTACTGTGACAAAGGTGGCCTTACGGGTGGACATCTTGATCTGCTTACCATCCCGGAGCAGGGTGACAAACTGGTACATAACAACATGGACTTTGGATTTATCAAGACCCAGAGCCTCAACACCAGCTAATACGTCGGGTACTGTAGCAATATGATCAGCACCAAACACGTTGATCATCCAGTCAAAGCCCCGACGAAATTTTTCCCGATGATAGGCAATATCCGGGAGGCGATAGGTGGGCTCGCCAGTATTCTTAATAATTACCCGATCCTGTTCCTGGCCAAATTTGCTGGTCTTAAACCAGGTTGCTTCCTCCTTCTCATAAACAAGGTCTTTAGAGCGAAGTTCTGCAACCACGTCTTCAATCATGCCGCCTTCATAGAGAGTATGCTCGTTATAATAGGAGTCAAAGGCAATACCAATACGTTTTAACGTGGCGTCAATATCAACAAAAATGGCTTCCTGGGCCCGCTTACGGAAAACAGCCTGTTCTGCATCTTTAAACCCCTCTCCGGCCTCATCTATCATGGCCTGGGCAATCTTGTAAATATAATCACCCTGGTAGCCGTCTTCCGGGAATGCATTTTCCAGGCCCAGCTTTTCCAGATAACGGGCCTTGAGGGAGTCCGCCAGGACCCGCATCTGACGGCCTGCATCATTAAAATAATATTCACGAGTCACATCATGTCCTGTGGCCTTGAGCAGACGGGCAATGGTGTCTCCAAGGATAGCATTACGACCATGCCCTACGCTGAGAGGACCAGTGGGATTGGCACTGACAAACTCCACCATGACCTTTTTGCCTTTACCAACATCTGAGAGGCCAAAGTCTTTGCCCTGCTCGTTGATGGGGGCAAGAACCGTGCTCCAGACCGAAGGCTTAAGAAAGAGATTGACAAAACCAGGTCCGGCGATTTCTACTTTATCCAGCAGCTCATCATCTTTATTGAGCAAATCCACGAGCTGGCTGGCGATTTCACGGGGATTACGTTTTTCCTTGCCAACCAGTACCATAGCAAAGTTGGTGGAGAAATCGCCCTGGCCTTCATGGCGGGGGACTTCTACGTTGTAACGACTTGCAGCAGCTTCAGACCAGAGGCCTTGGCCCACACCTTGCTGGAAACATTGGTCAATAAGTGATTTTACTTGGGATCGTATCATGTTAAGTAGAGTGTTGTGTACGGTTATACATTGTGATCGGTTTGGTTGCTCAGGCTTCCCAGGCTGTTACTCTGTTTCCAAACATTAAAGAATGTTTTGAGCGAAACGTTTCAGTAAAATATCTTCAATATTTCGCCTTGAATCAAAAACAGATAAAACATAGACTTTATCATCGGAGATACGATACATTACACGCCAAGGCGTAATAACCATTTCCCGATATTGGGTGATTCCCTGATCATGTAATTCAGGAACAATTCTGCATCGCTTGGGCGAATGATACAGTTCATCTGTTTGTTTCTTTATCTTTTTCAGTATTCGTATACTATTGGCCGGGTTGTTCTGCGCAATGTATTCTATGATTTTCAACAAATCATTTTCCGCTGTTTTTGCCCATATCACCTCATATCTTTTCGCCATTTTTTATCGTACGCTCAATATTGACGAATACTTCCTCTTGAGTAAGGGTATCACCATTTTTTACATCCTCTTCACCCTGCGAAAGAAGCTTTAGTACCCCAATAGCATTTCTCATATTTTCATAACTTTCAGGGTCTTGCAGTACAGCTCTGGGCTCACCGTTTTGCGTTATTATAACCGGACGATGCGTACTATTTACCTGGTTGAGAAGTTCAGCAGACCTGCTCTTGAGAAAACTTACTGGTTTAATGTCACTTTTTATGTTCACGTTGTCACCTCCTGTCTTTTTATAGTACCGCAAAAGGACAGCATGTCAAAATAGATTTTTCAAGGCACTACCCCGATCTTTCGATAGGAACGAATCACGACATCCGTACAAACGCCGATATTATCTGGCACATCAGCCGGAAAAACACAAAGGCATTCCAACAGTGCAAGAGGAGATACGATGTTTTTTAGCAAGGTAAGAGCAAGTTCCGGGTTCACACAGCTAATCCGATGCACGGGCACCAGTTCCGTTGTTTTTCCTGAGAGAATAAGGTAAAAAATATCTATCATAAGGGTGTTGAAAAGAATATCTCAACGCCACACAAAAACAGTTGCTTAGATAATAAAAAGCCTGTATAATGAGGA
>JAABTP010000104.1 GCA_011389815.1 Desulfobulbaceae bacterium | reverse complement strand
CTCGGCGCCAGGGGCTGGATGTGCCTCCTCTGCCTCTTGCTGCGTAAAAAAAATGAGAGGGGTCTGAACGGTTACCCTGCCGGTGCAGATACCACTGAAGCCACCCCTCCCTTTTTAACCTCCCCGCAATCTCAACTGTCCAATGCCCGGATGATTCCCTGGCAAGGTGTCCTGACCGATGAGATTACTCAACAGAACAAACAGCCTCCGGGGTATTGTCTGCATATCCTGGCAGGAAAACAGCCGGGCGGTATCTTTTACATGCGGGCTGTCAGAAAAAGAAAATGCGGGCAGATTTTTTAAAGAAGGGGACTCACCTTTAAAAGGTGGGTGCCATGCTTTTAATTCCAACCCCTCACCTTTAAAAGGCGGACGCCATGTTTTTAAAGGTAAGCTCTCATCTTTAAAAAGTGGACGCCATATTTTAAAAGGCGGGCACTATATTTTAAAAGAAGAGGTCTCTCTTTTTTAAGTTGAGACCTCATTTTTTAAAACAGGGTCGTGACTTTTTAAAAGTCATGGCTTACTTTAAAAAGGCGAGGCTTGGATTTTAAAAGGTCAGCTGCCGCTGAAAACAGTGTCAGCCCCCTGCAATGGAAGATTCATGCTGCGAAAATAAAATGTACGCATTATCTTCCTGGCGACGATTTTCTCCACCTTTCCTGGTCTTCCTGCTTCAGTTTTAAATCCCAATCTCCTTTGATCTGGAAACAGGCGATACATATTTTGCTCCTCCTGCGAAAAAGCCTGAACTCACCTTGTTATGATTATTGAAAATTAATTGAATGCACAGTGTAAAAAAAACTGTACAGGTGGTGTAAATAACTGTACAGTGGAGACATAAGTGAATGTATATTTTGTTTTCCTGCCCTGTAGGAGTGGGATGAGAAAAGATCTCAGGTCCAGGTTGGCACGCAAGTTCATCAAAAACGGTTTTAGCAAGGTCTATGTTCTTGAAGGAGGATGGCGAAAATGGAGAGCTGACGATTTTCCTGTTGAAAAAAAGTAGCTCATTTTGTTTGCAGAATTCACGTTATCGCAATCCTGTCTCCACAGATTATTCCAGACCAGTTAAAAGCCACAATTAACCAGGCTCAGTAAATTTATAAAGGAGGAAATACCATGAAAAACTTTCTGCTGCTCGTTGTTGCCGTTGTATTAGGGATAGGTGGTGCTGCCCAGGCCGCTAATGTTCAAACCATAAGCAAAGAAGAACTCAGGGACAAGCTGGGTTCCTATGAGTACACAATTTTAGATGTGCGGGCCGAATCGCATTGGAACAGCAGTGATAATAAGATTCCCGGTGCAATCCGTCTCCCAGGTGAACAAGTTGACATTTGGGCTGAAAATTTCCACAAAAATACGCCATTGGTTCTTTATTGCGCCTGTGAAGGACTGGGCAGCAGTGGCCATTTAGCCCGTCAGCTTATGGAAAAAGGTTTTACCCATGTTTATGTCCTTAATGGTGGCTGGAATGAGTGGCTCCTGAACAGCTATCCAGTTGCTCATAAGTAGGCTGAAAGAGGAAAGGGCCTTTTTTTAGTGTAGCGGGATGAGTTTGTCCTTGGCAAGGCCTCGTCCCTGTTCCTGATCCGCCTCCCTGTAGCAAATGCGGATAGTGCTGTCTGGCTCAATCCCCAGCTGATAATAAGGTAAACGTACTGTTACTGTATCCCCGGATACAGTGACAGCGTTTTTATGCTGTTTCCCCAAAGGTTGCCTTTTGTGATTATCAATCTGATAAAGGCTTACTTTCAGTCCGCCTGAAACAGTGTTGTCCTCTTCCTGTTGTGCCACAATCCGTACCTGTACATCAATATCATATCCTTTTCTTTTCTGTTGTTGACCAAAAGGCGTGCCGCCAGTTGTCCGGTCAATGTCTGTATCCAGATAAAAACTGATCAAAGAATCAATATCCCCTTCCTCAACTGTGAGGAAATAGGAATCAAGAGGTCGGGTCATGGTGGTGGTGAGTATGAGTTCGCCCTGATCGCCTTTTGCTGAAACCTCTTTTACGTCAAGAAGAGGATTATGGGCATCTCCTATAGGGTCTCGCCAGATCAGAAGTCCATCCACTGAGGGAAGCTGACGAACAATTGGAGGCTTTGTTGTTTTCTCATCAATGGGTTTTTTTGTATCGGGTTGAGATTGGGGAAAAATATCTTTTCCCAGGGTTGTGTTAACCTCTTTTTGCACCTGTGTGATAATTTCAGGAAGCTGGGGGCCAAGGGCCACAATAGTGCCGACAAAGGCAAGCAGAGGGAGCAGGAAGCCAAAAACACCAAAAAGAACCCAGAGCCAGCCAGTGCTGGTGGGAGGTTCCCCGTCTTCAGCGCATTCTTTGAGATCATGGTAGATGCTCACCATGGCAAGAAGAAGAAACGGGCTGAAGAGCAAGGAAAGTACTGGTCCTGCTCCAGGGATCAAGCTAAGCAGGCAAAGAACAATCCCAATGGGAAGAAGTTTTATAAAGGTGTTCCACCAATGGCCTCGTATGTAGAAGCGACTGGCAAGGATTGCATCAATGCCTGGTCTGTCCTCTTTAATCATGATGCAAAAGCACAGGGACATGGAGAGGCTGAGAATCAGGCCGGGCAGGATGAAAAACGTTAACCCTGCTATGATGATACCGATATAGAGGCTTGTGATCCACAGGAGTGGAAAAACGTATTTCCAGCTTGTGATGAGTCCCTTGCCAATACTAATCTCGTCCCGAACAGTGACAGTCAGGGTCGCAGCATGACACCAGCTTATCAGGAGGATCGTTAGAAGAAAGAGCAGAGCGCCTGTGCCGACAACTATCGGATTGAGCAGGATTTCCTTGAGGTCACCTGCAAAAAAAGGTTGGCCTCCTAAAGAAATAAATGCTGCTGCTCCGCCACTGGCGAGGATGATAATGCTCAGAAGGAGTGCCAGCAATGCAACAAGAAAAATGGAAATGACCCTGCTGGTATACAGATCCCATGCCTCCGAAAAAACGTCTTTTATGCTTTTAAGTTGATACGTCCCCATACAGTCTTTCCTTGTCACATCATTCAGGTAGTGATTTTTCAGGTCACTTGATTATTCAACCAGACGTCGCACCTGCTCTTCATCTGCTCCATTCAACAGGATCTTTTTCATTCGGCTCTGCAAACCACTTTTAATGGTGACAGCAGATTTTGGAATTTTTAAAGATTTTGCCCAAAAAGCAATAACGGCTTTATTGGCCTTACCATCCACAGGTGGTGCTGTGAGCCGTAGTTTTATGGCATCATCATGCAGGCCGACAATGGCATTTTTGCCTGCCTTGGGTTGCACATAGAGAGAAAGCAGAAGGCTTCCGTCAGGTTGGGTTTGCAGGTAGGGCATATTGCGAGCTTGTATTTTGTTAATGCAAAGAGGCACCGATACTCATTAAGGTAGGTACAATAAAGCTTTGTAAGAAAATAAGCCCAAAAATGAGCAGCATAGGGCTGAGGTCAAGCCCGCCCATGGGTGGCAGATAGCGACGGATTTTATCTAAGACCGGATCAGTAACCTGGGCAAGAAATCGGACAATAGGGTTATAGGGATCTGGATTAACCCAGGAGATAATGGCCCGACCAATGACAATCCAGATATAAGCAGAAAAAGCAATGTTAATAAGTTTGGCCAGGGCCAGCAGAAAGTTTCCAAGTATAAACATGAGATGTATTGATGTATCGTAAGAGTAAAGGGTTTAAGGTTAATGGCTTGTATCTGTTCTCCCGTTCCCCGAGGGGGAGGGATGGGAGTTATATGGCACGATCTCAAAGATCAATTCTCTTTCTTTTTCAGGAGAACATCCTGACAGATTATTTATGATACATGAGGAGGCATAGGGAGTAAATAGCTTTAAAAAAAAAGTTAAAAAAGCTGATCATACTAAATATGCATTTTGTTGGGTCCGGGAGTCATTTCGCATCTTCCTGCTTACTCTTGTTGACTCCTACACTGTTCCTGTTTTCTTTCATTGGTCATCTCTTTTTGCTGGAACTTTCACCCTATAACAAAAAAAAATCATTCCCTTGAAGAAAAAATAATGCTATAAGTAAGCCCTTGTGCCGTCACAGGGGCGGGATGATCATGTAGAGCAAATGAAAAAAAGAAAGATGAAAGATGAAACGATTTAAACTTATAGAAGATACAGAAGGTACTGTTAAAGATGATATCCTCTCTGGGGTAACGGTGGCTATTGCTTTGGTTCCGGAAGCGGTTGCCTTTGCCTTTATTGTCGGTGTTTCGCCTGTTGTTGGCCTGTACGGAGCCTTTATGATGGGCTTAGTTACAGCTGTTATTGGTGGGCGTCCAGGGATGATCTCCGGGGCCACTGGAGCCACAGCAATAGTTTTGGTTTCCCTGGTAAAAACAGGTACTGATATGGGAGGCGAAGGGGCTGGTTTGCAATATCTCTTTGCGACGCTGTTGTTGGTTGGGGTGTTGCAGATCCTGGCCGGGGTTTTCCGTTTTGGCAAGTTTGTCCGGTTAATTCCCCATCCGGTCATGATGGGCTTTGTGAATGGTCTGGCAATAGTTATTTTCCTTGCCCAGCTTGACATGTTCAAGGTCAATGGGGCATGGATGCAGGGAAAGCCGCTCTATACCATGCTTGGACTGGTCGGCCTGACTATGGCTATTCTGTATGTGTTTCCCAAAGTGACGAACAAGGTGCCAGCAGCCCTTGTTGCTATTATTACTGTGGCCTTGCTGGTCATCTTTACAGGGATTGAGACGGAAACAGTCTTGTCCTTTGTCCAGGCAAAAGGTGGGGAAGGCATTAAGGCTGGTTTGCCCTCCTTTAACGTCCCGGCTATTCCTTTGAATCTGGACACCCTGTCTTTTATCTTTCCGTATGCTGCCATCATTGCGGCAATAGGTTTGATTGAATCCCTGATGGCGCTCAATCTTATTGATGAGCTGACCAATACCCACGGTAATGCCAATAAGGAAAGTATTGCTCAGGGATCAGCTAATATTGTCAATGGCTTTTTGGGAGGCATGGGCGGCTGCGCTATGATTGGTCAGAGTATTATTAATATCAAGTCAGGTGGGCGTGGACGTCTTTCCGGGATTGTGGCAGCACTCGCCCTGCTTCTGTTCATCCTTTTTGGCTCCTCATTGATTGAGATGATCCCTGTGGCTGCCTTGGTGGGCCTGATGTTCATGGTGGTTGGCGGCACCTTTGCCTGGAGTACCTTTAGTGTGTTGGATAAAATTCCTTTATCCGATGCCCTGGTTATTCTCCTGGTCACAGTATTAACGGTGATTTTTGATCTGGCCATTGCTGTGTTGGCCGGGGTTATTGTTTCTGCCTTGGTCTTTGCATGGGAAAACGCCCTCCGTATTCGGGCGAGAAAGCATATTGATGAAAACGGGGTCAAGCATTATGAGATCTTTGGCCCTCTTTTCTTTGGTTCTGTGCAGATGTTCAACAGTAAGTTTGATGTGGAAAATGATCCAAAAGAAATTATCATTGACTTTAGGGAGTCCAGAGTGGCTGATCATTCCGGGATTGAGGCTATTAATAAACTGGCCCAGAAATATGAGCAGGCAGGCAAGAATATCAGTTTGCTTCATCTGAGTCCTGATTGTCGGAAACTTATCCATAAGGCAGATAAGCTTATTCAGGTTGATATCATAGAAGACCCTGAGTACACGGTTGTTGTGGATGGATTTGAAGATTATTCGCCAGTTTAAAGACCTTCCTTTTCAGATTGTCCTTTTCAGATTGTAGGGGCAGGCCCCTTGGCCTGCCCGCCTGCTTTTAATACCTTTAATACCTCTTTCCTGTATACCCTCCCCCTCTGAGTTCTGATTGAACAAGCTTAATTTCGGTGTAATCAAGTGGATCAACCCAACCATTGATGCGGGCATCTTTCAGTATTTGATCGCTTGGTTGTAACACCCTGAGTGCTGCTGCAATATAAGAGGCCAGTTTCTTGTCCACAGTAGCGGTTTTAGCCAGCGGAAATCCTGGGTACAGCTCTGTTGAACAGGCATAAGGAAAGTCAGCATATTTTTTTTCGTTGAGAATCTTTACCTCGCTCATGTCAAGATACCCCCTTCTTGCCATGCGCTCCAGAAGACTGGACGGGATGGTGCCAGCGTCAACCTGGCCGTTCAGGACAGCCCTTACCACAGCACTGGGTTTATCGTAGAAACGCAGGGTATGGAGAAAGGGGTAAGGATCAATCCCGGTATCACGAAATTCTTTTTCTGCCATTTGCCAGCCCCCAAAAGACCAACGCTGAAGGGCCCCGAATTTTTTGCCGCTGAGATCATCTAAGCTATGTACCTGATCATTTGTTGACCGGGTAAAGAGGACTGCTCCTACTGAATCTGCGCTGTTCAGTTTCATGGTCAATACTTCACTGGCACCATACTGTTTTTTGGCACTCATGAACATGGAGGGATCAGCAGTGAAAAAGTCCACCTTTCCCTCTTTAACAGCGGGTAAAACACCCTCAAACTCCAAAGGGATGATAGTGACTGGTCTATCAATTGCCTGGGTAAGATATTCTTCAGTTGCCTCCCAGCGTTTTTCAAAGCCCAGCGGTCCTCTCCAGGAAAGGATTCCTATCCTGACTTCATCATCGCTTGTTGTTTTTTTCAGAGCAGCAAAACATGGTGTGATAACAAAGAGTAGCAGAGTCAATACTGCCAGAATTTTGTGTGTCATTGTCTCCTCCTTTCTTAAAAACTGAGTAGTTTTGCATCCTTTTTTGACCACAGAGTAAATCTTTGTCTTCTGAGTGGGTCGGACTGAAGGAGTGCGGGAGGAGAACAAAGGCAAGCTGAAAGAGTAACTCTTGCGAGTCAAGAGCTTGTCCTGATGCGGATTTCTTGTTTAACCATGTCATAGATGCCATGATGCGACATTGTTAAACAACAAGAAGTTATGGTAACCCGGCGGTCTCCTCCCGAGAGATCCGTGGCTTTCCGACACCGCCTCGCAACGGCTGTGGCTTTATCAATTTCTTGTTTATATGATCAGGAAAGTGGGTAAAAAAGTCAAGTTTATTTATAATTGGCGAGCTTTTTCTCTTGACTCTTTCTTTTGGAAGTTAAAATGGTTGAATCGTCTTTTAGTTCAAAGAATACTGTTCCTCGATATAAAAACATTTATAACAATATGTTGAATAGATCAAGCTGGCCCATCATGTAGTGGGGTAATTTTTTGCACAAAGCAGGTGTGAGTATAAAATACTCAATGACGAATTTTGCCTGTATAAAAAATAACGTGAAGGCCAAGCCTTGATCATCTGATCGCCTGTTGCCGCCAAAGAACTCACCCGGAAGAGATAATCTCCAGCATCCTTGCCACCACCTCATCCGCATTGAGGGAGGAGGAGTCAATCAGAATCGCATCTTCCGCCATAACCAGCGGGGCAATAGTGCGCTCCTGGTCGTTTCGGTCGCGTTCAATGATCTGGGCCAGGGTCTCCTGCTCATCCACCTCCTGGCCTCGTTTACGTAACTGGGCCACCCGGCGGCGGCATCGCTCTTCCGGTGAAGCATCCAAATAAAATTTCCAGGCCGCCTGGGGAAAGACCATCGTACCGGTATCCCGTCCATCAGCCACCACGCCACCGGCCTGTCCCATTTCCTGTTGCATCACGGTCAGTCGCTTCCGTACCGCCGGAACAGCAGAGACCTTGGAGGCGACCATGCTCATCTCAGGCATTCGGATGGCCGCGCTGACGTCCTCATCTCCGAGAAAAACCCGCACATCATCATCCTCCTTTTCCGGTGGGAGGAGACGGAGATCCAGCCTGCCCAGCAGCGTGTTCAGTGCCTCCTGGTGGGCAGGATTGTCCACTTCAATACCGGCCTGGGCACAGGCATAGCCCACGGCCCGGTACATAGCCCCGGTGTCCAGGTAGGTAAAGCCCAGTTTGGCGGCTACTCTACGGCTAACCGTGGATTTGCCCACCCCGGAAGGGCCGTCAATGGTGACGACCCGTAGTTTATCCGACTTCGTGTTGGTTCCCTGTTCAGGTATCTGCTCAGACATAACCCAGCTCCTTGAGACAATCTTTTAACGCAGCAACAAAGCGTTGGTTCTCCTGCTCCGTACCGATGGTTATGCGGATGAAATGGGGATAGCCGTAGGCCTTCATGGAGCGGACAATCACACCTTTATAGAGCATGGCATCGTAGAGAGCCGTGGCATCGCCCTGCACATCAATGAGAAAGAAGTTGGTGCAGGAGGGGTAGGGAACGCAGCCCAGGACCCGGACCTGCTCAGAGAGCCATTCCCGACCCGCAGCAGTGCCGTTGATGGTTTTTTCATAATGCTCAATATCGGTTAAAGCGGCCAAGGCCCCTGCCTGGGCAGGCAAATTGATGTTAAAGGGCTGGCGGACCCGATGGAGCAGGGAGGCGATCTCCGCATGCATGATGCCGAAGCCCACCCGCAGTCCGGAAAGACCGAATGCCTTGGAAAAGGTGCGCAGGGTCACCACCGCCGGAATGCCCTCGGTTTCCCGGATCAGGGAGAGAACATCAATGCGTTGTTCCGGCTCGACAAAGTCGATATAGGCTTCATCCAGCACCACAACCACTTCCTCGGGCAGCTTGCGGAGGAAGACAGCAAAGTCCTCCTTGCCGACCAGGGTGGCGCAGGGATTATTGGGGTTGTCCAGAAAGATGAGCTTGGTGTGCTCGGTCACGGCGGCGGCAATGGCCTCCAGGTCGTGGACCATGTCCTTGAGCGGAATCACCACGTTGGTGCCGCCCCGGACCTGGACGAATTTCTGGTACATGAGGAAGGAGGGGTGGCTGGTGATGACCTCGTCGTCAGAGCGGATAAAGGCCTTGACCAGGAATTCAATCACCTCGTTGGAGCCGTTACCCAGGATGATCTCTTCCGGGGCAGCACCTGTCCAGTCGGCCAGGGCCTGGGTGAGATGATAGCTGGATCCGTCCGGGTAGCGATGCAGGTTGCTCAGGGTTTCCAGAACTGCTGCCACGGCCTTGGGGGACGGTCCCCAGGGGTTTTCGTTGGAGGCCAGCTTGATGGAATCTTTGATGCCGTATTCGCGTTCCAGTTCCTCCAGCGGTTTGCCCGGGGGGTAGGGGATGATTTCGGCGATGTTGTTCGGGATGTTGAGTTTCATTATAGTGTAGTAAGAGCCATTTTATTGTTTGTTTCCGGCCGGAGCGGGCGGAAGGAATAGTCAAGAGAAGTATAGACAACTATCGTATGTTTTTGGAAAGTTCAAGGGGAAAGAGTGCAGGGGGCGGGATGTTCAAGCAGGTTGCTTTTTATATTGACAGATCGCTCAATAATTCTTCTCTAATTTCATTCAGTAAGTAAGTTTTTTCGCATCCTTCCGCTTCACATACTTCCATTTCTCCAGTGAAAAGCCACGGTAGCCATTCATTAATCAGTAAGTCCATGGCTTCAGGTTGTAATACATAATCTGTCAGCTCATACGAATTATAATGTTTTCCAATTGGCTGTATATGGTCAAGTCTTAAAATGGATGTTTTTGTTTCGGACGGAATAGGCAGGATGTCCCATATGTATTGTGGATATTCACATTTTTTTATTCGTTCAACAAAGGGTTCATACCATTTGCTTTGTCCTTTTTTTTCAGCTCCGTAGTATGGTGCGACAGTTATTGTAGGGCTTACGTGCGAACCTGGTTTCATACTTGACCTTAATTGCTTGGGTATTTCAGGTCCGCCGTCTCCAAGCACTAATGCAGGTCTTTTTTTGGATCTATGTACAGTATAACATTCCTCGCGGAAATACGGCAGAATAGCTGTCGGGAGATTTTTCATCGGATTGTAAGGATTTCTTATGCGAAGATCGGCTATTTCGTAATTAATTTTATTATGATTTCTGGCTTCATCCTCAAGTCTTCCGACGGGGATCATTGATTTGGGCATGATGTCAACGTGTGGAATGAAAGCCCATATCAAGCGGCCTGGTGTTAAGGTTTTGTCTGTTTTTTTGTCCCACCAGTTTTTATCATCAAAAAATTTCTGAAGCGTACCGTCAGGGTAAGTCACAATCTTTCCTCCAATCTTTGCTCCACGCACTTTGAGAAATTTGTAATATACCTTTATGGTCTTCCATTTCTTCTAGAGAAAAATCATTATTCATTTCCATAACGCCATTTAAAAACACTTCGTCATATCTTGGCGGAGTGGGGATAATAGTTTTTTTGTTTGCTTTTCTTTGTTTAATTTTTTCCCTTATACTGATAATCCTTTCTTTTCTCTTCTTTTTTCCTCGAGTTGTCGTCTTGTTCTCGAACGTTTCAACTTTCTCCTCTTTCGGAACTACGACACTTCTAAACTGCAATTTTTCTCCGGGACGTGCGTTTGTCATGGGAGGTGTAACATATACATAGTGTAAAAGATCATAGGTATCTGAACTAAATCTTTTTATATCCCTATTTAAAAGAGGATATATTTTGATTGGAAGTTCTTTTGTTACTTCATCCGGGAGTATATCTTTTATTGACCAACGCACGGCATCATTTGTGTATTGACTTGGAAATGTTCTTTCAATAGCACCGATGTTTTGAACTGCATTTGGTATTTCGTCCCTGTATAAAGCAAGATTCCAAGGTCCAAAATGGTAAAACTCCCAGTCTATGCCAGTATACGTATCTCCACCTGATTCTTTTGCGTAATACATATCAGCAAGATACAGATACTTAATTATATGTATAGGGCCGAGTTCGCGCCTTTTCCAGTCTTCATTCTGGCTTGCAACGGCTAACATATATTTTATTAAATTCTCTATCCGCTGAGTATTCATTGTATTGGTACGACTGGGGCTAGCTAATAATTATTCTTCTTTTTAAGGTACGAAAAAAAGGTACTTTAACACAAGTAGTAACTTGCTTTCAACAAAATTGTATTAAGTGTACTTCTCTATTTTATAGCTTTTAGCTGAAATTGCAATAAATTATATCGAAAACAAGCAGGTGAGTGCGCAGTACGTGACTTGGTTTTTTCTCTCCGTCCTGTAGTTCGTTTCAGATCCTATTCTCTGGAATATATGAAAAGATAACAGAAAAACAAGCTGGCGAATCCCGGCTCCATGAATCCCACCCAACAGAGCACCGCAGTCACCGTATTGCTCGGATCCCTCTCACCGGCCTTGTTCACCGCGATAACCCGATATTCCCACTCCTTGCCGCACTCCTGCTTATTCAGGGTGAGCTTGATTTCCAGAGCCGCGCCGACCATCATCAATCCTCAGCTCAGCAGATGCTTCCCGCCGTTCAACCCGGTAAAAGCCAGAAGAAGAGGGGATAGTCCATATTTTTCAAGTTTACCATTTAATCATGACAGGGTATAGTAAACTCATTATGAGCATCACACAAGATCAAGTATGAGGAAACGTGCTCTACTGTCAAAGCTATGTCCACCAAAGAACGCTACATCAATCTGTTTACCGATTACGGATTCAAAAAGATCTTCGGTGAAGAACCCAACAAAAATCTACTCCTTGATTTTCTCAACGAGCTGCTCAAAGAGGAGCAGGGCGAAATCCGGGATCTGACCTATTTGAAGACGGAACAGCTCGGCGACACCGATATCGACCGCAAGGCTATCTTTGGTCTCTATTGCGAGAATGAGCGGGGTGAGAAATTCATTGTCGAACTCCAGAAGAGCAAGCAGAATTTCTTCAAGGATCGCGCTCTCTATTACTCCACCTTTCCCATCCGCGTGCAGGCGGAACGCGGCGACTGGAATTTCAAACTCAAGGCCGTCTATACTGTGGCTATTCTGGATTTCGTTTTTGATGAGGACAAGGATCAGCCGGAGAAATACCGCTATGATGTCAAGCTTTCGGACATTGAAACGAACAGGGTGTTTTATGACAAGCTGACCTTCATCTACCTGGAAATGCCCAAGTTCAGTAAAGAACTGGACGAGCTGGAGACCCGGTTTGAAAAATGGCTCTACGTTATCAGGAATCTGAACAGGTTGGAACGGATACCGGATACCTTACGGGAACAGGTCTTTGAGCAGCTCTTTGCCACGGCAGAGATTGCCCGTTTTACTCTGGATCAGGTGCGCTCCTACGAGAAGAGCCTCAAGTATTATCGGGACATGAAAAATTCCCTTGATACGGCCTTTGATGAGGGGAAAGAAGAAGGAAAAGAGGAGGGAAGAGAAATAGGGAAGGCGGAAAATCAGCGTGAAACAGTTGCCAGAGGGCTGAAGCAGGGACTTGATAATACAATAATAGCTGACTTGACCGGCTTGTCCATGGAGGCGATTGAAAAGATTGCTCAGGAGATCCATGAGGAGGAACAATAAGGAAGTTCAATCCTGTCTTTTCAGTGCGGCACAAACACCATCACCGTCTTACTCAGCTCACTCTCACCGGCCTTGTTCTCCGCAATAACCAGGTACTCCCGTTCCTTGCCGCGCTTACTTGGGTTCTCTTGTGCTCCTGAGAAAAATTCAAAGAACTTTATTTATGAGTAGATACCAAAAACGAAAGACATCCATACTTATCAGTGACTTTGATGGCACAATGACCCAGCGTGATTTTTACGAGCTGCTCTGTTATAAATTTCCGCACATTCTCCAATTGGGGGCGTGGGAACAGTACGAACACAATGAAATTACGCATTTTGAAGCTCTACAGCGCATGTTTGCGTCGATCAAAAGTGATGAAAACACCCTCTTGAGCCTGCTGGATGAGATGGGGGTAGAGCCAAGACTTAAAGAACTTGTAGACAGTCTTGCACAAACAGGATGGGAGGTAACCATTGTTTCAGCAGGGTGTGCCTGGTACATCACCAAACTACTTGCTCAAAAAAATGTTGATATTCCTGTCCATTCCAATCCAGGACGTTTTGTTCCGGGACAAGGGTTAGAAATGACCTTACCGCTTCATTCCCCTTTTTTATGTCAAGATATCGGAATTAATAAAGCTGCTGTTGTTAAACATGCGCTCCAGAACTACAAGCGTGTTGCTTTTGCTGGAGATGGTCAGCCTGACCTGGCTGCGGCTTTGTTGGTTGAGCCCGATAAGCGTTTTGCAAAAGGCTGGCTTGCAAATAAATTGTGTGAGGTTAATCAAGAGTTTCATCCTTTTGAACATTGGTCAGATGTGGCTGAAGCTTTGCTCAAAGAGGCTCGCTCGTCATGATAAGAAACACTTCAATAAATATTCCAACACTGGTACGCATTAAACCAGGTGCTCTTGACCGTATCGGAGTTTATGCCGCCAGAGGCCAGTTTACAAAGGTTCAGCAATTCCCGAACCCCTCTCAAATGCTGAAATAGCATAGTTGAACAAAAATATTTTCGTAAACATTTTTTATT
>JAABTP010000103.1 GCA_011389815.1 Desulfobulbaceae bacterium | reverse complement strand
GAGAGCCTCCAACCTGAGGGCTGTCGGGTTATTGCGCCTTATGTCCATTTTACAGAAAGGCTGTCAGGGGCCTGTTTGACAGTCTCAGCGTATCCTTGTACATTGAGCCGCAATTATCAGGCAGTGCAAAGATACCCAATACCGGGGATCCCAGAGAGCAGTTGTGCATTACCAAGGCAACATCATCCGACCGCCCAGTGAGGCAAATTCCATCATCCTTCAGGTCACCGTGGGCTGCGCGCATAACCGTTGCACCTTTTGCGGGGCCTATCGCGCTCCTGATCAGAAATTTTACATCAAGGAAGACCGGATCATTGCTGAGGATATTGCCTTTGCAGCCCAGTATTGTCGCAGACAAAAAACGCTGTTCCTTGCTGATGGTGATGCATTGATCATTCCCCAGAGGCGATTGCTCGCTCTTTGCCACCAAATACAGACAGAATTGCCTTGGGTGCGTCGTATCGGTCTGTATGCCAACTGTCGGGATATACTTAAGCGTTCAGTACTGGAATTTACTGAATTGAAAAAGGCTGGTGTGGGTCGGATATACATGGGCTTGGAAAGCGGTCATGATCCGATTTTACAGGCGATCAGGAAAGGGTCAACAGCTGATGAGATGATTGCAGCGGGACGTAGGGTGCGGGAAGCTGGGATATTTCTTTCTATTACCTGCCTGCTGGGGATTGGCGGGCGTGAATTATCCCAGCAACATTCAGAAGATACAGCAGAAGTGCTCAGTAAGATCCGTCCCAGTCAGATTGCTGTGCTGACCCTGATGTTGCTGGAAAACACAGAGCTGGGCAAGGCCGCAGCAGAGAAAGATTTTCACCTGCCGGATCAGGTCGGATTATTCCGAGAACTTCGTATTTTGCTGGCAGACCTGGAAGATTTTCGTTGTCAGTTTCAGGCTAACCATGCTTCCAATTATTTTACTTTGGATGGGCGCCTGCCCAAGGATCGGGATGCCTTTCTTGCAAGAATTGATCAGGCCCTTACCGGGGCGGTGTTCTTAAAACCAGAAAGGTTACGCAGTTTATAATATTGAGAAATTTACTGAAGGTACTATGAGTCTTGAAGCGCAGGAAACCGACCTGAAGAATCTGACTCAGGATGAACTGGTGGAGTATGTGGAATCCTTGGGGCAACCTGGATTTCGTGGTCGCCAGATTTTGGCCTGGATTTACAAGCCCGGCATTACCGATTTTGCAGAAATGACGGATCTGGCCAAGCAATTCCGGGCTGTCCTGGCAAAACATGCCAGAATGAGCCGATTTGTTGATCCGATTACAGAAATATCGCAAGATGGGGCTGTGAAATTTGGTTTTCAGCTGGAAGATGGTCTGATAATTGAGTCTGTACTGATTCCAGAGGAAGATCGCAACACCCTCTGTGTTTCCTCCCAGGCAGGCTGCGCAATGGGCTGTCGTTTTTGCGTGACCGGCAGCATGGGTTTTCAGCGCAACCTGACCAGGGCGGAAATCGTTAATCAGGTCTGCGCGGTTCGGGACTGGATGCTGGAGCATGAGGGACATTGCCCGAAACAGGAATTGACCAATATTGTGTTCATGGGCATGGGGGAACCCTTGGCAAATATGGAGAATCTGCTTGCCAGTCTTTCCCTGCTCACAGAGCAACGGGGCCTGGATTTTGCCACCCGTCGGATTACGGTTTCCACCTGTGGCCTTGTGCCGCAGATGCTGGAGCTGGGTGAACAGAGCAGTGTCAACCTGGCCGTATCTCTGCATGCCACAGATAACGCCACCAGAAGCCGTCTTATGCCAGTCAATAAACGCTGGCCCATTGAAGAATTACTCGCAGCTTGCAAGGAGTATCCAGGTAAGAAGCGGCAGCGGGTCATGTTTGAATATACCTTGTTTGCAGGTATCAATGATGCTGATGAGGATGCGTACAGACTGGCTGGCCTGCTCAAGGGGATTCCTTGCAAGATAAATCTGCTCGCTGTGAATAAAGGGGAGGGGGATGAGTTTGTCAGCCCGGCACGGGATCGTGTTCTCAGCTTTCAGGATATCCTCAGACAGGAGAACTATACCGTCTTTATTCGCCAGAGCAGAGGAGCAGATATTTCAGCGGCCTGTGGCCAGTTGGCTGGTAAGGCTGGAAATTTGACCTGTAAATAATTTTATCCCTCCCCTTGAGGAGGGATAATCTGTTGATTTCCTAAAAGTTCTATCGTTCCAGTCCAATCCCCAGGGCCTGAAAAATTTCCTGCTCTTCCATTTCCAGGAGAGCGGCCCGAAATTTTTTATGGAGCTTATTATCCTCAACAACCATCCAGGCGCAGTCAATAATACCTTCAGCTGCATCTTTTTCAGAGATTGTTTTTGCAATGGTGACTGTGCCGTTGTTTTCAATTTTGCAGAGATGATTATACGGATCAAGAAAGCTATATATTTCTGAAAAATCTAAAAATTTTAATTTAAGGTCAATAAGAGGATCTGTCTTGGACTTTTTACTTTTCACTGTTTGCGTAAAGACAGTTATAAATGCATTTAATGCCTTATTGAGTTCAGAAACGCTTTCCTGAGCAGAGGTTATCCCACCGTCACGGGTTTGTTCATTCTGCAGAGTTTCTTGTCCTGAATCAGCAGAGCTTGAACTCTCCACAGTCATAGATGCCAGTGGATCACTGGAGAAATAGCCCAGTCTATAAGTACCTTTATTTTGCTGGAGTATTCCCAGCAGGGTGTTATAGTCTGTATCAGAAGCACTTAAGCCCCCAGTCCCCCAGTAATAGGAGCCACCGCGTCGTTGTCCTTCATGAAAGAAAAGCACGGCACAGTCTTTTTTCCCCTTAATATTGACTTCAATAAAGCCTGAAAATTTTTTTTGACTGAGCCGAAAAATCAGGTCAGGCAGGCGCATCTTGTCCGAAGTAAGGGTATCTTGGGCCCGGCGAAAAGCAGGCATCTGGCCCCAGAAAAAAATGGAATCAGCATCCAGGTAATAGATCGTTACCTGAAAGCTTTTCTTTTGTAAGGGCACCATGATATGTGCAAGTTGGTCTGACGCTAAGGCCGGTTCATCGCTCTCCTGGATGATTCCTTGAACAATATCATACTCGTCAAAATAGATGAGCAGTTCTTGGTCGACTGAGGTAAAGTACAGGCATCCCGAACCTATTTCCCCTTGAAGATGCTGAATAAATTTTTCAATATCAAGATAATAGCTATTCAGGCCTGTTAAGTAAGGTTTTTCTCGTGGTAGCAGCATTTACCTGTTGTGATGGTTTTGGATGGATAAGAAAAAACAGGTTTTTTCAGGTAACAGAAAAGGCGGATAACAGCCTCATAAGATATTTGGTACCTTTGTTTTATGCAATATGTTAATTAATAATATCACGGATAATATCATAATCCGCATCAGATGCACTTGTAAAGGCAGATATCCCTAATGCCTTAATGGCCGGGTCTTCTGAAGAAAGTCGAAGAAGGGCTTCACGGAGATCATCTTTTTGCACCTGGGGCATGGTACGAGAAACAGAAATCACCCAGTTTGGCAGGGGAGCAGTTGTTGCCACAGCAGTAATAGAGCCTGGCGCTATATATTGATCGGCCTTATGCAGGGCATACTCACTGATAAAACCAGCATCCACATCACCAATACTCACAGAGATGATAACATTTTCCTCCCGTTGATCAGTAGCTTCATGCAGCTGACAGTCCTGTTCAACATCAATATTTTTTTCCTGTAAGGTGATTTTTTGTGATAAAAAGCCCCCTGTTGATGTTCTGCTGACAATCATGATTTTTTTTCCTTGTAAATCAGTAAGCTCAGAAATACCTGATTCTGGACGGGTAATAATAAGCCCCTTGGAAAGGGAATCATGCTGCTTTACCACAGTGCTGGCTATGGCTTCATGCACATTGGATATGCTTACATAAACAGCAGGACTTTCATAACCAATAACAATATTGCCGTGCAGAACCTCTGCTGTGTACTTATCAATATTTTTTGAGAGCAATACCTCAATGTTATTTCCTGTTTCTTCACCAAGCCGCATCGCAAGGGGATGCAGCATAGCACGCATTTCCTCATCAGAAAAAAGCGGTGGCATAGAGAGCAGATATTTTTCTGTAGCAGCTGAGGAGCCAACACAGGAGAACAGAGCAAGCAGGCAGAAAGCAATAGTTTTCATACACAAACGATAGAGTATCTGGTATCAGCTTAGTCGCTGCTCCATAGCAACCTTGATGGAATGACGCATACGCTCCAGAGCAGATCCCAATTCCCGAATTTCCCGTGGCCCTGCTGCCATGATGGCAAGATTCAGTTCTCCCAGGCTGATTCGGTTAGCAGTATTGGTCAGAGTTCGCGTAGGTTCGGTAACTAACTTATCAAGTAAGGCAAAAATTGTGTAGATTGAAAGGATAAACAAAGCCAGCAATACCACGGTAAAAGGGGAAAATAAAGCTTTAAAAAAATTTTTATCAATTTCATCTACATACAAGCCGATATGCAGTTTGTCACCAGTTCCTGGAAAACTTGTTACCTGGTTGTAGACAGGAACGCCACCGATTTGTACTTTTGCCCCAGCCCATTTTTCATTGAGGGAAATGGAGTTTTCAATAAGGATATCAAGTTGAAATCCTTCTTCTTTGATCCTCTGAGCGAACTGATTTTCAAATTTATTCAGGTTGTTAAAAAAACCTGCAATGACAATTCCTTTTTTATTGGTAACAGCAGTATAGGCGACCCCAGGAAGTTTGCTGGCTCGTTTGATCATTCTGTTCACTCGCAGATAATCCTTTCTTGATAAAGGGCGTCTGATTATTTGCTGTAATGATTCGGTCAGGATCTGGCTTCGTAGTTCGAGCTGGTGCTGAAGAACATCAGGAATGGTTTTAAGATAAATATGGACAAAAAAAGCTGTGGTAATCAGGAGGATAAACAGCATAACTGATATAAGATAGACATAAAAAGGGGATCCTTTTCCACTTGCCGCAGCAGAATGTTTCAGGGCTGCCCGGACAGTGGATGAGGACTCGGCAGCAGATTTGCTGGCTGCCTGCTCTTTTTGTTGTTGTCTGCTGGTCTGTTCTTTTGGGGAATTATCAGGGGTATCTTGTCCAGATAAAGCCGAGAAAATATCTGCTTCTGGTCGGGGCTTCTTGATGTTTTTGGGCTTTTCTACGATAATAAGATGATTGCAAGCACGACAGTTGAACTTTACCTTAGGTGCTTTAATCCGTTTTTCATCAATAGAGTATTTTTTGGCACAATCTTCACAGATAACCAGCATTAGGATAATTCTCCTTTCCTGTTGATCAGTTTGTAAAAATTAACAGAATGATAACAGGGCAGAGGGATACTGTGATCCCCGAATATTGATGACAGAAATGCCCTCTGATTCCTGGCTTGTTGAGCCGGAATGGAAGTTTATAAAAAAATACTGTAAACGATTTTTTGTGAAAAAGAAAGTGGGATAGTTCTTTCTTAATTTCTTAATCATGTCTATGATCAGGCAGTTTCTCTAAAGGGGTATCTTTTTGAATCGGTATACTATCTTTCTCTTTTGGTTAATACGGTATCTCAGTTAGTTGGATGGGTGATCAATGTACCATTGAGCGTTTTCCGGGGATTATCGCCAACAAAATTATAGCGTTTCATCAGTTCTAACCACTGAGAAAAAATGGCATCATCTTTTTCATCCAACCACACTCCGCTCACGGCATGTTGAAAATTTTCGCTGCAATCAGCCTTTTTTTTGATATCGTTGATAATTTCATAGCCATGGTAAACAAAGAGGTTTTCAAGCGGACCAGCTGCAACAGCAGCAAGTTCGTTATTATTTGTACAACATTCTGTAATGACTGCAAGGAGTTCAAGGGCGTTAAGAGGATCGTTATTCACCAGGGTATCAAGATAGAGTATTGCCTGTCCCCCTGTTGCGCAGGATTTTTTTACCTCATCGTATTCCCGTAAAAAGATTGCAGCAAATTCCTGGTTGGTCATACATGCACTGTTGTGTTAAGGAATTCTCTGGAAAATAAAGGGGAAACACAAAGGATTTGCCTCTGTTTGCCTCTATGTTCACCCGTACAATATGGCCTTTAAGCCGATATAGACAAGAAAGCCCGCACCTGCGGAGCTGTACATTCGGATTCAGGGCGGGCAGCCAATATCCCGGTTGTTCAGCAGCTTGGGAAGCAACATAAAGGCGGCCAAGGCACTGAACAGGGAAAGAGTTACTATGAGCATTTCATTCATTGCGAAGCTCCGGGGTTGTTTATTTTCGCCTTGTCATATGAAGTAGGGACACGGCATGCCGTGTCCCTACAATCGTTTTGCATCTGAAAATTCTTTAGGCCCGAATCTTGGCATCCTTCTGCTTGCGCAGGCGAATAATCCGGGGCGTCACTTCCACCAATTCATCATCATTGATGTATGATATGCAGTCTTCCAGGCTCATGTCAAGAGGCGGAGTGATGATTACTGCATCATCTGAGCCAGAGGCCCGCATATTAGTCAGCTTTTTCCCTTTGGCCGGGTTGACCACCAGGTCAGCAGTGCGACTGTTCTCCCCGATGATCTGGCCCTTGTACAGTTCTTCCCCTGGATTGATAAACAAGATACCGCGCTCCTGAAGGTTGAACAGGGCATAGGCCACACTGGTACAGTTTTCTTTCACAATCATAACCCCGTTCTGGCGATTCTGAATCTCACCGGCATGAGGCCCCCATTCAGCAAAGACATAATTCATAACGCCCATGCCACGAGTATCTGTCATGAATTGGGAACGGTACCCGAGCAGGCCACGGGTGGGAACCTTGAAGATCATCCGGGACATCCCGTTTGCCACCTGCATATCATTGAGCACCCCTTTAAGTTTACCCAGCTTTTCAATAACCACGCCCTGATACTCTTCGTCCACATCAACAGTCAGGGATTCATAGGGTTCAATGGTTTTGCCGTTTTCTTCCCGCATAATGACATGGGGACGGGTGACCTGGAATTCATACCCTTCCCGCCGCATTTTTTCAATCAGGATAGAAAGATGCAACTCACCACGACCAGAGACCCGAAAGCCAACGCCGTCAGTGAGCGGCTCCACATGCAGGGCCACATCTGCCAGGGTTTCTTTGCTCAGGCGTTCTTCCAGGTGACGGGAGGTGACAAATTTCCCATCCTGACCAGCAAAGGGCGAATCATTGGGGATGAAATGCATGGAAATGGTGGGCGGATCAATCTCAATCAGGGGCAGGGGCTGGGGATTGTCCGGGTCAGTAAAGGTGACACCCACAGTGACATCCTCCATACCGGCCACAGCCACAATATCACCGGCGCAGGCTGTGTCTACGGGAACCTGTTCATCTCCGACAAAGCTGAATATCTTGGAAATCCGTACCGGTTTAATGGAACCGTCACGACGGGATACCACAATATTTTCATTCAGGCGCAGGGTGCCGTTGGCCAGCCGTCCGATTCCTAATCGGCCAAGATAAGGAGAATAATCAATGGTATTGATCTGGAACTGCAAAGGGGCGTTTTGGTCACCTGGAGGCGGTGGAACATGCTTGACAATCATCTCAGAGATCAGTTCCATGCCCTGGCCCGGAACAATGGGGTCATCTGGGTCTTCCACCATATACCCTTCTTTGGCAGAACCGTAAAGAACCGGGAAATCCAGGGTTTCATCAGGGGCTTCCAAACGGGCCAGCAGATCAAAGACCTCGTCAACCACCCATTCGCAGCGGGCACCTTCTTTGTCGATCTTGTTGACCAAGACCAGGATGGGCAACTTGGCTGCCAATGCCTTTTTCACCACAAAAAAGGTCTGGGGCATGGGGCCTTCCTGAGCATCTACCAATAAAACAACCCCGTCGGCCATGCGCATGACGCGTTCCACCTGACCACCAAAGTCAGCATGTCCGGGTGTATCAATAATATTAATTTTGTAGTCACCATACGAGTATGAGCCGTTTTTTGAGGCAATGGTGATGCCGCGCTCGCGCTCCAGATCCATAGAGTCCATAAGGCGTTCAGCCACCTCCTGGTTCTCACGAAACATACCGCTCTGATGAAAGAGTTTGTCAACCAGTGTGGTCTTACCGTGGTCAACATGGGCGATAATCGCCACATTTCTGATTTTATCCTGATCCATTATAGCTCCTGTGGAAAATAAAAAGCGCGATACCGCACCTGTTCTTTCAATAAAAAATGGCTGAATGTACAGCAGGAAAATCAAAAAGACAAGGAGATTGACTGATAAGGCAGAAAAGAAACCGTTTTGCAAGGGGAAGGGGAGGTTCAGAACAATATGATCAAGGTTTGTTGCGTTATGCAGCAAGCAGCGGACTGGCTTTAAGTATATTTTTTATACCTTTTGGTCTATTTTTTCTATCTGGAAATAGTCGGAGACTACCTTTTTGTAGTCTGGATATACAAAAAAGGTAGAAGGAATCTATGAGCAGATATAAAAAATGTATTTTCTTGTAGTCGTGGGGAGGCAGGGCACAAAAAAACCGGGTCACATGCTGAACATGGACCCGGTACAAACTGGTCATAAACAAAAGATTGTGCTACTACTACAAATCAATAGCTCTCTTTTCAAATATCACTGAACCTTACTGGCAAGCGAAAAGTTTCAACAACGGACGTATTTTTCCTGCGGTTGGCTTCTTCTACATTTATGAAACGACCATCTATAGCATTACGCCCTCTTACAGTTACCCTTCGGCTTGCAGCAGAAATATCAGGAAGGCATCGCCTCACCCCTTCCTGCTTCTTAAGAGGAGCTTCAGGAAGAAGGGATCGCCTCACCCCCTCCTGCTTCTTAGGAGGAGCTTTAGGGAGAAGGCATCGCTTCTGTAATCCTTGCCTCATTAGAGAAGGACGAATAGTTTCAACTAACGCCTCACTTTTCCTTAGTCTGGCTTCATGTACAGGTATAAATTGACCATTTGTTGCATCACGGCCAATCTTTTTTAATTTAGTCATAATAAATTAATCCTATCTAATTAAATTAGAGCGGAGTAAGAATGCGATACATTCACAATTCTTCTTGACATAAGCAACAAAGTAAATTATTTAAAATGACCAGCTATCAAAAAACTTTATTTTTTGCTACTCATATCAACGCCACTTGGTTTTGCACAACCAGTGGCGTTTTTTTTTATTCTCCACAGTTAGAGAATATAATAATACAGATCAAAATAAATGCAAGGGAGATGTGCAATATGTTGTGGTGTTAATTTTGTTAACAACAAAATATCATTTTTTGGTCATTAATTTGTCACAATCAACTAGCGGCAAACGTGCATGCATCTAGGTATCACTGCCCAATAACAAATAGCGTAGCCATGCGGGTTTCAGAGCGGGGTTGCAGTTTTTGGGGAAAAGAGATTGCATATACAGTAAGAAAATCGAAAGGGAAGGAGATGGCTGTATCAGTTGATTTTGTTCTTTCTTTTGATCCAGTATTCAGGTTTACGATGACCGTGCGCAACGGCAAGTATCCATAAAGTATCTTCACGAGTAATGTAGGCAATATAGTAAGGAAATACTTTAAGATTCACTCGACGATAACCACCGCTGCGAACCCGGGGAACGTTGGGGTTGTATAAAATCCAATTGATATGATTATCAAATTCGTCCTTAAGCCTTAGTCCCAATCCGGGCTGGTGTTCCTCATAATATGCGACAGCATCGTTTAATTCTTCAAAAGCCTGCTGAAGTATAACCTTTTTTCATAACGCAAAACGCTGTTCGATTTTCCGCATTGCAGCATCGTAATCAATCCCCGTTGTCGTTCCCTCATCAACAGCACGAACTCTGTCAGTGATTTCTTTTTCCCATGATGAATCAATATCATCGGAGTCCAAGGATCGGTTATCCAGGAAAAGAAGAAATCTAGCCAGTTCTAAACGCTCTCTCTTGGGCAGTCTTATTAATTCTGTTGTCAGCCTTTCAATATTTCTTTGCATTTTTTATAGTTAGTTATTGTTAATAAGCGCAAAACCAGGAAAAGAATCATCATAGTTCAGCCTGAATAAAATTTTAACCATGCTGAATTAAAAAAGTAAACAGGAAACCGCTGTTGACAGAAAAAAGAAAAGGCAAAAACTACCTTCTGGAGGCTGCGAAGATTAAGTCTGAATCGCTTTGGAAAGGCGGAAAAGCGAGCAAAAATGTTTGAATAGATAGAGGTTGACGGCCTCTCAAAACAGAAGCCCTGTTATGATGGGGAAGTGATAATGTTCGGAATCAGGGTAAAAAAAACCGGGTCACGCGATGATCATGTATCCGTAAAAATGGACTACTTACCTGTTTTGGGAAAGAATTTTTCAATGAGATTTTCAATGAGATTGTAAAGGATGTTTTTCGAGGAACCGTCATCATTGTTTACTGGATTTATTTTTGCTTCCTGAAGTGGCTTTTTTTGCTTATTCAGGACAACCCTGTTCTGTATCTCGCTTAATTCTTCATATATCTTCATAGCTCCTACCGAATTCCCAGCTCTGTTTTCAAGCTCGGCAATTCCGTGAAGTACCTTGGTCAGTTCCAGCCAGTCCTGTTTATCCCTGCAAATTTTCTCTGCTTCCAGATATGCTTTTCTGGCTGCATCCAGATTCCCGTTTACACTCTCCATATTGCCGGTTCCAAGAAGCACTTTTGCCAGTCCTGACCAGTCCTCTTGATCCCTGTACAGGTTCGCTGCTTCCAGATATGCTTTTCTGGCTGCATCTTGATTTCCATCTATACTTTCCATGTTACCGGTTCCGAGAAGTACCTTTGCCAGCCCTGACCAGTTCTTTTGGGCCCTGTACAGCCTTTCAGCTTCCAGATATGCTCCTTTTGCTGCCCTCTGATTTCCGGTCATACTTTCCAGATTGCCTATCTTTAAGAGGCTTTCTGCTTTTGTCTCATATTTGCTCTCACCAGAATTATTGAAGTCGCAAAAGGCAGGAGAAGGAACTAAGAGATATACAACGAGTACGATCTGGAATATTCTCAAGGATTTTTTTGTAATCATGTCATTTACTGAAATAATTCAACAGCTTTTATCCGTTCTTGCATCCAAAAATTAAAAATACCCCGGTAGAGAAAAGGGAGGTAAAAAAACTACCGAGGTGTCGTGTTGAAATTTATATTAATGGTTTTGAATGACTATCAATCATCATATGAGTATCGTCTATGGTTATAGCGATTATTGTCATACCGTCTGGATCTGCCGTTCCGGTACTCATATCTTTCATGCCCTCCACGATATTCATAACGGTCATCATCATTTCGTTCACGCCCGCTACGATATTCGTAACGGTCATCATCATGCCGTTCATGCCCACTGCGATACTCATACTCGCTGCTATAACCTGTTGCAAAAAATGCTACTGAAAAAAAACTTGCAATCAATATTGTTACGGCCTTTTTCATGCGTCTATCCTCAACCGATAAAAAGTTAAAAAATCGTATATTTGATTTAATGCTAACAACAAGTGCATTAACGTAATATGAATTTGACATGAACAAAAGATTAAATCGTGAAAAACATTCCGGTGTCAGATCTCAAAATCAAACTGCGTAGCCGTGCGGATTACAGATTGGAGCTGAAGACAGCAGACATCACCCCAGCAGCTTAAATAAAGTATCAAACAACTCCTTTTCATTAAGAGGCTTGCAAAGATGACCGCTCATTCCAATAGCCATGCTCTTTTCCAGATCACTTGCCATTGCATTGGCACTTAAAGCAACCACCGGTAGCTGCTGAAATTTTTCTTGGCTTTTAATCATGCGGCAGGCAGTGTAACCATCCATAACCGGCATTTGAATATCCATAAGTACACAATCCACATCTTCAGTATCCAGCAGCTTTAAAGCTTCATCACCGTTTTCAGCCTGAAAAACATGAAGTTGTTTCCTTCTGAGTAAAATAGACGCTAATTCCATATTTAAAGGGTTATCTTCGGCCACGAGAATCTTTTTTCCCTTTAACACGGATATTTTTTTATCCTGATCTATCTGTTTACTGCACAAGCGGTGGGCGTCGCCTTTGTCCATCTGCAGGGAAAAATGGAAACAGGAGCCGTGACCCGGTTCACTTTCCACTGAGATTTCACCTCCCATCATAATGACCAACTTCTGACTGATCGCCAGTCCGAGACCGGAGCCGCCGTATTGTCGGGCCTTGCTGTTATCTGTCTGACAAAAGGATCGAAAGAGGCCAGAAATTTCTTTTGCGTTCATACCTATGCCGGTGTCCGAGACAGTAAAATGCAATGATAATTTTTCTTCTTGGGAGCTTGTCAGAAGATCAACTTTAATATCAACACGTCCATGCCGGGTAAATTTAACAGCATTGTTAGCAAGGTTGGTCAAAACTTGCCCTAAACGCAAAGGATCTCCTTTAAGCGTCTCTGGAACAGAGGAAGCGCACGTAACATTCAGGATCAAACCTTTTTCTTCCGCATTGAGACGTATGAGAGTGTGGACCTGCTCTAAAACATCTCGAAGTCGAAAATCAATGTTTTCCAACTCCATCTTGTTGGCCTCAATTTTGGAAAAATCCAGAATGTCATTTATGATTCTGAGCAATGATTCAGCCGCGATATGTACCTTTGAAATTAAATTAAACTGCTCTTGCGTTAAATTTGTTTCAAGTGCAAGCTTGGACATGCCGATAACAGCATTCATCGGAGTACGTATCTCATGGCTCATATTTGCCAGAAAAGATGATTTGGCCTGTGAAGCAGATTCGGCTGATTCTTTGGCTTTAATGAGTTCTACAGTTCTGCGTTGCTCCTGTTCCGCTTTTTTTCGACTTGTAATGTCAAGCCTGACTTCCATTTTAGCCGAAATCCCATCATGAGTTGTGAATGGTGCACCGATAACATCGAATGTTTTATCTTCAAAGTTTAATTCATATTGGATGATTCTTTTTTTATTGATTATTTCATCAAGATAACAGATCTTGCACGGTGCGTTTCTTTTATGAACAGATACATAGCACAGCTTGTTTGTTTCGCAATGAAACCAGTTCCGTAATGTACTGTTCGCATAACGTATTAAATAGTTTTTATCAATAATATATAACCCGACACCAAGTCTGTCCAAAGTGTCAAGGATTGCTGTTTTTTGTTTTTCACTCCTGATCACTGTTGTTGCTGATCTCTGCAGAAATTTATATCCTGTCAAGAGGATAGCTGATCCTGCCAGCCATATCAAAAGAAAAGAACGAATGAACTTGTTGATATTATTTTTGTATTGCTCAAGATAACTCTCCATGGGGACAGTAATGCTGATACCACCTCTGATTTTTCCAACTTTTTTAATCTGCTCGTAATGACAGTTGATACATGTCTCTTCGTAACCGTTCACCCCCCTCATTCCTCACAAAAAAAGATTGGACAAAAAAAGAAGATCACGATAGTTTAAGGGTCAC
>JAABTP010000102.1 GCA_011389815.1 Desulfobulbaceae bacterium | reverse complement strand
ATAATATTATCTCCCCAGAATGTCTATTCTAATTATGCAGAATATGGCGTTTCCCACTAATCTGCGAAGAGCCAAAAAACGTTAATCAATCAATAAATCCCAGAACAGCCTGAATAAGGGCATCCGCGCCATCGGCAATCTGATCCACCCGGGAATCCAGCATATAACAAGGCGTGGAAACAATCTTATTCTTTTGATCAACAGCTATTTCCCCTATACCGGTAGGTGCATGGACAGCCCCCATTTCACGTACCTTTGCCGCTATTGCCTCGTCCTGCCCTATGGTCAGGGTAATATCACCCAGTACCTTGGCTAACAGAACCGGGGAAATACAAAGGGCGCCAATGGGTTTACCTGCCTGATGCATGGTTGTAACAGCCTGTTTCACGTCGTCATTCACTGTGCATCCAGGCCCATCAAAAGCATAGGTGCAAAGATTTTTGGCCGCACCCAAGCCGCCGGGAATAACCAAAGCATCCACAGTTTGCGCATCAAACTCCGCCAGATCTTCAACCTTCCCCCGGGCTATCCGAGCTGCTTCAATCAGCACATTACGCTGCTCAGCCATTTCCTGCCCGGTAATATGGTTCAAAACATGATGCTGGGGGATATTCGGAGCATAGCATTGATACTCAGCCCCGTGTTTATGAATTGCCCAAAGGGTAAGGGTGGCCTCGTGAATTTCTGCTCCGTCCTGATGACCGCAACCGGATAAGATAACCGCTATTCTCTTTTTGCTCATAAGATCCTCGTTTCAGAGATAAATAATTTCCCCAGAATATTCTGTAACTCTGGCTCCATCTTCCAATTCCATGACCAAACCACCACAAGGGTCTATCTCCCGTGCAACAGCTTGGTACAAGGGGTTCTGCTGAACATCAAAGCCATATTCCACCCGCTGTCCCACTGTATCAGAGAGCTGCTGCCAATCCTCAAGGACCAAGCTCTGCCTGCCCTGCTCACAGTTTTCCCCAGCTGCTAAGGCCTGTTCCTCATCATAATGAAGCAAGCCGATAGCCCAACGCAACTCAGCCAGTAAACAGCCGCTCAATTCGGCCAAATCTATTTTTCGGGACAATTGCACACGCAAACTCGTGGCATTGTACTCTAATTCTCCTGGAAAGGTCTGATTATTGCCGTTGATCCCGATCCCAATCAGATGATAACGATCACCACCAGGGCTCTGAATGCTTGTACACAGGATACCTGCCAGTTTTTTTCCGTTTACCAGGATATCGTTCACCCATTTCAGCTGAGCATCAAGTCCGTACTGACGCACAGCACGACAGCAGGCCAGCCCTACAGCAAAGGGAAAAAAACGGGTAAATTCCGGTAACAGGATATCTGGCCAGGCCATAGCTAACCAAATACCTCCTTGAGGAGCATACCAGACCCGATCAAAACGACCACTGGATTCTGTCAGGGTATCAGCCAGGACAACAGTGCCAGCCTCTAAGACTCGCCCCTGTTGTTCTGCTTTCTCTATCAAACACTGTAAACGCACCATGCAGCGATTAAGTTGCTCATAGTGTTCAATAAGCGCTCCAACCGGAGCACCATAGGCAAGTATTTTTTGGACTGTTGCAGGAGCAAAGGAATGGGGCGCCAACCGGTCAAGAAAAACCTGTTGGTGACAACGGATCTGTTGGATAAAAGAAGACACGGGACAGAAAAATAATCAGGACAGGCCGATTACTCCCATTCTGCCTTGACCCTGGTAATAACTTTCTGAACAAGGGGAAGTTTCTCTTCAGCACAAACACCAATCAGGGGTTTGCCCTGATCCATGCTGTCACCAGGTGTAAAGTACACAGAATGAATAATCCCAGGCTCACCTGTATAATAAACCGCAGTATCCCGCTTCATCAGGGACATGGTGATAATCTCATCACCAGGCTGGATAAACACGGACCGGGCCCCCTTCTGCTCAATCTTGGCCTGGATATCCATTGAAAAATAGTAACGTGCCCGTTCCGGTGCCTCAAACAGGTATAAAACCTCCTGCAGGATAGCCTCAATGATCTCCTTTTTCTTCAACGGATGACGAATAGTGAGCAGCTTTTCCCCGGCTTCGACAAATTGACCATCCAGTTCAGAACGGATAGACGAGATGGCCCCACTGGTCTTTGAAGTGATAACCTTGGTATTACGCTCGCGATCAATCTCGTACAGTCGTGTTCCTGGTTTATGTTTCCACTCCCCAGAGGCTCCTTCAACCTGAGCACCTTCTTCAAGTAAAAAACGTACTTTTCCGGTATGGATAGCGTGCATATCCACATAATTATAGGGATCAGCCTTGTAACGAGCAAGGATCTCATCAAAATGTATTTCCTGATTAGAGGACATAGCTGTCAAATGCGTAAAATTAAAATTGCGTACAATGAAATAAATGACCTCGCCCTTGAAGGGACAGAGCATCACGAGTATATAATTACCATCCCTTCCCCTTGAGGAGGGATAATTCACATAAACATTCATTTTATACTTTCAGTTTGACAAGATAGCAAGGGTATTTTACAAATTGGCATCAGCGTTTTTTTGAAAAACCAGGAAAGAGAATGAACAACGACAGGTTATACAGGAGTGGCAAGGTGACAGAGGATTTCACCTTTAACAATAAGGTCGCAGAAGTCTTTGACGACATGCTTGATCGCTCTGTGCCCCATTATCAGACAGTGATTAAGGCCACAGCGTCCATAATTCGCCAATTAGCAGAGCAGGAAAGCGTGGTCTATGACCTTGGCTGCTCCACAGGTTCGACCCTGTTGGAACTTTCACGCCTGCTCCCGGATATGAATCTCCGTTTTATCGGCCTGGATAATGCTCCAGCCATGCTGGCTAAGGCCCAACGCAAGGCTGAGATGTTTGGCAAGAGTTCGATTATCGAATTTCATCAGCAGGACATCACCGATACCGAGCTGCTCCTTAAAGACGCCCATGTCATTCTCTGTAACTATACCATGCAGTTTATCCGGCCCATACTCCGTCAGGACTTTGTTCAACAACTTGCAACCTCTCTGCCAGCTGGCGGTCTTTTCTTTGTCAGTGAAAAAATCATCAGTCAGCACAGTCGGCTGAACAGAAGCTTTATCGACCTGTACCATGATTTTAAACGGGATCAGGGTTATTCAGAGCTGGAGATTGCTGCCAAACGGGAAGCCCTGGAAAATGTCCTGGTCCCTTTTACGCCAGAAGAAAATATCAGCCTGCTCAAGACCTGTGGTTTTGAAGAGGTAGAAATGTTTTTTCGCTGGATTAATTTTGCCTCCTTTGTGGGCCTGAAAAAGTAGGGGCGACCGGTGGTCGCCCTTTATGCATAAGCATAACAACACGGGTAGTTCCGGGCACGGCACGCCGTGCCCCTACTACGATTTTTTAACCAATAAACCGCCCCAGTTTCAGGAGCTGGGCATCCATGAGTTCCTTTTCACGGGCCCCGGAGATAACCACATCCGGGTCTGGCACATAATCCATATCCTTATTACCCCGATCATAGGGCACCGCATTAAGAATGGTCTTCATGGCATTGAGACGGGCATTATGCTTATTATTGGACCGAATAATGGTCCAAGGTGCCATGTTAGTATGGGTACGTTTCAACATTTCATATTTTTGCCGGGTAAAATCATCCCAACGACTCTGGGCCTGGACATCAATCTCTGAGAGTTTCCATTGCCGGAGAGGATCAGCCTTACGTCGATCGAAACGCTTGGCCTGCTCCTCCTTGGTCACGGAAAAATAGAGCTTTACCAACACCGTGCCCTGGCGAACCAAATCCTTTTCAAAACCGGTCACACCACGCATAAAATCATTATATTCTTCATTAGTACAAAAACCAAAGACCGGTTCTACCACAGCCCGGTTATACCAACTGCGATCAAAGAGTACTACTTCTCCACCACGGGGAAATTCTGCGACATATTTTTGGAAAAACCACTGGCTTTTCTGGTGCTCAGTGGGTTTTCCCAGGGCAACTATCCGGTAATGTTTTTCATTCATATACCTGGTAACCCGTCGGATAGTGCCTCCTTTCCCTGCTGCATCCCGTCCTTCAAACAGGATGATCATCCGCCGTTTATTGACCTCAAGATATTTCTGTAAACGAATCAGCTCAGCTTGATAGGGCTTTAACGCCTCTTCCCGATGATAGCGTCTGATGGCCTTGCGTTGATACTTATTCAGCTTAGGTGCGCCGTCAGCTAATTTTTTATGTTCTTTAAGAAATTTCTTTAAGCTGACCTCATTGCCATCAACAATGATCGTTTTGGGATTGGATGTTGCCTGCGTTTTTTTGCTGCATTTTTTCTTTTTTTTCTTTATCTGTTCCAAAGGTTTTTCCTCAGCTTCTCCCTGGATCTCCTGGATCTCCTGTTCCGCACTCTTCTCAGCGCACTTTTCTTCTGGAATTTTTTTCTGTTCAACAGCTGATGCTGTATGCAAAGGTTCTTTTTTTTCTTTGTCTTCTTTCGGTTCAGCCATCTGCTCTATCCTTTTGTTGAAGTTCACTGAGAGTTATTCCTGAAAACCAAGCAAAGTATTTTCTTCTTGTCTTATCCTCCAAAAAGATGAAACGACTGTTCTATGAACGCACTCCAACTCCAGAAGAGGAAGGAAGAGTATTATATCACCTCTTTCTTATCCATGTCAATCCGGGCAGCCTGCTACCACGAAGAAAGCAGCTTCTTTTCTCCTTGCTTTTTCTCGGTCAGGCTCTGATGAAGAACAATATTCTTTCCAGCAACAAGCGCATTTTCATAGGATTCCCTGTTCATTTGTACTGCATTCATTCTGGTGGCTCGCAAGCGAGGAAAATGTAAGCCAACAAAATTCTGCAACCCGCTATCGTGACTCATGATAAGCTGACCAGCAGTCATGTCAGCAGCCATATAGTTCTGATTACCCTGAACTGCCTGTATAGTCGCCTCTGTAGAGTGTTCAGCAAGTTTCTGAGAAAATCCCTGCAAAAGACCAAGGTAATAGCTGTTTTTTGCTGTCCGGGTATTCCCCTGGAAACGATGACGGTTTTTCTGCCAAAGAGACGCTAACTGCTGCTCAAGAAAATAATAGCAATGCTCAGCAACCGGTACATTTTCCCCACGCCCTAACAAAACAAGCGTCTTATAGGAGTCCTGACGCTGAGCATCATAGAGGGAAGAAAAAACCACCTCAACAAAAAAATAATCTCGCAAAATCCTTCCAATATTCTTCCGCCAAGTGGGAAGCTGCTTTTTCCCTGTCTGGATCTCCAGCCGTACACAGCCTGAACGCTCAGCAAGACTAGACATTTCAAGATTATGGCGATGGAGTAATTCCGTGGCCCGCTGCATGGCAAGGGTGGCCTCATGTTCATTCTCTGAACCAGCAAGGGCCAGCAGCTTATTGATCCGCCTGATAACCTTTCGCCCTTCTTCAGTCTGTTCATTGGTCGATGGCTCTGCAAGGACATCCAGCAGATCCCCTTGAGCACGATTATAGGGAAAAGAAACCCCGAGCAGCTGGCATGCCTTCTGGAAATCTTTGCCATGACCTGCGTGTTTCTTTCCCCAATATTCACAACAGACCTGATGGGCTATCTCATGCTTGAGCACCATTAATACCATATCCCAGGAAGACCTAGCTATAAGATGCTCACTGAGACGGAGAATACGCTGTTCAGGAATCCAGCATCCAAGCTGTTTTTTGGTTGCTGATATCTCAAAAATCGGGAGTTGCAGTTTGAGCTTATACTGCCAACAAATCCCCTTAAACTCCAGGATCAGCTGTTCAACCCATGCCTGTTTCAGGGCCTCAGTTATTTTTATATGTTTCATACCCTGACTCATGGGTTGCAGCCTCCTGTTCCTTGTTCTTTGGCAATCAGGCGAATTGCCTCAATTCTTTGCAATACCGGGGGGTGGGAGTAATGGAGAAAAACATGCAAGGGATGAGGGGTGAGATTAGACAGGTTATGAACACTGAGTTTTTTAAGACCATTAATCAATTCTTCCCCCTGATCACCTGTTGTCTTTACAGCCCAGGCATCAGCCTCATACTCATTCTTTCTTGAAAAAAAATTAAAAAAGATGGAGAGCAGCATGGAAACCGGTGCATACAGAAAACCAAAAAAAATCAAACCAGCATAGATTGAGACATGCTCCATACCAAAGGCTGCAAAAAGCTGCTCATTGCCCAGAAAGAGCGAAAGGATAAAAAACATAAGACCGGTTTGGACAACAGAGGCAGCCATCATTTTGAAGATATGTTTTTTTTTAAAATGTCCCATTTCATGGGCTAACACAGCTATGATTTCCTGGGGCTGCAATTTTTCCATCAGCGTATCAAAAAAGACAATCCTGCGAAAGCGACCAAAACCAGTAAAAAAGGCATTGAGCCGGGTGGAACGTTTGGATCCATCCATTGTATAAATGCCCTGGATCGCAAAATCCTGCTGGGCTGCATACTGGGTAATGCCCTCTTTAAGCTCCCCGTCTTCCAACGGGGTAAACTTGTTAAACAGGGGCATAATCAGCACCGGAGCGAGAAATTGGAGGATAAAGGTGAACAGGGTTACTGCCAACCAGCAATAGATCCAGGCCAGAGAACCGGTAATCTCAAAAAACCAGAGCACCGCAGCCAGTAAGGGACCTCCTATAAGGATAGCCAAAACTAGTCCCTTAAGGAGATCAAGAAAAAAGGTTTTACCCGTGGTTTTATTAAAACCAAAGCGCTCTTCAATCACAAAGGTGGAGTACAGAGAGAACGGGATCCCCACCAGAAAAGAAAGCAGAATAAGAGACCCTGTAAACAAGAGACCAGTGCCAATGGAACTCCAGCCAACGCTCCGTACCAGCAGATCAACAACGTTAAAGCCACCTGCCAGGATAAAAATAAGGGTAAGCACCAGGGTAACCGTATCTTGAATTACTGAAAAGCCGGTTGTCACCTTGGTGTATTTTTGGGAGGCGCAGTATTTTTCTTCATCATAGGTATCTCTGAACTCTGCAGGCAGATCAGGCTGCAGAGAACGTATCTCCAGAAAAGAGATGACCAGATCTAATACATATCCGCCCACCAAAACGAAAAGAATAAAAATAAGGTATGAGTTCATAAATCTTCTTGTTTTGTCGGTTTAATTTTTCATGTTCTTCCTGTTTGACATCTTTTCATCCTCCCTATACCATAATGATATCAGGAAAGAAAGCGATTCTCTTTTCTTTCTCTGGCACAACTCGTTATAATTCTTTATTTCTGTTAACAGAACATGCTGATACTGTTTACAATGGCTCCATTTTAAAAATTTTGACGTTGCCTTTTGATATATCAGCCAACAAGCCCCTGATCCTGGCCCCCAAGAACCGGGACAACAAAACGTGAACGTTGTATGCAAAACAGTACAAGTGCTGGCCTTAAACAACTCCGTCTCTGGTGCGTGGCAGCCTTCCTCTTCTGGTCATTGCTTTTAAGCAGTTCTCTCTGGATCTACGTTCGACATGAATGGCAAAGTGTTGAATTAATAGGAAAAAAAATTGGACTCACTGCTGTTAACAAAGACTATATCTACGAGTTATGGAATGCTTATAACGGTGGCATCTACGCTCCGATAAATGATATTAATCAGCCCAACCCCTATTTACGCGGCTTTACAGATCGTGATATTGTCACGCCAAGCGGGAAAAAACTCACACTGATCAATCCGGCCCACATGACCCGTCAGGCATACCAGCTTGAACGGAAAATATATGGAATCGGCGGTCGTACTACCAGCCTTGACGCAGTTCGCACAGAAAATACCCCAGACGAGTGGGAACGGGAAGCACTTATTTCTTTTACCAAAGGAGCAAAAAACGCCTCAAAATTGATAAAAAAAGGCGATAAAACCCTTATGCGTGTCATGATGCCGGCAATCACCCAGGAATCCTGTCTTCAATGCCATATGCGTAAAGGTGATCAAGTCGGTAATATTCGTGGTGGAATCAGCATAACCTTTCCTATGGATGGTATCATTGAACTCTTTCGCAAACAATTCAGGACAAGTGCCCTGTACCATTTTCTGATTTACCTCATAGGAGCCACAGGCCTGGTGGTCTTTTATGTAAAAACCAGCAGGCAGATCCAAAAACGGGCTGCCATAGAAAAACAGTTATGGCGTAAAACGCAGGAATGGGAAAAAACCTTTGACGCTATTCCCGATATTATCACGCTCCAGGACAGTAATATGCGTATCATTCGGGCGAATCAAGCAACCTATGATTTTTTCCAGGCAACCCCTGAAGAACTCATAGGTACGACGTGTTACAGCTTATTTCGGGAAGGAATAACACCCTGCCCAGGTTGTCCTGGAATACGTTCAAGAGCGGATGGTCATCAACATTGCAGTATGGTTGAGCATAAACTCATGGATAATTTTTTCCATATCTGTTCTGCCCCTGTGCTGGATGAACAAAAAAATCTTCAGTACTTTGTCTATATTGCCCGTGATATAACAGATAAAAAAAAGCTGGAAGAAGAACTTTTTCAAGCTCGGAAAATGGAAGCCATTGGTACCCTTGCCGGGGGCATTGCCCATGATTTTAACAATATCCTTGCTGCCATTCTGGGATACACAGAAATCATCAAACTCTCCTTGCCTGCGAACAGCCCGCTGGTGAATGATTTGGATCAAATTGTTCTTGCTGGCGATCGAGCAACAGATCTCATTAAACAGATCCTGACCTTTAGCAGGAAAAAAAAACAGGAAAAAAAAGAGCTGGAAATTGATCAGACCGTCAAGGAAGCAGTCAAGATGATGCGCTCTTCTCTGCCAGCAAGCATTGATATACAGGAAGATATTGATGAACACTGTGGAATGGTTTGTGCTGACCCCACTAATATTCACCAGATCATTCTCAATCTCTTAACCAATGGATTTCATGCTATTGGCAATGAACAGGGCACATTGCACGTCCGTTTAAAACCCGTTGACATAGCTCCTGATCGGATTGAGGACAAGCCTGGCGTCAAACCAGGTTCCTTTGTGGAACTCACAGTCCAGGACAGTGGGCAAGGAATAGATGATGTCACCATGAGCCGTATCTTTGATCCCTATTTTACCACCAAGGAACAGGGGGCTGGCACAGGGCTAGGGCTGGCTGTGATTCATGGTATTGTGGAAGATTACAAAGGATTTATCGAAGTAGAAAGTATGACAGGCCAAGGCACAACCTTTCATATATTCCTTCCGACCTTGAAGAAAAAAAGAATAAAAAAAAGCGAAAAAAACTTAGCTGCCCCCCTTCCCCGTGGCAACGAACGCATCCTTTTTGTTGATGACGAAATAGACATTACCAGTATCAGCCATACCCAGTTAAGCAAGCTTGGTTACCAGGTTACCGTTGAAACCCGAAGTCTGAAGGCTCTGGAAAAATTTCAAAAAAATCCCGATTATTTTGATCTGTTGATCACAGACCACACCATGCCGGAACTCACTGGCAGGGATCTTGCCCGCTCTCTTCTTGCGTTACGGCCCGACCTGCCGATTATCCTCTGTACAGGCTATACAGCAGCCTTTTCGGAACAGGAGGCACTTCAACTGGGTATTAAAAAGTATATTATCAAACCGCTCTCCACAAGGACATTAGCAAAAAACGTCCGGGAAGTGCTGGATACAGCCCAGGAACAAAAGTAAAAAAAACATTCTACTCCCTGGCCGCTGGAAGCTCAATATACACCGTTGTTCCTTGCCCCGGGGTTGAGGCAACATCTATAGAACCTTGATGCTGATGGATGATAGAGGAGGCAATGGTCAGACCTAATCCCATTCCTTTGCCGTTTCCCCGGACCTTACTTGAAAAATACGGGTCAAAGATATTGGAAAGGTCTTGCTGCTCAATACCGCATCCCTGGTCCTGAAGCGTTATCCTGATATATTTGCCATTGTTTGGTTCGTAATGGTCAGGCCCGGAACGGGTTATATTCTCAGCAGTCAGAGAGATCAGCCCTTGTGCTTGTGGGTCCATTGCCTCTTTGGCATTCAAAAACAGTTCGCGAAAGGCCAGATCCAACTGGCCCGGATCAATATATGCCATCCATAAATCCTGTGAAAAATGAAATTCATGAATAACAGGAGAATCTGCAAGAACAGCCAGGCAGCTGGTGGTGAGCAGGTCACCAAGAGGAGCTGCCTGACGCGCTGGGGGATCAAAATTAGAAAACAAAAGGAATTTTTGGGTCAATTCTTTTGCCTGGACAGATGCTTCAGTTGCATAATTCAGGAACCCGACAGCGGTATGGCCTGCTTGCAGATTCATACTTGCAAGCTCAATATTACCAACAATTCCCATAAGAAGATTATTAAAATCGTGCGCTATACCTCCTGCCAGGGTTGCAACCAGCTCCATTTTGCTGTTTTTCAGGAATGTTGCTTCCAGTTTTTTTCGCCGGGTAATATCAATACAGTATTCAATGGTCTGTTTTTTTTCCTTCTCAGTCTGCGGGGCTGCCACAGGATACGTATGCACCTCCAGAATACGTTCATTGCCTTGACTATCAGGGACATTATGCTCAAGTAATACTGGTTCCTTCTGATACAACAGCTCCTGTAATGGACACGGCAGACCATTTTTATGACAGGGCTGGTCAAAACCATGCAGATACTCATAACATCTTTCCCCATCAGGATGCCCCTGCCCCTTTTCCCGTGTTGCCTTATTAGCCTTATTAGCAATGGCAACCGTATAGTCTGCAACATTCACCACCATAAAAGGGTGGGGAAGCGAATTGATCACTGTGTGAAGAAAATCATTCTGTTGAACAATCCGGGCACTTCGTCGCACCACCTCTTGTTCCAGATGATCACGGTGCTGCCGTATCTGCTCTTCGGCTTTTCTTCTCTCCTTAATTTCTCTTTTCAGAAGTACATTTTTCTGATCCAGTTGAGCTGTTCGCTCTTTTACCTGATCCTCCAGCAGATCTCGCTGCACAGCCAGCGCAGCAAGGAGTTCCTCCCGTTTTAAGGCGATATTCCATTTTTGAATGAGCGCACTGGCGGTCTGGCGTATTTCTATGGCCTCAAAAGGCTTCTTGATAACAAGGAGATTATCCTTGGCAATCAATGCATCACTGATCTCTTGCCAGGAATAATCAGAATAGGCTGTGATAATGACATACTGAAGCCGATCATCCTCCATTTGTAACTTTTTGATTGTCTGCAACCCGTCAAGCCCCGGAGGAATCCGCATATCCACATAGGCCAGGGAATATGGTCGTTCTTCCAGCCTGGCCTTGCGAACCATTTCCACAGCTTTATCACCCTGAAAAGCGGAATCAACCTCAATGACATGCTCCATCTCCTGCGGAGCGGTTTTCCCGGTAATACCGGCAAGCAGACTATCCAGGTCATTCTTTGCTGGTGGCGGCCGGAGAATTTTTTTTATATCATTGTGTATTTCCTCATTATCATCAATAATTAAAACCCGCCGCACACCTTGTGCTATCACTGTCACTTTGTTCCCCCTTTTTTAATGACAGGCAGGCGCATCCTGAATGTTGCTCCCTGCCCCAATCCTGCACTTTCTCCTGTCAGATTTCCTCCCATTTCCGCTGTCAGATTGGCGGCATTATGAAGGCCAAAGCCGTGCCCACCCTTCTTGGTGGTAAACCCAAAGGTAAAAGCCTGCTGGATAATATTTTTCTGTATTCCTTTACCGTTATCCCTCACCTCAATGATGACCTCATTGCAGTCGGCACAGGAATACGTGCTCAGGAAAATTTTCCGTTGCTCAACCGAAATACCGTTAAAGGCATCCACGGCATTTCGGATAAGATTACTGATAACCTGTAGCAGCTTATGTGGTTCTCCGGTCATAACCTGTTTACATTCATAATGCCGCTCCACCGTGATGCCCTGCTTATCCAGAACATCCTGAAAAAAATCAAGACTTTCTTCCAGAAGAGAAGATAAATTAAACTGTTCCGTAAAACGAGTAGGCTTTATGGTCTCCTGCTGACTGCGAATGATTTCCGCAATACGGCGAATATGATGGAGTTGACGACTTGCTTCGGCAAGCAGGAATTCCCGTTCTTCAGCCAGTTTTTCCGAAAGTTTGGCAAAATAGGAGGGCAGCATTCGCCCTCTGGAATCATGTACGCAAAAATGTTCGAGATCATGTTCATGCTCCTGTATCAGGCGGACAATCTCAGGAAGACTGGTACTACTGCTCTTCTGTACAGTTTCCCGAATCTGTTCGGAAGCAACCGAAATACTGTTCAGGGTGTTGCCCACATTATGGAGCACTTCCGTGGCCACCTCAGCTTTTCCTGCAAGATGAGAGGTAGTGAAAAGCTCCTTCAGAACCTGCACATGCTGAATGGACAGATCGCAGATTTCCGACACAGCAAGTGCGGTATTAATATATTGATGAATATATTCAGGGCAGGAAACCTGAGCAACAAAAAGCAAGGCTTTTACCTCACCCTTACTGCCTATCCGTAATAAAAAGGTTCCGAGTTCTTCATCCAGGAGTATGTGTCTTTCCTCGCAGGCATAAAACTGCTCTGCTTGCAGCTGTTCTTCCGCTGTCAGATCCGGTGCTTGGTCAAAAAGCACCTTTGTACCGTTTACTGGTATAAAATGTATCTTCTGCGGATCAAAGAGCATGGTGAATAGCTCAAGAATAGCGGAAATAACTTCTGGCCTGGACTTGGCCCTGGTGACCAGACGAACAAGATCCAAAGTCATTGCTGATTCAGCAGCCTGACGCTCAAGATCTTTTTTCTGTTGTCTGAGTTCCTCTTTTTGATATTTGGCTCTGCATTGCGCCAAGGTACGTTCAAGGAACTCCAGACCAATGGGCAGGGTGTCAACAGGAAGTTGCAGAAAAGCTCCAAACTCGGCAAGATGCTGCTGGGCATCCTGATCTGTGCCAGTATCAAGGAGGAGCAGCTTCCGCAAAGATTCCCCGAAAAATTCCAAGGCAGTCGGACGATCAAAACCCCAGACTTCAATATGTGCTCGCCAACGCCTGAGCCAGCCCGGACTCAAAAGATAGGTGCCGTTCTGCTGTAAGGCATCAATAAGCGTTGGATTGAGCAGCAGGTGATGGCATTGTTCTTGTTGTCTGATGTGACATCGGGAAACATCTGCCTGGGGGATTTTCAGCTTACGCAGACAATAACTGCCAAAGACCACCACAAGGTCTGCTGGTGTGGACTTGATCGTCTCAGTAAGTTCAGCCCAACGTACTGGCACGGAATTGCAATGGGAGGGAAATGATCGAACTTCCACGTATAAAAAACCCCGCTGCTGAACAGCTGCCTTGACTTCAGGAAAAAAATTTTCGCAGACAAGAAAACAGAATGTTAATGGCACCTGTCCTTCTCCTTCCCGTGTTGTTGATAAACAGGGTAATTGCCCCAGGTATGCACGGCATCTGAGACAGCCAGCAATATTTCTTCGCTGACCTGCCAGGGAATTTCACCGTTATCAGCAAGAATGAAACCGCCGCCTGGGGCCGCAGTGGCAATGACCTCCTGCACGGTCTGTTCGGCCTGTTCCTTGGTCCAGCGGCGCATCGGGAGCATTCCCAAAAAGTAGGTCAAACCACACTTGCTGCCTTGAGGGAAAAAATATGCTCTCTCAGCATGTTCCAT
>JAABTP010000101.1 GCA_011389815.1 Desulfobulbaceae bacterium | reverse complement strand
GAGAGCCTCCAACCTGAGGGCTGTCGGGTTATTGCGCCTTATGTCCATTTTACAGAAAGGCTGTCAGGGGCCTGTTAAAGATACAGTTTATTTCTCTTTTTATCGCCTCCTCCATAACAGTATTCAGTCCATCCGGCCCCACCACCCCTTTCAAAATAGCTTCAGCAGGTTATCTGTTTTTTGTAACATTGTCATTGGCGGCTCTGTGTTGGAGTATAAGAAAAAAAAAGGAGCCTGAAAAAGTATGGTATGAAAGCAGAGCATTGACTGAGTCCGTCAAAACAATGACATGGCGATTTATAATGGGAGCAGAACCGTTTAATTCTCATTATACAGACGAGCAGGTTGAATCGCATTTCATCGGCGAGCTGAATAGAATATGGGAACTCAATGAGATGGGTGATAAAGAAATAGATGATACGCTCAAAAAAACTCCGCAGGTTACAGAATGGATGAAAAATGTTCGCGACTCCAGCTTTAAAGAAAAAAAATGTTACTATTGCAATACAAGAATTCAGAGTCAACTCAACTGGTATCAACAGAAAGCAGCGTTTAATAAGAAGCAAGCAACATTATTCTCAAGGTGCAGCCGTGCTGCCTATCTTCTTGCCATGGCGGTCGCTTGCTTGCAACTCATTGACTCTTCTTACCCTATCCCGAACTGGTTATCCGAACTCCCGACATGGCTATCTGAACCTCTTCTGGTGATAGCTGCCGGACTGTTAGGCTGGACCCAAGCCAAAAAATACTCTGAGTTAGCATCATCCTACAGCCTGACTGCCAGAGAAATATCCCGCCTCCAAAAACGAATGGTAGATGTAACAGAAGAACAATTCGGTGATTTTGTCAACGACGCTGAGACAGCATTTTCCCGGGAACATACTCAATGGGCTGCTCGTCAGATAAAAATCACAGCTGCAACATATGCTTCTCCTGCCGAATAAGTGCTTCAAAGGTGAGAGGACTTTATAAAAAATCACGTATCAACTTTAAAAACATAGTCTCCTATTTTAAAAGTATAGCCCCCTACTTTAAAAACATAGTCTCCTACTTTAAAAGTATAGTGCCCAACTTTAAAAGTATTGCTCCCTCCTTAAAAAGCATAGGACGCACCTTTTTAAGGAGAGCTGTATACTTTAAAAACTAAGGCCTGACTTTTTAAAGGAGAGCAAGGGATTTTAAAAAAGAGAGGTCTTTTTTCAAAGGGTTTCTTCTGGCCTATTCTTAGAGCTAAAGCAAATAATAACAAGAGGATAAAAGGATATTACTTAGAAGACTCAAGCCAGATTCAAACCCTGCCAACTACCGGACAGGAAGGGGCCATTGAGGAACGCCTGGAGTGGACAATCAAGCGGCTGGGGGAAAGAGTTTCGGAGGAGGCGGAGACGACGGCTGCTGAGGAATTTTCTGCCTGAGCAACTCCAGATTGACACCTCTCTCTCAAACCTGTACAGTAAATATGTACATTATATTTTTCGGAGGCATTATGGCAATTCAAACAACCTATACTCATGCCCGCTCAAAGCTGGCTTCCCTGCTGGATGAGGTGACAGAAAACCGTGAGGTGGTGGTTATCCAACGACGAGGGCGAGAAGATGTGGCCCTGATCGCTGCGGATGAACTGGCAGGTATGCTGGAAACAGCCCATCTCCTTCGTTCTCCCAAAAACGCAAAACGGCTGCTTACTGCTCTTGATCGGGTAAAGGCCGGGATGTCCGGCTCCCCGCAAACCCTTGATGAAATGCGGTGCGAGGTCGGGTTTGAGTAACCGCCGCAGAAAGGCAGGCAAGCCTTTGGCGGCGAGTTCTCTGCAAAGGGAATCTGTCTTTCAGCCGGAGTTCAGGGAGGATCTGCGTTACTGGGTTGAAACCAATCGTAAAACAGCACTACGTATCTTTCAGTTGATTGAAGCGATAATGCGGGACCCGTTTCAGGGAATCGGTAAGCCGGAACCACTGAAATTTCTCGGCTCAGGCGTCTGGTCCCGTCGGATTACCCAAGAACATCGCCTGGTCTATGTTGTCAGCCATGAGCGAATTGATTTTGTTCAGGCCCGTTATCATTACTGACTCCCCTGATCGGCAAGATCATTCAAGCCCATCAGTATTTCGACCCTGACGACCTTCCTTTTCCCTTCCTATACGTTGCCTTTGTTGTCTCTGCTTAATGTAGGGTGCGTAATGAAGCAACCAGGGGGTAAACACACTGAACACCTCTACAAGAACAATGACCAGAAACTTCTATTACGGCCTGGGCCGCCCCTTTTCCCCGCTTTACAGCGCTGCCATGCGCTTACGGGAAAAACTCTATCAAAAAAATATCTTCAAAAGCACGGCCTTTGAGGTTCCGGTGATCAGTGTGGGCAATCTCACCCTGGGAGGCACCGGCAAAACCCCCATGGTCCAGTTCCTGGCCCGCCTGCTCCTGGACAATGGCTTTCGGCCCGCCATCATCAGCCGGGGCTATGGCGGAGCCACCAAAGAACGGATCAATATTGTCTCGGACGGCAAAGAGATCTTTCTCGGAGCTGATTATGTGGGCGATGAACCACGGATGCTGGCTGAAAGCCTGCCCGGCGTGCCGGTGCTCACCGGTATTGTCCGCAAACTCCCAGCTGCTGAAGCAGTGAGAATGGGTGCCAACGTCCTGCTCCTGGATGATGGTTTCCAACACATGGCCATCCGCCGGGACCTGGATATTGTCCTTTTTAGCACAGATAAGCTTGCAGGTAATTCCAGGGTCTTTCCTGGAGGCGACCTGCGCGAACCAATTAATGCCCTGCACCGCTGCCATGCCTTTGTCCTGACCAGTACCAATGAAGAGAATCAAGAACGGGCTGAGAGCTTCAAGGCCCTGCTCAATAAAAAATTTCCCAACAAACCTGTTTTTTTCAGTCGCACCTTTCCTACCGGCCTTCTTCTCCAACAGGCAAATGGAGAAAAAACACCGGTACAGGCAAAAGAAATCGCAGACCAACGTTGTTTTGCCTTTTGCGGCATTGCCCGGCCAGAAGGCTTTCAGCAAACCCTGAAGGATCTCTCCATCAAGCCGGTAGCTCTGCGGCCCCTGGCAGACCATTTTGCCTATGCTGCCAAGACGGTTCGTCAACTCATTAGAGAAGCTCAACAGCATGAGGCCAACTGTTTTCTCTGCACAGAAAAGGATCTGGTCAAGCTCAGGCAATTCGACCTCCGGCTTTCGCTCTATGGGGTGGTTATGGAAGCCCAGCCAGATCAAGGCGTAATTGATTTCATTGTAAGCCATAATACTCTTCAGAGAAAGAAGTGAGCAGGATGACGGCCCTGGGATTGCACTGTGTCAGAAAAACCACATTCAAATTTTTGAACGCCTTCTGTGTGCTTTTTAACACAACTTCTTTTCAAAACAAAACCAAAGGCTTTTCCTTATAAAAAATAGGCTATCACCCTGAATATGAGCAGCAATACTGAACCTCACCAGAGAAAATTTAAAAAAATATACTTCTGGTTATTTTCTTGCATCTCAAAAGAAAAAAGAAATCGCTATGAAGAACATGCCAGAACATAGGTGAGACAAGAGGTAACAGGATGTCTATCAATATAAAACCACATCAACAAACTCTCCTTCGACCAGTGAGTTGCCAGGGCGTTGGACTGCATACGGGCCGAGACGTCAAAATAACCATCAACCCTGCCAGGGAAAATCAGGGCATCTGTTTTTATCGCTCTGATATAAGCAACAAACCGGTTATTCCAGCCCATATGGAAAAAATAGTTGATACCACATTGGCCACCACCATCAGTAACGGCCATGAGAAAATCTCCACCACCGAACATCTGATGGCTGCTCTGTACGGAGCAGGTATTGACAATGCAAGTATTGATATTGACGCATACGAAGTCCCTATCATGGACGGCAGCGCAGGTCCATTTATTAACCTCCTCCACCAAGGCGGCCTGAAACAACAACGGGCACTGCGCAAAGTTCTCCGCATCACCCACCCTATCTCTCTCACTGACGGCAACAAATCCATCAGGATCGAACCTTATCAAGGCTTTAAAGTCAGTGGCACTATAAAATTCGGTGACAATCAACTACTGAACGAGCAGAGCTACAGTGCTGAGCTGACCCCGGAACGCTTTGCCAGTGAACTGGCAGAAGCCAGAACCTTTGGTTTTGTGGAGCAGGTAGAAGAACTCTGGAAAAACGGACTTGCACTGGGCGGCACCCTGGAAAATGTTATTGCCATCCATTGGGACCGTCAGTCTGTGCTTAATGAGGACGGGCTTCGTTTTGATGACGAATTTATCCGCCATAAGATGCTGGACCTGATCGGTGATCTGGCCCTGTTGGGCAGCCCGGTTCTGGGCCATGTTATTGCCAACCGCTCTGGTCATAGCCTGCACCACAGCCTGATGCAAACCATTATTGATAATCCAGATTGCTGGGAATACGTCAAGTTCTGCAAACGAGGCAATACTGTCCAACCTGTAATTCAGGGGACACAACTGCCCCAAAGAAAAAGAAAAAAAACCTCCTACCTGCCACCGCTGCTGCCACCTCTGCCCAGCCCGATGTGCATGGCCTGATCTTCAGAATATGCACCTCTGCCTCAGCATCTCTTTCGCCGACTTCATCGAAGTCGGCGTTTTTTTTATTGCAGTATCATCTTTATCAGGCAGCCGCCTTTTTCTCCTTCCAGACAAGAGGATTTGAAAACCGTGGCAAAAAATGGTAAGCCTATATTGAGTGAACTACTTCGGTGCCACTGGTAATGAACCCATATATTCGCTCTTTTTATGGGTTGTAGGGATAAGCCTGTGTGTTTACCCTTGCCGTCATCCCCAAAAAAAGGGCAGCCCCCAGGTCTGCACCTACAACAGAGAAAAAATATCCCCATGTTTCCTGCCACGCCACCCCTTGTTCAGATGGATCAGGTCTCCTTTGCCTATCCTGGTGGTAGACATATTCTCCAGCAGGTTGACCTTTCCCTGAATTACAAGCAGCGGCTGGGCCTGATCGGCCCTAATGGCAGTGGCAAGACCACCCTGCTCCATCTCCTCATGGGCCTACATCGACCAACAGCTGGGAACCTCCTTTTTAAAGGACAGCAGGTCAAAAGCAAAAAGGATCTCAAAGAGTTGCGCAAAAGCATTGGCCTGGTCTTTCAGGACGCAGATGACCAGCTTTTCTCGCCTACAGTGATTGAGGATGTTGCCTTTGGGCCTTTAAACCTTGACAAGAGCCCGGAACAGGCCCTGGAGATTTCCAACAAGACTCTGGAGGATCTGGGCCTGCTTGATCTTGCCAACCGGGTGACCCACCGTCTTTCAGGGGGTGAAAAAAAACTGGTTTCCCTGGCCACAGTCCTTTCTATGGAGCCGGAAGCCATGCTGCTGGATGAACCAACCAATAATCTTGATAAAGACATCCGGGAGCGACTGATTGACATCCTTAACAGCTTGGATATTGCCTATATGATCATCTCCCATGATTGGGATTTCCTCAACGCAACCTGCACAGGTTTGGCTTTGTTGGATCAGGGACAAGTACAGGCCAGTGACATAGCCTATCTTCACCAACATGTTCGTCAACATGATCGCTAACAGGCATTACATTCCTCATAATAAAGAAAAACATGACAACTCACGCTGGGACAACACGTCGGCAAAGAAGAAAAAAACAAAACACCTGTCATTGCTGTACAAAAGAGTTTCCCTTTTGCTGGAGCTGTGTCTGTGGTTTTGCCATTTGCCCGGAATGTTTTACGGAAAATAAATGGGGCATCAGTAACGGCCCCACCTGGATCTGCCCGGATTGCGAACGTATTCATATGATGGAATGATCTGATCAAAAGCAAGAGGCTTTTTATATGAAAGTGTCAGGTAGCTTGTTTACCCAGACAATCAACTTTCATATTTTATTATCTCTCCCCAGGGGGGATGGAAGAGTTATATGGGAGGAAAAAAGATGGAAAAAGCTTTACTGCAAAAAATTATACTTTCAGTAGGAGGACTTGTTGTCGCGGTCCTGCTCTTTCTCTTGCCTGGTCTGAAGATCCCAGCTCTGGATGGGCCAACAGATAGCTATTTTAGCGAGGCAATCAGCAAAGGTGGTATCTCCTATGCAACCTGCCGGGTGATTAATGCCTCTGTTTCCATTATTAAGGAATCAAACCTGCACCTGCAACCAGCCGGGGTGGGGTTATCCTTAGCCGTAGGACAGGCCCTGGACCCCATTGATGATATGACCGAGCGCCTTTCCGATGTGCTGGTGACGGCAATCGCCTCATTAGGGGTTCAAAAACTCGCCTATGAGATCGGAATCTCCCTGGCACCTACCGTGCTTGCTGTTTTTCTCCTGTTTTTTGCCACCTTGATCTGGTTCAATAATACCAAGCTTATTTTTCTCCATAAAACCATAACCCGCTTTGCCCTGCTCATCGTCATTGCTCGTTTTTTCCTGCCGCTTTCTGCACTGGCCAATGATTTTATTAATACCCGTTTTTTTGCACCGCAGATTGAACAGGTTAATGAGCAACTGGCTTTTGAGTCCAGAGAACTTGATAAACTCAAGGAGTTTTCCCTGCCCAACATGGGGATTTTGGGAACAGCCTCTTTTCTCAAGGAAAAGTCCAGTGAATTCAAGCAAGCTTTTACTGCGGTGGCCAGTAATATGGGAGGGATGATTGAAAACCTGCTCACCCTCACCTTTCTCTATGTGGGGATTCTCCTTATTCAGGTGCTTCTCCTGCCCTTACTGACCTTTTTCTTCCTGATCAAGATCGTCAATGCCCTGTTCGATATCCATTTGCCAGCAGAGGTGCTCCATCATCATATGAATCATCCTGAGCAGCCAACCGGACATCCAAAATCAGAAGTGGCCTGTTAGGGAATTCAACAAAAAATATTCGCCCCATATTTCAAGTATCGTAGGGGCGAATCCCTGTGTTTGCCCTTACATATCGGGCAGGCACAGGGACCTGCCCCTACAGCGGTTATGAAAAAACCAGGCGGCTGATCCCGTTAGCTTCATCCCAGGGACGGGTAGCAAAAATCCCCTGGAGTTCAAAGACGATGACCTCAAGCACCAGATAGACCCGGCTGTCTTTGCGGATACAGCCGGTCAGGGTTTTGCCGTGCTCTCCCAAGGCCCCGTGTAGATGGATTTTTGGTTTATCCCCATTCATATGCACGGAACCACAGCCAAGAAGCTCAGAGACCTCGTCCACATCCTGCCAGATCGGTTCTGGCGGGACAACCGGTTGTTTCGGCCCGGTCACCACCCCTGCCTTATCCAGAGCCCCAATCACCTGGAACCAGCAGCTTTGTATCTTCTCTTTCAGCAAGATCCCCTCTAATCCTTTGAGAAAATCTTCCCCATGATCAAAACGAATGGTCAGTACCCGCCCTATTGATCCTGTTCTATACTCCATGCAGTCTACTCCTTATTACCTTGCGGAGCTGATACGGTCTGACACGCCGGATTAGAATATGCCACCAGTTCCGCAACCAAGGAGCCAATCAGAATTTTTGACCTGATCTCCACCGGGATCCGGCAGGCATCATCGGTCAGCCAGAAAACAGTATCACCGTCCTTCTCATATAAGCCCTTAAAATGCATCTCCGGCATCACCTTGATGGTCTTTCTCTGACCTAAGATGCTTTCTTTTTTCTCTCGCCCCAGGATCTTTACAGCAACCTTATGCTGCTCTTTATCCACAAAGGCAGGAATAACCTGCTCCTTATTTGACTGGAAATCCAAAACCCGCGTAATAAAAAAGGCTGAAAACTCATTATAAACCGGTCCGGCAACCTGAGAAAGTGTGAGTGGATCTTGATGCTTCCGATACCAAACCTTACCCTGCTCTTGTTCATACAAAGTGAGCCGATGTATTTCCCTGCTCCCCTCACGCTGATGCACTTCATAACGATGAGGCAACATCCAGGGTTTACGAATAAGCGTGGTAAAGGTGTCATCCACAGGATAAAAAAAATGGAACAAGCCGTAATCAGTCACCCGTGCTTTGATCACTAAACCTTGTCCTGCCGAATGGGGGCTGAGCGTCAGAACAAGATCACCAATCTTTACCCCGCCGGACCAGGAGACCGAAAAATGCATTTTCTCCTGACCAGAAAAAACCACAGGCTGGGCCTGAGAATCAAGGGAGAACAACGGCTCCTGTCTTGATTTTTCAGCCTCTCCGGCATACAACGAATGCGATATCGCGCTCAAAATGGTCAGAGAAAGAAGCAGGGAAAGAAAAATTCCGCTGATCTCCTTGCTCCTCTTGCTCCTCTTATTCATATTCCTCTCCAGACCGAAAAAAAAGGGGCGGATTCCTCGGAATCACGCCCCCACATCAACAGATGTTTCTCAGCTTAAGACATCAGTCAGCCATAGCCTCCATCTGACGCTTAGGATTCTTTTCAACCTCAGCCAGAATGGTATCAACCTTGCCTTGGTCCAGCCATTCAATCTTACCAGTTCCTACATCATAGATTGCTCCAACAACTTTGGCCTTGCCATCTTTTACCAGCTGACGGGTAGATGCACTGCGCATAAACAGGTCGGTTACACCCTGCCAAACATTTTCTTTAATGGCATAGGGAATAATATCATGAGATTTTGCCAGCTTGGGATGCTGCTCCATAGCCCGTTTAACAGCAGGCTCAATGTTGTCAACCAGAGGTGGAATATTTAATTCCAGAGCATGACCGTGTCCTTGCACCTCATTGGTTACCGCAGTAACTGCACCACACTGGGTATGGCCGAGAACTACAAAGACTGGGGTATTGACATGGGCCAGACCGTATTCGATAGAACCAGCCTCATCAGTATCAATGACATTACCGGCAACCCGGATAATAAAAAGATCCATGATACCTGCATCAAAAATACGCTCAACCGGTACACGGGAATCGGAACAGGTGATGACAGTGGCATAGGCATGGTCGCCCTGATCTTCTTTTCCTGCCTGAATGAGTCGGGCAGTGTCTGTGTGGGGATGTTGAGATTTTCCGTTGACAAAACGAGTATTACCGTCTTTCAACTTTTTCAGAGCGTCATCTATGCTCATGTCTGTGGCCAGAGCAGGAGCAGCAGCCAAGGTGACAAGACAACAGGCGCTGACAACATTTTTCAGGATTGACTTTTTCATTACCTCTCCTTTTTACAATAATTAATTGAACTGCCAGGCAACATGCCGGACATGAATTGATATGAGTTTTTTTACATCTCACCTTCAGAGTGAGAGAACAGATTGTGAAAGCAGGCACTGCTAGATCTATATAACCTTATCTTTACAAAAAAGTAAAAATATATATAGCGAGGCAGCCAATAATTGTCAAGCAGGAAAAACTGTTCCATCTTAAGCAATTAGAAGTTGTTCTTTCATGGGAATATTCATCCAACAAAAAGAGACCTTCTTTCCTGAAAAAACAAGGAGAACATTTTATCAGATCAGACTAGCCCAGCCTGCTGATTCCGTTGACAGAACAAAAGCACTCTGCTATATTCTCGAATCTTTCTTGCCCAATATTTCCTGCAGTATGCATCACGCAACCCCATGCCACCTACTTTATATCCATGCCTGTCAATATCGTCTCACAACTCTATAAGATCCACCCAAAAATCAACGAGGAACTGCTTGAACAAAAAGTACTCTTCCTCCTCCGGCAAATAGGAAAAGCTGAAGCCACTGTCAGTGTTGTCTTGCTGGATGACCTTGCCATGACAGCCTATAACCAGCAGTACCGCTCCAAGGCAGGACCAACCAATGTCCTCTCTTTCCCTTCAGCAGAGGATTCTGAGAACATTGAAGAATTTATAGTACCTGTCCCGGTTGAGCTGAGCAGCCAGGAACTTGGGGATATTCTCATCTCAGTGGAAACAGCACAACGAGAGGCCCTGGAAAAAAAGATCAGCCTCCATCAACGCCTGACTGAGCTGCTCATTCATGGCCTACTCCATCTTATTGGCTATGACCATGAAATTTCTAATGAACAGGCTGAAATTATGTTCAGCCAAGAAAAGGAACTCTTTCACTCAATCCAACATCACCACATATGGAGAAAAAAAATGCCGCAACTTGCCATTAATGTTGATCACATTGCCACTATCCGCCAGGCCCGAGGAGGTGCAGAACCTGATCCGGTCCTTGCTGCCGGTATCTGTGAACTTGCCGGTGCCAAGGGCATTGTTGTTCACCTTCGGGAAGATCGTCGTCATATCCAGGACAGGGATGTCCACCTGCTTCGCCAGACCGTCAAAACCCGGCTCAACCTGGAAATGGCCAATGTCAAAGAGATTGTGGCAATTGCCCTGGAGATCAAGCCAGACATGATCACCCTGGTCCCGGAAAAACGGAAAGAGCTGACCACCGAAGGCGGCCTGGACGTTGTTGCGAATGAAAAGAAATTGCGTAAAACCATTAAGAAGATGAGCGAAGCAGGTATTCCGGTTTCCATCTTTATTGATCCTGATGCAGAGCAGATTGAGGCATCCCAGGACGTTGGTGCCACCTATGTGGAACTGCATACAGGTCGTTACTGCGATGCGGAAAATGAAAAAGAACAGGACAAGGAATTTCGTTTGATTGAACAGGCGGCAGAACTGGCCTTTGAAGCAGGCCTCCGGGTCAACGCCGGGCACGGTCTGGATTACCGGACCACCACCCGCATAGCAGGGATTGCTTGTATTGAGGAGTTGAGCATTGGTCATGCCGTCATTGCCCGCTCTGCCTTTGTGGGGCTGGATCAGGCAGTTCGGGAAATGCAGGATTGCATTGATCGGGCGTAAAGGCGAGTAGAAAAACCGACGTTTGTGTAGGGGCGGTTCGCGAACACCCCTACAGGGTTTTTTCCAGGGCTGAAATCTGCTGATTATCTCCGAGCACGATCAGGATATCATTCTTCTTGATTTCAGTCTTTGGGCCGGGATTAAAAATCATCGGTATATCAGGCCGTTTAATAGCTACCACAATTATATCGTATTTTTCCCTGAGACCGGATTGCATCAGGGTTTTATCAACAAAGGAGGCCTGCTCTGTAATCAGGAGTTCTTCCATACACAGCCCCAGCTCACGGGCCTGCATGGCCAGATCAAGAAAATCGACCACTGTGGGCCGCACAATGAGCTGCGCCATTCTTCGTGCCCCAATGGAATACGGGGAAATAACCTTGGTGGCCCCTGCCCGCTCCAGCTTCTTGGCAACGCCAGGGGTTCCACTGGAGCGGGTCAGGATGAAGAGTCCTGGATTCATTCCCCGTGCTGTCAGGGTGATATAGAGATTCTCAGCATCAGTAGAGACCACTGCAACCAGGCCGCGTGCTGTCTTGATTCCGGCTTTTAAGAGGATATCGTCATCCGAGGCATCCCCTTGAAGAGCAATATATCCAAGTTCATCAAGCTCCCGAAGTACCTCGTCATCATTTTCAACCACTACAAAAGAACGGTTGTTCTCCCGCAGGATGGAACAGATTTCATAGCCGATTCGTCCAAAGCCACAGACAATATAATGATCTTGCAGTCGTTTCATTTTCTTTTGCATTTTTCTCTTATCAACAAAACGTTGCACACCCCCTTCCACCATAACCTCAGTAATTTGGCTGAAGATGTACATAACATAACCAACGCCGGAAAAAATCAGGAGCACAGTGAATAACCGGCCTGGCGCAGTGATTGGAGCGATATCTCCATAGCCAACAGTACTGATAGTTATAATAGTCAGGTAAAGGCCGTCAAGAAAACTGGTTCTCTCCAGAAAAATATAACCGATAGGACCGATAACTAAAAATATAAATAACGGAGCAATAAATAAAATATATTTACGCATTATTAAGCAGTAACGTGAATGAATCAAACAGCTTTGGCTGATCCCGGAAAACCTGGCAGCACCCCTCCTGATAACAAAGAGGCCCTATTATGAACCATTCTTTTCTTTCTCACCACATTAATTGACAAATCATTTCCAACAGTGTAAAATTGCCCAACCAAAAGCCCGGATGGCGGAACTGGTAGACGCAAGGGACTTAAAATCCCTCGGTTCTTGTAACTGTGCGAGTTCGATTCTCGCTCCGGGCACCAAAAATTTCAAGGGGTTACGACTTTTCGGCTGTGACCCCTTTTCTTTTGCTTTTTTCCGTGTGTGTAATTCCTGTGTAATTGTGTCAGGAAAAGCCCTTCTCTTTTTCTCTTCTGTCAGACTGTTTCAGGAAGCCTTCACCGCCGCCGGGCTGCCGTATTTCACACCGCACAGCTTCCGCAACACTCTTGTCCGGCTCGGTGAGGAAGTGTGCAGAGGACACCTGAGCAGTTCAAGGCGTGGAGCCAGAATTTAGGGCATGAGAAGGTACTGACCACCTTTTTCAGTTATGGGGAGGTGGCCGGGCAGCGACAAGGGGAGATTATCCAGGACTTGGCAGCACCGCAAACCGACACACCAACCGGAGCGGATGATATTGCCGAAGCGGTTATCAGAAGATTGAGGAAAGCCGGGGTGGAGGCGTGAGAATTAGCTATTGCAGTATTATTTTATCAAATTGATATAATTGCCGATTCAAACATGTGACCCGCATAGCTACGGCCTTTATGATTTTGGAATGTGATACCGTCATGATTACTTTTTATTGACTTTTTTAGTTCAACATGTATTTTTTGCAAATTGAAATCGCTGGTGTTTAATCGGGGGGCTGTCCTTGATTTACTACCTGATTTATTATACAAGATATCCCGATATGGACGGAGGAAATCTGTAATGACTAATACTATTAATTTTCCGACTAAAATTGATAAATTCATATTTAATGATAACAATTTTATTTTCAAATCAAAAAAATACAATTATTGCAATATAGAAAGTTTGAGATTTTTTATTAAGAACGTTTCAATTAATTTTTCAAAAGATGAATACTTCCATTTTTCAATAAGAATGGTCGATGATTCAATGTTTGAATTACATGTTGGCGATGCCATGTTCAGCATAAATAAAAAAAAGGTTGATGAAAAAAAATCTAACATGAAAAATGTTTTTGACTATTTGAACAAAAAAACATTCAGCAAAAGATTAGAAAGCTATTTAAATCAATTAAAAGAAGAAAAATATATTTCATATAAGTTTTTTAGCCCTAAATTGTTAGGTGAAAAATTCAAGACTGTTAAAATATACAATGATGGAAATGTTGTTATGGATAACAGAATATTCAATGTAAAGAAAGCTCGTCAAGAAGGAACTCTTAAATTTGGGACTGCATACGGTTTTGGATGTGATAAAACAATTGACCCATATGAAATATCTATTAATGAAAAAAAACCTATACTAGGTGGTCGAGTTGAGGGGGCTGATTCCATGAGGATTGATGGTAGTTGGGACTATCCAATCATCTTTGAAATATTGAAGTCTCTTTCATGAGATATTTTATTGTACCCCGTTTTATCCTTTTTTAATTCAGCATGGTTAATATTCTATTCTATTATAATCATGATTCTATTTTTTATTTATTAACACCGTTATGCTTCAAATGAGCAATGAATATAAATAGTCCTTGGTTTGTATCCATAGCTACTCAAAAACGACACCTTTCCCTCTGAATAGGTGCATTTCATGCGGCTCGCTGAAGTTTTTCAATCTTCAGATTCA
>JAABTP010000100.1 GCA_011389815.1 Desulfobulbaceae bacterium | reverse complement strand
CGAATAAAAAATGTTTACGAAAATATTTTTGTTCAACTATGCTATTTCAGCATTTGAGAGGGGTTCGGGAATTGCTGCCCCGTGAAAGGCACTGCCCTTGTACGGCGGCAGGCGAAGGGATGTTTCCGCCTGGAGGTGGAACAGGTGTTTGGAAACGGTCAGCAGGTTGAACCGTTTGTCAAGGTGTTGATCATGCATGAGTAACCTGGCATAGAGGCACGGCGTTGCCCTACACTGTACATCTTTCCGTTGTGGTGCATCAAGGGCGACCACTGGTCGCCCCTACAGTCGTACCCCCGTTCCAAAACCGGGCAGCCTTTCTCAGAGATCAAGCTCGTCCGGCGACCCGACCAGCACGGCCTGACGATGAACTTCCTTTAGTCTCTTCAGGTCAGCGCAGCAGCTGATTTTCTTCCTGATACCTGAAGTGATACCGCCGAAACGCACTTCCAAAATATCCAGCACGGCCTCTCTGGCATTTTCGATCCGACCCCTACTTATTCCCTGGCTTATCCCCTGGCTTATCCCTTGGCTTATTCCTTGGCTTATTCCTTGATTTCTTCCCTGCTCAATATACTTATCAATGAAATTCTGCATGAAATCCTCCCCAACGCCACTCCGGTCCAGAACCTCCCGGACAGCATCTTCATCAAACGTTTTTGTGGCCCTGACAACATAGCGCAACAAAAGCTCCAGCATTTCAAGCGCATCCTGTTTTTCACCGGCATCCCGCAGGAGCGAGAGTATTTTGGGCAGCCTGGAATGCAGGTCAGGATCAAAAATATGCCGGAGCACCAGCAGAGTGATGCGGTCAAATACCCCGCCCCGGATCTCCTCATCTGAAAGCACAGACAGATCATGTACTTTCCAGCTGAAATTCGGAATAAATGGGGCCAGCTCATCGTCGTTCTGGACAATGAGCGAACTGAACCGGTCAGAAAGCCGCCATTTCTTTCGCCCGTGATACAACACCAGTGGAACCACGGCAGGCAATTTCCGGTCTTTCGGGTACTGTTTGCGGTGCTGCTCCCAGAACCTGACCAAGTAGCGCAGGAGTTGCAGACCGGTCCAGGGGTCGGGAGAGCTTTTATGCTCGAACAGCAGGTAAAGGTAGAGCATGTGCTCCTGATAACGCACCCTGTACAGCAGGTCCGAGAAATGCTGGCGCAACTCCTTTTCCACAAAGGAATCCTTAACCGCAGTCAGTGATTCCAGATCAATCTTCTGCAGGATTGCCCTGGGTAGATATTCCCGCAGAAACCCGGCAGCGATCTCTTTTCTGCCAAAGGTTTCGCGGAAAAAACTGTCATGCGGGTTGGTTACATCGCTCATCTGTCACATTCGCCTGTTATCAAATATGTAGGGGCAGGCCCCTGTGCCTGCCCGGTCAATCTTCCGTTGTGGTCAGCAGTAAGGGCGATTCGCGAATCGCCCCTACGTCGTAACCCCGTTCCGAAACCGGTCAATTGGACGACTGTATCCTCATCATTTTCTCTTGCTGCATTACACAGAGCCATGTCACCCACGAATTCTCCGTTTCAACAAGACATAAAAATCTCCTCTTTTTGCTATCATCTGAACAAACACCGTCTTTGTCTGCTCATCTACGATATAGGCTATCCTGAATTGCTGCCCTGCAATTTTAAAATGATATGAAAATGTTCCACTCAAATCTCCTGATAACGTTTCTCCTGTTCCGGGATCTGATAAAATCTTTGGAATATGCGCGTTTCGTATCTTTTTACGTATCGCCGGATCAATTTTTTTTAGATCCTTTTTAATTTTAGGATGATATCTGGCCTCATACATCAAAAGCCTCATCTTCACTCAGGTATTCTACTTTTTGCGACTTCAAATCTTGGTTACGTTTCAATAACTCAGAGCCTTTTTCTGTCAAAAAAAGAGAAAGGGTTTCCAGCTCCTTCCTGTTCAACCTGTTAATCATACTGGCGAGTTGCCGTATCGGCACATTAACTTTCATTTCCGGCATAATCAACTCCTGTGTTCATATTTCCTGAAAGGGCGACCGCCGGTCGCCCCTACGTCGTAACCCCGTTCCAAAACCGGTCAAGTCGACACCTGGACCTACCCACCCGAAGGTTGGAGAGAGAGTATGGTCGTAACCCCGTTCCAAAACCGGTCAAGTCGACACCTGTAACAATAGTCGCTTCTGTTTTAATGCTAAGTGGTCGTAACCCCGTTCCAAAACCGGTCAAGTCGACACCACATTGGCAGTTCAAGTTCAGTGCTGTCGAATGCGTCGTAACCCCGTTCCAAAACCGGTCAAGTCGACACCCCGATGGGGATTTACATAGTTCTTTCCTATTTCTTGTCGTAACCCCGTTCCAAAACCGGTCAAGTCGACACCCGGAGTGCTCGCGGAAATTATGAGCATTCCCTCATTGTCGTAACCCCGTTCCAAAACCGGTCAAGTCGACACCTTAGCTAAGGCTAATGAAATCATCCAAAAAGGAGTCGTAACCCCGTTCCAAAACCGGTCAAGTCGACACCGTTGGATGACTTTAGCAGAACTAAAAAACACTAATCTGTCGTAACCCCGTTCCAAAACCGGTCAAGTCGACACCATATGCAAGATATCGCGATTGAAAAATCGCTGTATGTCGTAACCCCGTTCCAAAACCGGTCAAGTCGACACCCAGATGACTGTGCAAATAAGATGGCACAAAAAATGAGTCGTAACCCCGTTCCAAAACCGGTCAAGTCGACACCTGCACCCCTTTTTCACAACCAAAAATCAACAAATTACAATACGGTTTGCGGGCGGTATCGTTTCGACACCCTGCTGCCTCGCTCAAACCTCTCAAAAATCCCGTTTTCTTCAGTAATATCAACATGCGGCGCGTTTCACCTCCTCGTTTTCGCCTAAACACTTAAACATACGTTATTTTATCCACTTTTCCTCCTTTTTGAATTTCAAATTCACGGACGAGCCGTGGTGTTTGATTTCACTCAATTTCTTCTTTCTACCCTTTTCCGCCCCAAAACGCAACTCATTCCTCCCCGGCCAGAAAACGGGCCACCCGGTCCCGTTTTTCCGCCAGGGAATGCCCGTCCCATTCCTTGTCATACTCGGGCCAGTCCCCAACAACCTGATCTTCGGGTAAATGATAGCCCACCTGCCCGGTGGGCAGATCGATCATCAACACGGGCCAACCCGGCGAATCCGGGTCACGTCGCAGTCCCACCTTCATGCCCAGCTGGCGGGCCAGTTTTGCCAGGGCCTGCACAGCTTGGTTGCGGTCGAAATAGGCATCGTCCAGGGTGCTGCTTTGGTTGATTTTCTCTTCTTCCATTCTCTTCTCCAAGTGGTACAAGGGCGAACACATAGATTCGCCCCTACGCCACCCAAAATAATGGGTAGGATATTAATTTTTATCTGGTTCCCAAGCTCCAGCTTGGGAACCGTTTTCCCCTGAAGCTCTGCTTCATTTCCCGAAGCGGAGCTTCTCTCTTTACTCTGCCCAAGCAGAGCTTGGGCACTAGGAAAACTAGGAAAAAAGCTTGGGCACCAGGGAAAAAGGTAGGGGCACGGCGTGCCGTGCCCCTACAAGCTCCAAGCATCATATTTCTTCTTGGCTCGTTTGCTGCCGCCGCTTTTCCAGCGGTACGCCCATTTTCTCTTGTCCGCCGCAGCTAAGACCAGCTCCTTTACCGCTGTTTTCCGCCCTGGGTCCGCTATATTTCCCCAAAGCTTGGAAAGAGCTGGCCCTACAATTCTATCTTCAAGTTCTTTTTCCGTCAGCTGATCAAAGGACTTTTTATCCATTGCAGTGATTTCATCTTTCAGCCACTGCACAGCCGGTGTCTCCTCCTCACCGGGTTCAACGATAAAGTTGGATACGGCCTGTTCGCCGCAAACCGTGGACCGAGCCTTGGTACCGACAGCGGAACTCCGCAGCTCATAAAAAACAGGCAGAAATTCATGCGCAGGATTGAGTTGCGGCAAGGGAGCAGCTTCTTCTTTTTTCTCATCTTTCAGATATCCCTTGCGCCACCGCACTGGCACACCGGCCCGCAGAGCCTTCAATGAACCAGCCTTGCGTACCTGCTTCAAGGTCTCATCATCAATCAGAGATGCATCATCCGCAGCAGCTTCCGCTGTTGTTTTGCCGCCACCGTTCAGCAGCCCGTCCACAGCGTAACGCTCTTTCCTGTCAATATACTCGGTTTTCGTTATTTCAATCTGAACAATGCCCATCCCCAGCGGTTTACCCAAGCCCAGGCGATGATAGAACCCGTGTTGCGGGTCCGGTACCAGAGCCGTCTTGAGCAGGGTCAGTTCCGCATCACTGAGGTTGTCAAAAGCAATACTGAACTCAAACTGCGTGCCCGGCTTGATGGGTTCACACAGGAGCTTATTCTTCACATCCAGAGTACTCTCCCCCTGTTTCGGTTTTGTCCGGTATTCAGCTGAATCAAGCTCATCCGGCTTCTCACGCAGGAGGTAGAACTTTCGACCATGCGGCAGGGGATGAGGTGGGGAAGGAGCTTTAATATATTCTCTCAGATCATCATAAGTTATTTCAGGATCGGCCAGGCTACGGCGAAAATACAAAGAAGGCCGATCAGTTTTAAATTTCTTCTCCCCCTCTCCCTCATATCCTTTAGGTTTTGGCGAGGATAGTTCCCGTAATACAACCGAATCACCAAGCACGTCTTCTCTTGTTTCCCCGATCGGCAGCACGGCATCATAAAACCGCACCCGCGAGGCAAGGTTGTGGGTATCCTTTTCCTGCCCGCTATGCACGGGCGAACACAGGGATTCGCCCCTACGATCCTTGGAACATTCCTTATTATTCTCAACAACCCCGAACAGCAGCTCTGCCGGGGTCAGGCCGCTGTTCTGCGCTCGCTCTTCGTTCCACGGCGGCAGATCGGCATCAATGTTCGCAAAGGCCGGATGAAGATCAGGATGCAGCACCCGCAAAGCAGACTGACTGAGTGTTTCGGCCAGAGAGGCTATCATCCCGCGCAGGCTGTTGGCTGGGATAGCGGGTTGGTCGTTCCAGGTATATTGACAGACAACGGTCGGATGATCCGGGGTTTGCTCATTGCTGTGGCGGTCAGTATACTCATTACTATGGTGTTCGTTACCCACCACTGTGGGGCTGATGGTGCAGAGTCGGCAGGTGAATTTCCCGGAATGGCGTCCGGTCTGCCACAGGTCATGACGGGCTTGAATCTTTGCGGAACTACTTGCCCCTTGCTCCGTTATTTCCTGCTGCTCACAGCCGGTATCATAATCATACGTTGCCCGCAGACGCTGTCCATCATCCTGATTCTTTTTTATTATGCCGGTAACAGGAATAAAGTTATACGGCAGATAGAATTCTTTCATGCTTGCCCTCCTCTTGCTGCGATCCTGTTGTACAGGGCCTCCACCCATTGTTGCGCCGCTTCTGTGCCGATAACCTCCTGTATTTCATCCAGCAGAATCTGTCGGTCTCCAAAGGTCTTGCCGTTATATTCAAGCTGAAACGTCATCCTGCCGTAGCCCTTGACTTTACCCCAGCCGATCTGCATATCTCCGTCCATACCATCAAGCAGAACCAGCAGCAGCATACCCTTCCACCAGTCACCATCCGGGACCATCCGTAAATCAATGAGACAGCCCTTGGCCGAGAGTTTCTCACAGACAGCAGCCCGAACCTTGTAATTGGCCCCTTTATTCACTCCGCCAGTAAAACGATCCACGCCGATGAAATGCTGGATATGGCCTGAGGCCTTGCCTCTTGCCTCGGTCAAACGCAGGGCACCTCTTCTTTCCTCGGAGCCGAAGAATTCTTTGACCAAGGATTCTGCTCTGTCAGCCGCCGCACCTTCGGAAAGGCTGTACTGCTGATGGGCAATAGTGGCCAGGATACGCCGGGCACGACCTCGAATGGCCCCGGCCAGAGTTCGTGCAGGAATAAGGGCGTGGGCTTCCTCCCCGTTGCGATGGTTACGGCTGTATTCAAGGTCAGGAAAAACCTCTCCTTCTTTCTCTTTCGATTTGTCCTGTACATATTCCGGTTCATTGACCAAAAACGGCCCGTCCGGCAGGATGTCCAATCTAAAAGAAACCGGAGCAGTATCTGCGTTTATCAACAGAGCGGAAATATCAGCGAACTGCACCGCATCTGTCAGCAGATTCATGGGCGGTGGTTCCAGGGAATCTCTGACCAGCCAGCGTAGCTCCTCTTCCGAGGTCAGCACTTCAACCCGCTCCAATTCCCACTGTATTCGCCCATAACCTTTGGTCACCCCGGAACCGATAGCAACACCCTCTGTGTTCCACTGTTCGGTAAGAGCCAACAGCTGCGCCAGTTCCTTTTCCGTGAGTTTCTCCGCCCCATCTTTTCCGGCTTTATTGCGGCTCTCAATCTGAAACTGGACAGTAAAAACAGAACCTTTTGGCACCAGTTCATAGCAGAACAGCTTGCCCTTTTCCGCTGTCCCGGTTATCGGACAGATAGAAACACTGTGGCGGAGAAAGGTATGTCGGTCTTCGGAAAAACCAGGCAGGTCGGGAAATCCCAACTCCTTTGCCAATGTCTCCGGTATGTCCTGCAAACAGGCATCATAAACCCGCAACAGGCCAGCCTCGCGGGCGGCTGGTATCTTTCCTTGTTCCTCATCGGCATAGCCAAAAAACTTCCGATAAAACGATGTCTGCTGGTTTAAAAAAGATGCCAAGGAACCGCGCAGGGTGGAGCCAGGAATATAGGCCCTGTTTTCATAATCCCGACAGACGGTGTTGTAACGCCCTTCCATCTCATTTTCTTTTTTCTCTTTGTCCTTCTGTTCTTCCTCTGTTTGCTTAACTCCATCCAGAGAAATCCTCCCAATAACCTTGGCCCTGTTCGGGTCAGCAGTAGCTCGTTTTGCTGAGACTTTCTCGGTCTCTGATGGTGAAGCATTCCGCTCCCTCTGCAAGGCCAAGTCCCCATCGCCGATGTGCAGATCGCTCAGGCAGGTCAGGGTACCGGTCACAAGGATACGTTTATATATTTTCATTGTCCCCCTCCTGCCGCTTTTTCCGCCAATTCTCCTATCGCTGTCCATTGCTCAGACTTGGGTTGCAGCTTCCTGTGTTGTTCCAGGTTCACCGCAATCTCACCGAAACCGTTTTCCCGGATCCAGGGATTTTTCTGCCAATCCGAGGAGACATCATCCAGTTGGGGCAGGCCGCAGAGCTGCCAATCACGCAATTTTTCCTTTGCCTTGCCCTCATCGGAAATTTCAACTACAAAAACACTGCCCGGCACAGTGAAGATCTCTGGGTTATAGGGCTTGGATTTATTAAATCGTTTATGCCAGTACTCACCGCCCAACAACTCCTGGGCAGCATAAAAATCCACTAAGCGTAGAGATTCGCCTGACAGCTCAAACCAGTTGGCGGCATAAGCATTGAACAAAATATCATGGGCACCGGTGGCTTCGGCAATTTGTCCGGGTTTAAGCAGACGGGCATGACTCAGCAGGGTGAGGGTCAGAACGGTTCCGACAGCATACTCCTCAATCGTCTCCACCGGTTGACGAAACAGCTTGTCGCGTACTTCCACCGCAGCCGAGGCCCCGGTTTTACCGAGCCAGTGCAGCCCGTGTTCTTCCAGTACCTCGACAAGCTCCCGGAAAATCTCCGCCCGCTCCCCTGCGGGAGGACCGCCGCCTTCTTCCGTAGGCAGGGTAATATTTGCCAGCCAGCAATAATCCCCTGGCTCCACCGCTTCAATACTGAACAATTTATGATCCTCAGATGCCCCGGTTGTGCTGTCAATTGCCGTATGAATACTCAGGCTGCGTGAGGGACGGGCAGGCAAGACACATTGCTCGGCAGCCAGTTCCCAGACCTGATTTTTCCAATCAATGAAAAAGGTCGGGGCCTGTCCGTTAATCAAACCCGCTTCCTGCATCAAAGCGATATCGTACAGGCATGTTTTCCTTTCGGAATCCTCAGCTGCAACCGTGGTGAGCGGCAGGGGCAAGGGGCGGCATACCTGACTGAGAGAGGGCTGGGCACGGGTGATGCAGAGTTGATCAAGATATTGGCTGAGAAGCGGATATTTCGAATTGCTTATTTCGGAAAAAAGATCAAATCCCTTGCCTGCACCGCGCAGGAAGGTGGCAAGAGCCCCTTTGATCGCTCCGCCGGGGATAAAATCCTCTGAGACAAACTGATTATCCAGGCCGCTTTTGTCTTTGCGCTCTTCTTCACTGGATTTCGCATCATTATATTCGGTATTATTGCCTCGTAAATGTCTGGAAAAACAGAACGATCGATCCGGTCGGAGGATAATTCCTATGCCGGAGTCGTCCGGCCCTGTTCCGGCATCAATGCCTGCCGCCTTTCCGGTTCGGGAAATTGCCTCGTACTGTATTTTGTCAATACCGATGATCCGACCGAAGCCTGCACCTTTTAATGCACCCATTGCAGAAATGCTGTGCAGGCCCTTGGTCAGCCATTTTTTCAGCTCTTGCGCTTCGTTCTCCCCATCCAGCCAGGCTATGATACCGCCGCTGAAGGCCATTTCCTTTCCGGCGGCAAAAGGTGAGGATACCACCTGTAAGGCCCCTTGCTTCACTTTCCCGCTCTCCTGCTCAATGGCTATTCTGTGGTGCAGGCCAGTGCTCCCTTTTTCTCCGGCGCGCCAGAAGGCATCAAAGAGCAGGCGGCCCCGTCCGGGTGTACTGCCAGGTCCGGCCTTGGTCCCCAGCCAGTCCTTGATCGTTTCCTGCTGTATGATGTTTTCGTTTTCCTGGGACAACTCGGCAAAATAGTCCCAAATTTCCCGCAGGTTTCCGACAAGCAGGGTGCCGGGCAGAAGCGGAAAACCTTTTTGATCCAGCAAAGGGGCGGTATCAATCCCGTGCCCGATGGCCCCGGCGGCCTGACTGACAACCGGTGCGACAAAGCGGATTTTGACCGTAAAACGGTATTGTTGCAATGTGCTCATCAGGCATCCTCCTTTGTACTGGGTTTCGGGGCAAAATAATCCCATAACTCGGATAGATGAATCCAGGGGAGCTGCCTGTGTTTCTGCTGTTGATGTTGTACGGCTTCGGGAAACAAGGCACGGACATCCTGGTTAATCTGTTCATGCCGATCTGTTAATGCACAGAACCGTTCATACTTTTGGTCAAACTCGCTGATGGATTCTGTGGCTGCCATTGCCAGCTTATAGAACTGCCTGCGCCCGATCTCCTTTTCAGCAGTTAATGATCTGAATATCCGTTGTTTATTATCCAGATAATCATCATAAAGTGGAGCCTGGGGTTGCCATACTTCGGCGTTATGAAGCTTATATTGCTTTTCGATAAATTCAGGATAATTCCGGGTAGGAAAGTCGATGGACTCCAACACAAGATAATGATAGAGGTTTTTCTTTTTCGAGTAATTTTCCTTTATATCTTCAGCCATTTTCTTTTCGGCAAAATACTGAATATGGTTGAGCGGTGTTTTATGGTGGCAAAAGACAAGGGCACCTGCATGGGTAAGAGGATGTATCGTTCCTGTATCATCAGTAAATTTCCAGTTTCAACTGACTGTATAAAATTTCTGAAGAACTTCCATGCCCTTCCAGGCCGGGACAACCAGCATGATTTCATCACCGCCCCAGAGCAAGACTTCCAGACGGATGGCGTTTTCAATGCGTCGGCCCCGTTGCTGGTCAACAGTGCAGAATTCCTTATCTCTGTTTGCCTCCTGCACAAGCTTTTGGAGAAAATTTTTCCGTTTACTCTGAATTTCCTGGTCAAATCGTTTTAATTCATCTTCACTTGTGCAGCTCTGTTGAATCTTACCAAAACTGTTGCCATCAAAATAGAGAACCGCAATCTTACCGTTACACTGACAAAAATCAGAAGAATGAGAAAGGGTCTGCAAATTCCAGGTATACTCGTAATTTTCTCCGGTCTCCCTGTTGATAAACTCCTTTTTCTCCTTTCTCCCATAGTCATGTCTGATCTTGGTAAAGAGAGATACTTCAGGCATTACCTCCCCGGAATCTCGTTGTATCTTTCCCCTGTTCCGAGTGTCATTCTTGTCATTCTGTTGTGCCGGACGGAGATTATCCCATGCGCAAGGGGCGGCTTTCTCACCCGTATTCATATCATGACAAGTCAGAGTGGGTTGCTGAAACTGGCAGAACCTGTTTTTGGCGAGCACCGCTTCTCTGGACAGCCTGAAATCGTTTTTTTGCGACTTTTGCGACTCATCCGGTTTATCCGGTTTTTCTTTTTCATCCTTGACCAGAGGAACGACATCGACAACAAAACTAAAATATCTGTACTGTTTATGATTATTCAGAAAATCGACAATATGACCTTTGTTTTCCTGAGCGGATTGCGAGGAATTTGCAGAAAACCGAAAAAGCCCGGTTGAGGCTCCGCTGGAAATGGTTTCCCATGATCCGGGAAGTTCGGTAATATCCTTTTTATCCTCTATATCTTTAATCGCCTGGCGAAGCAGCATGCTGCCGCCGCGCCGGACACTTAATTGGCGGGTATCATCCAGAACGTGGTAGAGGTTCACGCCCTCAACCCGCAGGAGATACTCATTTTCTTGTTGTGTCATCACTTCTCCTCTGTCATTTCTAAAATTTCAAAAAATCTTTTTTTTCAGACATATCCACAGGCGGTTCCTCAATAGCGACAAAAATAAAACAATAGCAAGGATTATTCCAGACCGAGACCAGTCCTCTGTAACAAAATCAAAAATACTCTCCCTGGGTTTTTCAGGAAGCAACGAACCAAAAGCAGCAATAAAGGCAAGAAAAGCAATGAAATTTGCCGTCTTCCCCAATCTTCGATTTGCCTTCATCTCAAGAAAATCATGGGTACTGCTGATCTCCTCCTGCACCTCTTTGAAGAGATCGTCAATATCCATGCTTTCCCTGGCAGCCTTGTACATTTCCACACCTTGCTGTTGATTGGAAATCAGGGGAAACTGATACAGATTGGTAAACTTGGCAAAGGAGGCACGTAGCTCCTTAAAATTATCACGAAGGTCGCTGAAATTATCTCCCTGGTTGATGCGGGTGAGCTCCCGACTGAAGGCGAACAGGGTGACCCGCAGGTACAGCAAAAGCAGCACCTGATCAAAATACATCTCTCCGAAATGACGCCACAGGGGCGGATCTTTCACTGGCGGAGCCAGCATTGCGCCGCTGTGGTAACTGTAGCCGTACCAGGTGCCCCCTTCCGCCCAGCGTCGGTAGGTTCGCTCTTTCGTCCATTTTTTTTCAAACCCGGTAACTGCGTGACTGCCTTCCGGGGTTGTGCCCGGTTTATCCACATTGAGTAACCTGCACCAATGGCCGAATTCCCAAGGGCGATCAACCTTTCCGTCATATTGATTCACCACGGTAGCACCCCCGTTTTTGACTATCGCAGCTGTCCAGACAAAGGCCCGGTTTTCAGCATAGAGAAGACAATTATTGCTGGTGCAGGCCAGATGATTATCCAGCAGGTTATGCCGTTCACTGGAGATATTCGATGGAGGGACAGGCAGAAGGTATTGCCCATCATTCATGCGCAGAGGAACCCCGTAGAGCAGAGAAAGCCAGCGGCTTTTGTAGCAGTAAAAAGAATCATTGTCTTTAGCATCGCCAATTTTTCGACCACTGACGTAATCAGCTGGGAAATCGGCCAAAGCATTGGCGAATTTTTCGGTATGTTCGGGAAATGGACAATCAATATAGCGGAACAGTTCGTTGAATTCCAGCAGAGCGTCCAGAGAAGGCGATTCGTGAGTAGGATCAAGATCTGGAAAAAAAACATCCTGAATGAGAAAACCGTGGCGAAGCGGCGGATGGGAAGAACGGTGAGACGCCTGTCCTTCAAAGAGGACCAACCGAGGCGGGGCCAGACAGACCTCAATCGGCAACACGGTATAGCGGGTAACAGATTGAAAGAGAAAAGGGCCGCAGCATCCCTTAGCACGCCAAAGCTCGGTGTCAATTTCAGCCCAGATGGCCCGGCGAAAAAGCACGTTGGCGGTTTCTGCGGTGAAATAGAGCAGTCGTTCCCGATCAAAGGAGTTCTCTGCTCTCTGCTTGAAATGGAGACGATCTGTTGTGCTGCTGAGGTATTTGGCATTTTGTAGGGTGTATGAAAAAGGCAGGAGAAATCGGGAATAAGAGGCGGGTTTATTTTTTGTGTTCCAGGGTTCACCGGTTTCCAGTTCCATCATCGTCTCCTTCTCAACACATCCAGAATATTATGCCTTGCTGATAAGCGACTCTGCAACCCGTTGTCATTCAGAAAGACCATGTAGGGCGCAGGCCCCTGTGCCTGCCCTGTACATCTATCGTTGTGGTCAACGTAAGGGCGATTCGCGAATCGCCCCTACAACATCGCAGAATCATCATGTCTTCGTAGACGTTCAAGGGCGACCACCGGTCGCCCCTACGTCGTAACCCCGTTCCAAAACCGGTCAACACGACACCATATCGGATGATTACCGTGGAAGTGTGCCTGTGAGAGTCGTAACCCCGTTCCCAAACCGGTCTAAGCAACTATTTCCCCGGCCAAGGCAAGGGCATGAAGATACAATCGATCACTCAAATAAAAACCGGCTTCATTTCGCAAGGCATCAAGATGCGGTCGAAGCTCCGTGGTCAGTCCTTTTTTCTTTGCCTCCAGCAAAACACCGATTATTCCCACAGGGCGGAGGCCAAAGTGGGCGGCAACGTTCCTGCCTTCTTTTTCGTCCAGCAGAACAAGGTCAGCCCTAAGTTCAACAGCCAAGGCAATGGTTTCTGATTCCCCTTGATCAAGATCACGCCGCAACTTCATTCCTTCCCGGCCAATACCTCCCACCTCCATTCAATTCATCCCACACACCTTCCGCAATGAGAAGGCCGGAATACAGGCTGCCGAGCAGAGGAAACTGACCAATTGCCGCAAGATTGGTCAGGGGCGATGTGTTGCTGACAATGATCATAAGCGTCCTGCATCACGCAGCGCAGCCATATCATCATCCAGATCATCCATGTCGTAATGCGGCCCGATGCGACGCGAGACAAGCAGCTGACGAAATTCCCAAAGCGACATGTCCGCCAGTTCACGGGCCTTGCCGACGGAAAGGCGGCGGGCGGAATAAAGTGCAAGTGCCATTTCAATCCTGAGTTCATTCAGAGTCAGCCGGGAAGAATCAAGTATATCCTGCGGAATGTTCAGTACATTTGCCCTATTCATTAACACACCTCCTGTTTTTCACATGAAAACCTCGTTCCATCGTAACCCCGTTCCCAAACCGGTCAAGAAACCCAGGGTGTTACCCTTCGCTCATAAATACAGCCCCGTTGGGGCATTTGGGGGGAGTTCCCCTTTTTCGTCTGGTGAAACATACTTCTACCCTCCCCGCACCATCCCCCAAAGGGGGTATACATAATCAGCAAAGGGTAACACCCTGGCGTATCGGCTGGTACAGTTTTCGTTGTGGTGCATAAAGGGCGACCGCCGGTCGCCCCTACGTCGTAACCCCGTTCCAAAACCGGTCAACACGACAACAGAAGACGGTTCGGAAATAACAAAAAACATGATTCCTGTCGTAACCCCGTTCCAAAACCGGTCAACACGACAACTGCACCCCTTTTTCACAACCCAAAAACAACCACTTGCAATACGGTTTGCGACTGACATCGCACCGACAACCCTTCACCTCGCTCCA
>JAABTP010000099.1 GCA_011389815.1 Desulfobulbaceae bacterium | reverse complement strand
TCTCGTAAAAAACGTTGTGACCCTTAAACTATCGTGATCTTCTTTTTTTGTCCAATCTTTTTTTGTGTGGAATGAGGCGGGTGAACGGTTACAAAGCGTCACATTACATAAGTCTCTGCCTTGCAGACTGTCAATGTTTAATCAACATCGGACCAGAAAAACATTCATTTTTGTTTCACTGTTGCTTTAATTTTTTTTCCTGGCCCAGTAGCATTATTCTGTTAAGCCATCCTGGAAAAACCTGTTCAGGCCAAAGCCTTGCCATAAAAGTTTTGCAACAACAGGCAGAATAGCCTATACTTTACAGGAAGAGATAAATTATTTGCAAGTCCTTACATAACCTTTGCTTTTTCAACGTAATGAAGCCCTTTCTTCCGATGATGATTTTTTTTGCAGGCTGGGGAATGCTCTCTAATACCTTTGCTGGACAAGCGACAAAACAGGTGACAGAACAGGGTGTCCTTGCTGGTGGCTGTTTTTGGTGCCTAGAGGCTGATCTGCAAAAGGTCAACGGTGTACAGGAGGTTGTTTCCGGTTATAGCGGCGGAACAGGTGCCAATCCCACCTATGATGATTATGTACAAAAGGGGCATATTGAGGTTGTCCAAGTGACCTTTAATCCTGCTGTGATCCCGTATGCAAATCTCCTCAATATATTTTGGAAAAAGGTCGATCCCGTTGATCCGGGTGGTCAGTTCTGTGACCGGGGCCATGCTTATTCAACAGCGATTTTTTATACTTCTGAAGCACAGAGAAAGATAGCTGAAGCCTCAAAAGCAGCCTTAGAACAGTCCGGGTTCCTCAAAAAACCTGTTGTCACAGAGATACATGAGAGCACCACCTTTTATCCGGCTGAAGAGTATCATCAAGATTATGCAGAAAAAAATCCCATCCGTTATAAGTTCTACCGCTATAAATGCGGACGGGATCAACGGCTTGAAGAGTTATGGAAAGGGAAGGAATTACCCGAACCAGCTACAAAAACAGCCACGGCTACGACAGAGACCAACGTGAATACTCCACCAACCGCAACAAGTACCTTTACAAAGCCAAGCCAGGAGGAGCTGAAAAAACGCCTGACTCCACTTCAGTATAAGGTCACTCAGCAAGATGGGACAGAACCGGCATTTAATAATACCTATTGGGATAATACCCGGCCTGGTATCTACGTAGATGTTGTTTCAGGTGAACCACTCTTCAGCTCCCTGGATAAATTCAAATCCGGGACAGGCTGGCCCAGCTTTACTAAGCCCCTTGTGCCGGAGAATATTGTCGAGCGCGAGGATAAAAGTTGGTTCTCTGTGCGTACTGAGGTGCGGAGCAAGCAGGCAGACTCCCATCTCGGCCATGTCTTTGATGATGGCCCTAAGCCCACCGGCCTCCGTTATTGCCTGAATTCAGCAGCCTTACGCTTTATTCCGGCAGAGGATCTGGAAAAAGAGGGGTATGGCATGTATAGAAAACTCTTTCCCGTGAAAAAACGCTGACTCCTCATCCTCGGCACAACGTAACTCCACAATTTCAACCCACCAGATCATCCTGCATGCCCCGCGTTTCTGTTGTTATCCCCTGCTATAATCAGGGCACCTTTATTGATGAAACCATCAACTCTGTTCTTGCCCAAACCTGGCAGGATTTTGAAATCATTGTGGTCAATGATGGTTCCACAGATACCTTTACTGTCCAGCATCTTCAGCAGTTGGATTTCCCGAAAACGCAGGTCATCCATACCAATAATCAGGGCTTATCCTCAGCTAGGAATAACGGGATTGAAGCAGCACAGGGCGAGTACATCCTGCCCCTGGATGCAGACGATCGTATCGGCCCTACCTATCTGGAGCAGGCTGGCCAACTCTTAGATGCAGAACCAGAACTCGGCATTGTCTACTGCAAGGCCCGTTTTTTCGGGGATCGGGACGACGAATGGCAGCTTCCTGAGTACAGCCTGGAAGAAATGTTGCTTAACAATGTCATTTTTTGTACTTCCTTTTTCCGTCGGGCAGATTGGGAAGAGGTGGGCGGCTTTGACCCGGCCATGATTTACGGTTGGGAAGATTATGATTTCTGGCTGTCCCTGATTGAACGAGGACGGCAGGTCAAGAGGATTCCTGAAATCCTCTTTTATTATCGCATTCGTTCTGACTCCATGTTACGAAGCAAGGAGAAAAAACAGAAGGTTGCCATCCTGACCAAGATCTTTCATAAACACGAGGCCCTGTATAAAAAACATATTGATGTTCTTTTTGATCAGCTCGTTGATATCAAGGGGGCCTATCTTGAGGCCAGTCTCTATCGACGGAAAGATGGTAACAAACAAAGCACTGAGCAACGCAAATTGCTGAGTACCAGAAGAGTTGATATTGCAACCAAGGCATTAGTTTTTGAGCAGGTACAATGGGAAGTAAAAACAAGGGAGCTTCTGGAAATCCAGCTGGTCAATGAACAGGCTATTATCAGTATTACAGGCATTGCGGCAGAAACCAAACAAGGTCGTAAGCAGCTTTCTTTTACCAGTAATGCAGTACTTGTTGACGAAAGCGAAAGCCTGTACTTTTTTACCAGCAAAGATCCCTGCCTGACCCTTTACCTGGACGAGTTTACCAGGGACAAGACAGCAACGATACACCGTTTGACCATTGAGCTGGACTATCTTATTATCGGAGACTCGGTACCAGAGCATCTTGCCCGTCAGCTTAATGCAGAACTTGCCACTGCCCGCCCCATCCTTGCTGCCCTGGAAAAATATATTGAGCAGAAAGAAACAATGCAGCCCTTTTCGCTGAAAAATACCCTGAAAAAGTTACTACATTTTTGCACCAATAACACCTATCGCAGGATTCTCCGATCCGGGTTTTTTGACCGAAAATTTTACCTCCAGCAATACCCTGATGTCTTTTTCCAAGACATTGACCCACTGATCCATTATTGTAGGAACGGCTGGCGGGAAAAGCGCAGGCCTTCGGCCTTATTTGCCCCAGAGCACTACCAAAAAGAACACCATATTTCTTCAGAGATTAATCCGTTACTCCATTTTCTTGATAACAGGTAACCGGATAATATAGGAACACGATGAAACAAACCGGTATAATAATCCTGAACTGGAATGCTGCTCAAGACACCATCAACTGTGTTCATAATTTTCAGGATTTTTCTGCGCATGGAATAAGCATCTATGTGATAGACAACAACTCGGACCTGGCGGACCGGGAAAAAATTCAGCGAGAGTGTCAGGATATCATTTTTATCCAGAATGACAGCAATCTCGGTTATGCAGGCGGCAATAATGTCGGTATCCGTCAGGCCCTCAAGGACGGCTGTGCCTATATCCTGCTGATGAACAACGATGCCCGCATAGCAGAAAAGGATTTTCAGCTTCTGGTGCAGGCACTGGATACAGAGCCGAATCTCGGCATTATCGGCCCGATTATTCGGGATCACAACGGCGGGATCCTTAATGCAGGGGGCCGGGATATTGGTGAGCATTATATCTCCCATTTCAAAGAGCCTGTGCAGCCGGATGCGATCTATGATGTGGACTATGTCTCCGGCACCATCTGTCTTATGCGCTCTTCCCTGTTGGAACAGATCGGTCTGCTGGACGAAGCGTACTTTTTCAGCGGAGAAGTCGCTGACCTCTGCCAAAGAGCAAAAAAACAAGGCAAGTCTTCCATGACTTCCAATTCATCCGGCGCACCTTGGCGAATCGCAGTCAACCCGCTGGTCTCGGGCAGCCATGATCTTTCTGCTTCCCACGATAATCGGGGCGGCATCTATACCTATTACACAGTGCGTAACCGCTTTCTCTACATCCGTAAACATCTCCACGCCTCCATCCCCCGTCTTTTTCTCTTTTGGACCTCACAGCATCTTCGCCATGCCCGGCATTGCTTCCGGGAAGAAAAAAAGACAGAACTGCGGATGGTTCTGAAAGGATTATTGCACGGGTTAATGGGGAAATACGGTCCCCTTAACTAAGGGGGTCTCTGGTAACCACCACAAACACGAATCAGATGAACTCTTCCGGGACTCTCCCGGATTCTCTTTGCTAAAAAACATGGATCTTCAATTTGTCCGTAATATCCTGGCTAATGCCCAGGATGTCTCTGTTCACTCTCCTGAACTCTTTCAAAGCTGGGTTAACGGCGTCACAGAATACCACCTCAACCCTGACCGAACCAATATCCTCCGTGCCTTAGAGCTTGGCTCTAAACTGAACATCCTGGAGGTAGGTTGTTCAAGCGGTATCTTATCCCGCTATCTTGGTGAAGAGGGCCATCAGGTCTTGGGCATCAAAACAGGCATTGATTGCCTGGAAGCTGCAAAGCTCCGCTGCTCTGACCTGCCCAATGTCCGCTTTGCTGCCACTCCAGACGATATTGTAGCAGCTCTGGAGGCAACCTATGATCTTGTCGTGCTTCTCCCCCCGCTTCCTCCTCTGGTTTATGAGGTGCTGCAAGGCAAAATAGAGAAAAAAGAACGCTGTTGCGGGCTGGCAAAGAGAGCAGAGTATTTACGTCTGCTGATGAATACACTCTCTGAGGATGGCGCACTGGTCATGGCCGCAGGCAACAGGTTGGGCCTGAAGTACTGGCTTGGGGCTTCAGAAGATAATTACGGCAAACCTTACGCAGGCCTCTGGGGCTATGGATCGCGCGACCTCCATCCCCGCATGTTCTCCCGCAATGAGTGGAGCGAAATATTCCGGCTGGCCGGGAGTACATACCATGATTTCTTCTATCCCTTTCCAGACCATCAATTTGCGGAGATTATTTTATCAGAAGAGTTTATTCGCTCTGATCCTCATGCCCATTCTCTGCTCTACAGAACACGGTCCCGTGATCTGACAGTACCGGATTGGCTGCCGGATCAAGACGAATTTCTCCACTGGAAATCCCTGCATCAGTCAAATTATCTCCAGGATTTTGCCAACTCTTTTCTCATTATTGCTGCAAAATCACAGGAGAGACTGGTTGAAGTTTTCCCCTATGATTTTATCAAACTGTCAAAGAACAGACAGCGAAGCAAATACCATGCTGTTACCTACAAGGAAAGGCAACACTCGGTTGTGGTCAAAAAACTCCTTGATGAACAACAGAGCAAAGAAGAAAGGAACACAAAGGCTGCGCTTGCCCATGTCCCCAGCAATCATAAATACCTCCAGGGGCCTCTTCTTGCAGAGTTATGGATTGACGCTTTGGTCATGGACAACAGGCGGGAAAAATTCAAATACCTCCTCAAAGAGTATTACCAGTTTCTGCAAACTCATCTTGCCCGGGCAGAACAACCAGGCCAGTTTCTTGACCTGCTTCCCTTTAATATTATCCTGACTGCGGACGGCCAATACCAATGGTTTGATCAGGAATGGAAAGTTGATTGTGACGAAATAAGTGCTGAATTTATTCTCTTCCGGGCCCTGCTCTGGTTTAGTTTTGCCCATGACAGCCATATCAGCTGTGCCATGAAGGAAGAAAATCTCACCAGTATTGCTGAATTTATCATCTTTTCCTTTGAACTCCTGTCCTTGGATGAACAGAACCTGTTGCCTGCTTTTATTTGTCAGGAAGGAAGAGTGCAGCACAGCATTGATCCAAGCCAGGGCGAGGATCAGGTTCGCGCAGTACTCCTACAGCCGTTTCAACAGTCTGTCAGGGTGCATCAAACTGCTCAGTTTGATACTCAACTGTTCTGGGTAACAGAGGCAACGCCTTTATCCGGTGAAAACAGCCTCAATGTGCGGGCGTATCTGGGACGCGAAAAGCAGACCTTGTTTTTCCCCCTGCCCGATTCTCTGGAACGTCTGAAAATCCTCCGCTTTGACCCTTCAGATCGGCCAGGGTTCTTTCATATCCATCGCCTGACTCTCAGACTGACTCCACAGGATGCTGCTGAAAGTCGTGTTCTCTGGGAGGCCGTCGGAAGTGACATTGCCGATGCCGTTATTCTGGAGCATATGCATTACTGTTCTTCAAGCATGCGGGATGTTTTTTTCTCTGTTGGAGATGATCCTCAACTCATTATAGAACTCCCTGAATCCGTTACCGAACAGAGCTATCAAGGTCGCTTGCAGTTTGAAGCGGAAATTGATTGGCCTCAGTCCTCAGATTATTTGGCTGTTCTTGACGAGATGCAGACAGTGCGACGTCAGATAAGGGAAGTACGGGAGCAAAGCCGACTGCGGACAGAGGAAACGCAACAAAAAATGGATGTAATGTATGAGGAGGCAGCCGTGATGCGTCAACGCATCACTGTTTTGGAACATAAACTGGACGGGATACGCAGGACATTTATTGGCAGAATATTGCGTAAAATCAAGTTCTCCCCGTTTCAGTTTTAGGATTTTGATCATCCAGTTAACCTTTCACAAACTGCCTGGTTTCAATAGCCTTTGCCAAGGTATGCTCATCTGCATATTTGATATCCATGCCCATAGGAATGCCGCAGGCCAAACGGGTTACCTTCACAGGCATACCTGTAAGATGATCAATCAGATAGGAGGCTGTGGCCTCCCCTGGCACCGTAGAGCTGGTGGCCACTAAAACCTCTTCGATCTCTTGGCTCTCCGCTCTGTAAAAAAGCTCACGGACCTTGAGTTCATCAGGACCAATACCCTCCATAGGGGCCAGCACCCCGTGGAGGATATGATAAACGCCACGGAAAGCATTGGTTTTCTCAATAACCATCAGATCACCAGGTTCTTCCACCACACAAACCAACCGATTATTACGACGGGTATCGCTACAGATGACACAGGGATCATTTTCAGAAAAAGCAAAACAGGTGCTGCACAGCTGAATTGATGCGTGCAGTTCTGCCAGACTGGCTGAAAGATTCAGAGCCTCAGCAGCAGGACGCCGTAAGAGATAGAGGGCAAGTCGTGAGGCGGTCTTCTGACCAATACCCGGCAACCGGGTCAAATCGGTTATCAACCGCTCCAGCGGCGGGGGAACAACCTGCATGATGACTTACGATAATCCTGGAATATTGAGGCCGCCGGTCAGTTTGGACATCTCACCTTTGCCCAGTTCAGCCGCTTTGCGTGCCCCATCATTGACCGCAGCTACAATCAGATCCTGCAACATATCAACCTCATCAGCACTGACAATACCAGGCTCAATAGCAAGGCTGACTAACTCGCCCCGACCGTTCATAGTGGCTGTTACCATGCCCCCTCCGGCAGAGCCAGTAACGCTCTTCGTAGCCAGCTCTTCCTGCATATCACCCATTTTTTTCTGGAAATCCTTTGCCTGGGCCATCATATCTGAAATATTCATTCTCGTTCCTTCTAGTCTTTTTAATAACGCTCGCCCCTCCCTTTGAGGAGGAACAACAAAACATAAAAAATCAGGAGGAGGTAGCCTCCTTTCATTACAGTTCGATCAACGTACTGGATTCATTCCTCAGCCTTCTTTTTCTGCAAAGGTCCACGAAAACGCGGACCAACCCGAATATCTCCAACCTGACCGTTAAAAACATCTACAGCAGCAAGCACCAAGGAATCATTTGCCAGTTTCTGGCGCTCCTGCCGTACTGCTGCAGCGCTATCCGGATCTGTATCACAAGACGAAGAATTAGGCACCTTAAAGGCAACCTTCAACTCTTCCTGAAAAAAGTCCATAGCAAACTCGGTGAGTTGAACAAGATTCTCTCTGGATCCAAGCAACTTGCAATCCGCTGAATCATCATAATTCACGGTCAACACTCCGTTTTCCAACACAGCAGAAGAGGCGCTCTGTAAGGATGCTCCCATCCACTTTATCCGTTCCTGAACATAACGACTAAACTCAGGCCAATGCTTACGTACATCTCTTTTCTGGACAGTGGCTGATGCCGCCGTACCCACATCTTGGGGCGGCGGGGGATTCCGTTCTGATTCTGAGACAGGAGCTTCTCTTGGTGCTTCTTGAGTTGGTTGAGCTTGCTCTACAGGAGAAGCAGCCTGCGGAGGAGCTACTACTGACTCAGGCTCTTTTTTTTTTTCAGGCTCAGGAACAGGCTGAGACTCCGCTGGAGGAGCCGATATTGCCGGCACCCTCCCCTGCTCTGCCTGGGCGGTTTGTTGATGTGCTTGCGGAGCTTGCTGGACAGGCAGTACCTGCTGTTGCGGCAAGACCACACCAGCCAGGACATCATCCAAACGGGTCAGCAGATCAGTAACCGGTACCACATCATCCACCTGCACAGCCCGAATAAAGGTCATTTCCACAGCAAAGCGGGGACGGGCCGAATAAGCGGCCTTTTCCAGCCCTTCAAGGAGCTGATTAAACATCATGAACAGGGTTTGGGAAGAATGGGCCCCGGCAACCTCCTGCAAGAGAGCCAATTCGTCCGCTGGTACATCAAGCAAGGCAGCAGGATTCTTACTGACACTGCACACCACAAGGCTACGAAACCAGGCCAGCAGTTCGTTGATAAAGCGTTTGATATCCATGCCGTAGCTATAGACCTTCTTTAAACAATCCAGGGCAGTGGCAATATCTTTACCAAGCAGGGCGCGGGCAAGATCAGCAATCACCTCATGGCTCACCAGTCCCAGCACATCAGCCACCTCTTCGCCGGTGACGTTTTCGCCGCAATAAGAGAAGACTTGGTCCAGCAGACTAAGGCCATCGCGCACTGACCCGCCTGCTTCCCGCACCACCATATTCAAGGCTGATTCATCAATACTGATCCCCTCCTGCTCTGCTAAGGAGGCAAAATGAGCAGCCAGCTCTGCATGTGCAACCCGCTTCAGCTCATAGCGTTGACAGCGGGAGAGGATGGTCACTGGCACTTTGTGTAGCTCGGTGGTGGCAAACATGAAATAGACATGCTCAGGCGGCTCCTCAAGGGTCTTGAGCAAGGCGTTGAAGGCCTCAGTAGTGAGCATGTGAACTTCATCAATAATGATGATCTTGAACTTGGAGCTGGTGGGCATGAAGCGGATATTTTCCTTCAGTTCCCGGATCTCCTGAATACCCCGGTTAGAGGCACCATCCACCTCATGCAGATCAACGGAACTGCCAGCCATGATTTCCTTGCAGGAACGGCATTCGTTGCAGGGTTCAGGTGGTTCTCCCTTTTCGCAGTTCAGGGCCTTAGCCATGATGCGGGCAAGGGTGGTCTTACCGGTACCGCGCACCCCGCTGAAAATCAGGGCATGGGCGACCCGGTTCTGCAAAAGACCGTTTTGCAGGGTACGGACAACGGGTTTCTGACCGACCACCTGGGCAAAGGTCTGGGGTCGGGATTTTCTGGCGAGGACGAGGTAGGACACGTTTTTAGTTAATTTTAAGGCTGATTTTCGTTTTGAAAAATCTCGTCAGACTGTATACGCAGGAGCACAAAAACTGTTGATAATGTCTTGGACAAAACTTGTTTCTCTGAGTTTTTCAATAATCGTCGGGGTTAACAGATCGGCAAGAGAGGACTGTATATTCTCCGTCTGCAAAATATCACGTAAGATTCTCTTCGGACGGTAGTGTGCTGATTCCCATTGCTGATCCGTAATCGGCCTCCGTACCAGTTCCTCAATCATTGTTCGGCTTGAAAAAAAGATGATTTCGAGCTCTGGAACGGCAAGAACCACCTGAAAATGATCAGGCTGGGAGAACTGCTGCAGAGACTGCACCATAAAATCTCTTTTTTCTTCAATACTCGTGTGTTCTGTCGAGTCGGAATCGACAATTAATACCACAGGAAGATCCGATGCAACCAGCAATGAACGAGCTTTTGAAAGTGCAAGATTATCACCATTTCCAACAATAATTTTATTGCAGGCGGTGAACTCTTCAGGAAGGATGCGTTCCAACAGGAATTTATCAAGCGCTCCTTCAACAATAACATACTTTGTAATCATAATTCTTCCTCAACTGTAATATCATAATCATGTATTCCGAACTCTATACATTTACGATATTTGGTCACCAATGCCCGACTGAATATTCTCTTTGCAAGACAATATTCTATTTCAATACCGCTCCAAAGCAGGATTGTCTGTGGAGATGTAAAATTTGCCAAGGTGAGAGCAGGAGAAGTAAAGCCGCCGCTGCTGAAGATGCTGCCGATCGCTGAGGAGGGTCTTCTCATCAGTTGACTTCTCATTTTTGCTACCGGCTCAAAATTGATATTCTTTTTTTGACCATACGCATCATGATAATCCTTACATTCCACCAGGCAAGCCAGCTCACCGAGGTAAATCACGCCGTCAATCTGTTCGAGTTCCTCTCCGCTCGCTTGAAAGCGAACACTGTACGGCCAACGGATTTCCGCACGATCTAATTGAAATGCACGCAAGACTAAATACTCTAATGCCTTACCGCTTTCCCAGCCGGGGGTATCTCGTTGCTGTACCGCCGCCCAAAGTTCTTCAAGGTCACCCCAAGTGTAATTCTTGATTTTTTCTGTATAACCTGAATTAGTCACCATAATTTATTCCTTGCTACTCGACTCCTTGAAATGGCTTTCCGATCAATAACCTGGGCAAAGGTCTGGGGTCGGGATTTTCTGGCGAGGACGAATGATCACTCCTTGATATTTCAAAAAATAATGCAATATCCTGTCGCGCGCACTGCGGGCCTCTTCAGCAGGAATGAGGGGTTTTCCCAGGTCGCGCAACTGATGATAGCATGGAACAAGGGAAAGTACCTTCTGCCGCAGATTATCAGAGCGCAATTCATCTTCAAAATCTATCAACAACTCCAGCAGCTGTTTTCGTATCGCTTCCGCTTTCATGTATCAACCCTGCTGTCCAGCAATACCCTGACTATATCAGCCACCCTTGCCGCAAGCAATGGAGGAACAGCGTTGCCGATCTGTTTGGCAATCTCAATTTTCGATCCGGTAAAACGAAAGCTGTCTGGAAAACTTTGAAACCGTGCCGCCTCCCGATGAGTAATCGGGCGATGCTGCTCCGGGTGGAGATAACGACCTTTTTCCGGCTTAAAAAACTCTGTACGTATCGTCACTGAAGGTCGATCCCACCACAGCCGACCAAACAAATCTGTGCCGCCGGATTTCTTCCTGATCCAACATTGAGGGGTCAATTCCGGGGCAACTCGTTGTAAGTCAAAACGATTCATTCCCTCCAGCGGAATAGCCCTGTATCTTTTCCGGCTGAGTTCGGTAGGATTCCTGCCGAAATGCAGGTCAAGCGGCGGAGCTGTTTCTCTAATCTCAGTTCCTTCTGGAGAAGGTAAATCTCCAATCGCATCCCGGACAGTTTTCCAGTGCTTAGGAGCTGATAAAAATCCTTGCTTATCAAAGGGCAACAACAGCTGTTTGTTCTTTCCGTTCGGGTTGCAATGCGTTTTTCTCGGAGGAAAGAACATTGAGGGATCTGCAAAAGTACAGCCAATGATAAACGCCCTGGTACGGGTCTGTGGAACACCATAATCGGAGGCTGTCAGCTTCTCCTGATAGACTTTAAAGCCAAGGGATTCCGCTATCCCGATTATCTCTTTATGTTCAAAGGTGCCAAGCAGTTGCGGTACGTTTTCCATAACAAAGATTGAGGCCCCGCATTGCTCAACAACTTTCAGGAAAGGACGCCAAAGTTCTTTCCGAGGGTCGTCAACGCGTTTCTTATTCAGCAGACTGAATCCCTGACAGGGAGGGCCTCCTATCACCACGTCGGCATAGGGAATCCTGACCTGATCGTCTTTGAGTATTTCCGCAAGATCACCGGCAACACAGTGCGAACCGAAGTTCTCATTATATGTATCAACACAGAACTGGTTATAATCATTCGCCCAAACCGACTGGAAAGACTGTCCAAATACTTCGGAAAACCCTAAAGACATGCCGCCAGCCCCAGAAAAGAGATCAATCAGACGATAACGTTGCGAGGTTTTCTTGAGCAAGGCACCAGAACAGCGGGTTCTGTAGGAACGTTCGTCTTCGCGTAACAGTAGCGTACTCTTCATGTTCTCAGAACTCATAGTCCTTTTTGCAGGGTACGGACAACGGGTTTCTGACCGACCACTTGGGCAAAGGTTTGAGGTCGGGATTTTCTGGCTAAGACGAGGTAGGACACGTTCTTTCCTGCTTAATTTTTAAGGGATTGTGCTGTTTGAGCACCAGAGCAAACCAGTTCATCAATAACCTCCTTTGTTCTCCGCAAAACAGCAGCTATCTGGACAATCTCGGCCTCTTTGGTTGCATCATAGGCCAGACTTTCCGCATAGACTTTCCCATCAAGGAGGACAAAGTACCAATGGCGACCGATAATATAGGCCCCGTACACAGGCTGCTCACGAGTATTTGCAGTCTGGGCCGCGACCATCTCCGCCAGCAGCTGTCCAAGCGGATCGTTGGCACTTTCCAGTTCCTTCTTATATTCATGGAGAAAAAAGAAGGGCTGCTTGGGGGCTTGCCTACCCGAGGCGACAAGAAAATCAACAATGCCCCACAGCCGCTTTCCTTCCGCATATTCAACACTCAACTCACGTTCAAGAAAAGGACGATACGAAGATTGATAAAAGTTCACCATATTGAGGAGCGATGCAATAAAATAGACCTTCAGCTCCTCCTCATTCCAGTCATGCACATGGGCCAGTAGCGTCTGCGAGAGACTAAGCAGCGACTGCTGTTCACTGTCAGTAAAGGACGGAGACACGGCAAGCCATTCCTGGAGCAATTCGTACTGCCGATCAGCAGTTAGACTGAACTCGTCTTCAATCTCCTCTTTTGTCCATTGCGAAAAAGGTTTCATACGCTTTGCTCTTGGGTTAGGGAAGATGACGTCATATTTCAGCTTGACCTTAAGTTAAGGGTTGTCCAGGCTTCCAAGTAGAGCCTGGACACCAATCCAAACCTCCATTTATGCCTGATTTCCAACAGCATCGCAGTCAGATGTCAACTCTTTGAGAAAGCAAAGGGATTAAACAGCGTAATGCTTTGTTCACGGATTCCGAGTCGGGAAAGTAAGGGCGAAGGTCCGGTTCGACAATCACTGCACCTTTTGGAGGCAAAACCTCTTTGGTAACCGTTGTACCGTCCTCCTGATGAACAGTAATGGAATATCCGGTCTGCATGGCTCTGTGATGTTTGCCCCGTACCCCGCCAGTGAAATCATATTCGCTACGCATCTCCTTCTTTTTTTTCTTTTTGTCAGGATTCTTCATAAGCTTCATCTGTCTATACCAGTACCATAATGCTATGATTACATGCCCGTCACAAAATGTCATTTCATTGTTGACACGTCTTTCTCCTGTTACTTTTTCTTTTTTTTGTGTTTGAGACGGCGTTTCAATTTACGTCGCTGTTTCCGGTTGATGGGACGTTTTGTCGAGCTCGCTTGTTGATGATGGGTGGGATTCAGAAACTCGACAAGAGGAATAGGGTTGTCGTTATGTCCAAACGGAAGATGTTTCTTGTCGTCAGGAATCGCATCTGAATTTACAATTCCAGCCACGGTAAATTCTTTTGTCGTCACCCCACTGACGACGACCATCCCTTGGACAAACTCGTCGTAATTAAGCACCACAACAGGACAATTCGGACAAAACCATCCTCCCTTATTTCCCGCCAAATACGGTTCGACTTCTTTGCCCTGCTTAGTCACCATGAGGTACATCTGAAAATCTTGAACCAACGGTGTCTGACATTCTGGGCACCGATGGGGTGATTCAATGTCTGTATCCCAATATCTCCGTCTTGGAAGTGATACATCTATATCATACGTTTTCATTGCTCAGTCACTTTTTTGTTAATAGGATTCCTCACCTCTTGTGGCCCTCAGCAGCTTGAGGTCATCCATATCCTCTCTTGAGACTAATGGCACGACCTTAAGTGGTTGACCACAGGATTACGCCGTTTGTCTTCTTGGTACTGTCAAACGAGGGTAGGCC
>JAABTP010000098.1 GCA_011389815.1 Desulfobulbaceae bacterium | reverse complement strand
TGGCTAAATTAATTTTCTGAATTCTCAATAAATACAACTCGTTCATAAAGGCCAAGCCTTAAAGTCGTGCCATTAGGCCATAGATCTTAAAATAAAAGAGGGTGGAAAAGCCGATCAAGGCTCCCAGGCCATAGCCGAGAAAGCCCATGAAAAAGGACTCGGCCAGGATGATCCTGGTGATCTCGCTGAAGCGGGTGCCAATGGCCAGCATGATCCCAAACTCCCGCAGTCGTTCCAATACTGAAACCAACATCACCCCGAAAATGCCCAGAGCAGCCACGCAGAAAATCAACATATTGGTGACCATATTAAAGACCTTCATCATTTCTCTGGATTGGAGCAGGGCCGGGTACAGTTCATCCCAACGTTGTACATCCAGCTCAGGGAATTGGCGGCTCAGATCCTCTTGTACCTGGGCAAGTGCGATTTCATCATGGAGCAGGACCGCGATCTGGGCTGCTCCGTTCTCCACCGATAAGAGCCGTTGCATCTGCCCCTGACTGAGCAAGACTGCATGTTCATCCAGAGCCATATTATTGGTTTTGAGGATACCGCTGATCCTCACCGGCAGGGAGGAAACCTCCTGCTGACTGTCCTGGGCCGAGATAATAATCTTGCTGCCTATTCGGACGTGTAGTTTCTCAGCCAACTTATAGCCGATAATGGCCCGGCGTCCCTTTTTACCAAAGGTAAACTCGCCCTGATCCAGATAAGAGCCGAGCTGACCGTGCTGTTCTTCTGCCTCCAGATCAATGCCCAGCAGGACCGCACCCCGTGAGTAGTGGGCGGTCGCCACCAGACCATCTTGCTTGAGGCGGGTGACTGCGGTCTTGACCCGTGGATCCTTGCTAAGGACTGCCAGCACTTCCTGATCCCTGGTGATCCAGCGGGACAGATCAGGATCAAGGCGATAGCCTTTACCAAACAGAGAGATATGACCGCTGTCACTGCGCAGGGCATTGGCAATCATCTGTTCGGTCATGCCGTCATAGATCCCTTCCATAAAGAGCAGGCCCCAGAGGCTGACCGCGATCATCAGCACCAGCAGGACTGAACGGGTGCGCCGCCGGGTCAACGAGGCCCAGGCGATTTTGGTTGTTGTTGTGAACATGGTGTGTATCCTCTGTATATCTTTATGCGGAAGGTTAGTGATTTTGTTCCTGCTGCATATACCACAGAATCTTTTTTGCGCAGAAGCTGTCTTCCCAGAAGATGGCCGAAGCCATAGCCCCGGCTATCAGCAGAACCGGAACATCAGCTTTACTGCCGAAGGAGTCAGTGGAGAGTTTGACTGATCCGTTGTGGACGGTTCGGGACATAAAATGAGATATTGTGTTCATAATTTCCGCCCTCTCTGTTTGGAGCGAATCAATTTGGGGCAGACGTTCTTGCGTTCTTGATATATAGTGGTATATGATCTTTTCAGAACCAATCTTCCAGTGTCAAACCAACAACTCTTTGAAATTCTTTTGTGTTGTTGGTGACCAGCGTGGCATGTAAGCTCAAAGCCATGCCTGCAATAAGGGTATCATACGGGCCTATAGGAGTTCCCTGCTTCTCTAAATCTGCTCTGATCGTTGCTGCCGCTTTAGCTTCACGCAAGGTAAAGGATTGAACGGTAATTCTTGAAGTGAGTGCTTCAAGTTGCTTTTTTCTTTTCTCAGGATTGTTTGATTTTGCAATTCCTACTTCAAGCTCATAGAGAGCGATTGAGGGTATAGAGATATCTTTTGGCGACTTAGACAGTAATGTTTCGGCCACCTTACCAATATCTTTAAAGAAGTAAATCAAGGTATTTGTGTCGAGGAGATACATTTCACAGTCCTTCCCTCGGGTTATCATGGCCGACATTTGACCTGATTTCTTCAATGCTTGGAAAATCATCCTTCCAGCTTCCTGCCAGCTTCACAACATCCTGAGGCCATTCAGTCATAATCTTTTCCTCAATAAGCCCTGCGATCCACTTGCTGACAGAAAGACAACTTGATTTTGCAGCTTTTTTTAGTTTGTTTTCAGTTTCATTATCAAGATAAATGGTTACCTGCCCCATACGCTTACCTCCATATATTTATAATATAATTGGAATTATAATTGCAGAGTGACGGTTTGTCAATTCTTCTCTAATTCTTCAAACATGGTATTTCCTCATTATTCCGCAGCACATCAGTTCTGCGACGATTTTTAGTTGTCCGCCGGAGCGTCTTTCGGGCCGGTTGCGGTGAATCCCTCGTGAAACATGACGTTGCCCTGCGGTATGTTCCCGTCAAAGGAAAGAGCAAAGAACACTTCCTACGGAACGCCCTCAAGAGCGAGGTCTTCAACATTCTTGAACCCGAATTGTCGGTAGTATTCCGGGTGCCCGACCAGGCAGCAGCCTTTGGCCTGGAGTGCTCGCAAGCGTGACAATCCTTCCTGGATAAGTGCCTTGCCAATCCCCTGGCGTTGAACGTCCGGGAGCACGGAAACCGGGCCGAGTCCGTACCAGTCTGTGGTATCGTCCGATATGGTTACCGGAGAAAAGGCAATATGGCCTACAACACGGTCGTCTACCTCCGCAACCAATGAGATTGTCAGGGCATTGGCAGTGCGTAATGCCTCAATGATGAATTGTTCAGTGTGGTTGCTGATCTCCATTGTTGCGAACGCTGCTTGGGTTACATCCGAGATGGCACTATGGTATGTTTCTTTTTCGTCTCTGATCAGGACGTTTTGTGGTTTCATGAAAGAATCTTTCGTTTTTGAAAAGAGTAGTAAATTTTGCTATCAGGCATTTTCATTATAGAATTGTGATGCCACCAATAAGGGCGGCTATGACGATAGAGCCGAGGGCAAACCAACGTCGATTCTTAGACTTCTCTAACAAACACCAAATCAAACCAGTAGCAATCACCACAGACAATGAACTGAGTCCTACTACATTTTGGTGACCGGTGAACCACGTCCAGTTAAATTTAGCAGGGAGCTTAATTATTGAAAACAAAAATGTTAACCAGAGTATAAAGCCAATTAAAAGACGACAAAACAAGTCCAGTCTCGCTATGCTTTGCTTCATTGCAGCAACCTTCTGCTCGTGCATAGCTCGCTCTGTTTGAACAATATCAGCACCAAAGCCAGCAAGTCTTTTTAAAATTAGGTTTTTGCTTTCAAGGAGCAGTGGAAGAATTCCTACTTCAAAATGATGTTCTGATCTTGATTGAACAATATAAGCGGCAGCACTTGCCGACATACTAACCTTGAGTACGCCAAATGATGATGAATTTCGGATAGCATCTTCAATAGTAGATAGACTATTTTTAAGCTCTTCCTTAGACTGCTTCTGAATCTGTGTCTTGGTCAAATTCAGACGATTGAGAGTCTCTTTAAAGAACGGCTCCATCTGAGCATTTACCTCCTCGGATAAATGACAGGTTTTCTTTTCGTGTCCCATGACTTTTCCGCCTAACAGTATTGATTTTCTATGCTATTGCCAGCAATAACCCTGCGCATTTTTTAGTTACAGCCCCCAGGCAACCGCTTAAATCACACCACCGCAACAGCAAGAAATTCCACCCCGTGCCGATCTGACCCCTTGATCAATTCCGGTGCCTCTCTTCAGCCATGCTGCTGTAAAAACGATGGAAGATTTTCAGGCCGGAGTAACTGTTTTTTTACATCCTCCCGGATGCAAGATCATAAATTTCCTTATCTCTGCGCGGCCCGACTGCGAGCACGTACACGGTAGGTAACAGAGGTCTCTGTGACCTGATAAACCACCCGGTAATCTCCTATCCGCAATTTCCGAAACTCGGACAGGCTGCCGGAAAGCGGTGCGCCGAACTGCATGGGAGCACGGGTCAGTTTTGTGTCTATGGCCCGCAGGATGCGTCGGGCTGCGGACGGACCGACCCTCTTTAGGTCATTCTCAACGCCGGGATGATAAATAATAGCCCAGTTCATTTGCCGAATTTCTCCAGCATCTCTTCATGAGAGATGGCCTCTTCCGGTTTGAAGGTTTTCAGGCGGGCAAAGGCAAGGGCGGCCAAGCGCAGATCCTCCAGCTCTTCTTCCAAAGCTTCATATGCCTCGAAAGAGAGCAAAACTGCTTTAGGTGCGTTGTTTTTTAAAATGATGAGTTTTCCTGTCTCACCCTGTTCCAGGGAATCAAGAGCAGCAGCTGTTTTTTTGGCCAAAGCGGTGGCGGAAAGATAGTCGGTGGCGGGCATGGTATTGTTCTCCTAATAAGGTATATAATTATTCGCATAATAATATGTATTATAGTTAGACGATTCTGGTCGGTCAACTGCTGAACAGTTGCAGGATTTTTTCGCTCAGAATTTCCTAATGAATAAAATATCACGGAAAGTCGTCTTAATCGACCTCCACCGCCTCAATCTCGCTACCATCGGTGAGCAGGAGATATGACTTCAGCTTGGGCAGGCGTCTGATATCGGCAAGTTCCTGATACTCCCTGATCTGTTCAACCCCTTCAGCGCGTTTTTCCGCCATCCCTTTTTCCCCGTCTTTTTTCTTGCTGTATTTCAGCTCAAAGAGAAACTGATATTGCACCTCAATGGGGTTACGCTCCAGCAGGAGGATATCCGGGTAGCGGTTATTTACCTCGGGCTCGCTCTGAATGAAATAAACCTCGGATTGGTAGAGCAGAGTCAGAATCACGGCCTTGATGTGCTTTTCATCCATGCGCATGAAATCCCGGTTGGAAAAGAGTTCCAGTACTCTGCTGATTTCCTTAACCAACGGTTTTATATTATTATGCAGAGCCAGTTCAGCCACAGCGTTTTCAATGGCGTGGCTTGAGACCGTAATCCGGCTGCGTTGTTCAATCTCTGCTCTGAAATAGTCATAATACAGCTTCTGAACAACATAATTGGGCACCCTGTAGCGGTACTGACTCAGCATCGTGCCGCTGAGAGTGATAAAACCCATAGAGAGGAGCAGACTGATAAAATCGTTGCGTTCAAAGGGCTTGTTCATGTCCAGATCAAGTTTTCCCTTATGCCGTCCGAGAATCTCGCCTTCGGTGATCAACTCCTCAAGAGTTTGAAAATTTTTCTCCCGGTCGCCGACCCCGAAGAGCCGCATGATTTTTCCGTAATCCGAGGCAATGTTATCATCCAGCATCCGTTCTGGAAAACAGCACTCTTCCATATCAAGATGTCTGATAAAATACAACACCATATCCGGGTTAAAAATTTTCTCATCAGCACGGCTGCTGAATCGGTAGCCGTTATACCATCTGCCGAGGGTAGACATCACCTCCTGATTATCAAGCCCGCAGTTCTTGACAAAAGGCCGAATCATCGCTTCTGTTTCCTGGCTGGTAAAACCCATTGCCCGGTTGAAATCCCGATGATAAGTGATGTTATCGCCGATATTAAAACCGCTGGTCATGCTGTCCAGAGTAATAGAGGTCACGCCGGTGAGAAAGAGGCGATCCACTGTTCCACGACCTGCCGCAATTTTGATGGTTTCATAAAAAGCGCGAACAACGCCTCCCTTGCCCACGATTTCTGTGAACAGCTCCAAACTCTCTCCGAGAATGGCATTAGCGAAATGGTCGTATTCATCAATGAGCAGATAGATTTTATTCCCCCGGCACAGGCGGAACAGGCAGTCTGTTTTTTCCTGCGGACTTTCTTTGGCCCTGATCTCAGCAGCAGCTTCAGGGCCGTAATCATAGCGTTCCAGAAAATCAAGCAGACAGCTTTCAACCCTGCCGGTGAAATTGCGGAGTACAGCTTCTGTGTCACCGGTTGCTATTCCGCTGAAATCAAAGGCGAGCACCTGATAGCTGTTGTGCAGCGGGGTGGGATTTTCTCCTATGGCGAGGTTGCCGAAGAGCGCATCGAATTCTTCTTCAAAGTTAATATCATAATAATACCAGAGACTGGAAAGAAACAGGCTCTTACCGAAGCGGCGGGGCCGGAGCAGGATATTGTAGCTGGCGTTTTCTTCCAATGCCACGATATATTCGGTTTTGTCGATATAGAGAAAAGCCTGCGTGATAATTTTTTTAAAGTTGCTCTCGCCGTAAGGAATTTTCATATCTTTCCTTCCTCAATAAGCCCTGCGATCCATTTGCTAACGGAGAGACGGTTTGATTTTGCAACTTTTTTTAGTTTGTTCTCAGTGTCGTCATCAAGATAAATGGTTATCTGGCCCATAATTTTTCCTCCGCATCGTAGACAACTTATTTATTTTCAGATGCTGTAATCCATTGCATTGTGTTGCTGGATCTCATTTCACTGTAATATCAAAATAATAAATCCAATTACAGTTAAAGCAAAATTCAGTTGAAACAAATGGAACCATTTTAGCGATTTGTTTTTTCTTTTACAAATATCGTGGTATTTCAAAACAGTAGAGAAAACATAAAACGGCGAAACCCAAAACTTGTAATAGCTGAATTCTCTTTCGGCTTCCAAAACAGGCCTCATCTTGAAGTAATAAATCAATATGTTCCCAACCACAGGGAGCATTATCAAATTTTCAAAATTCATTCTGATGCCACCATATTTATCTTCTCTGTATGTAATCGCTGTGTGATCAATAAAAGGGTTCATGCTTTCCTGGAAATCACTGCAAATTCACTGGATTTCTGATCATAAGCGCTGCCTGCAACGTCGGAATACAGCCCTTTGATGGAGAAGCCAGCCGCAACAAATTCGTTTTCAAGGTCTTCAGGGGTAAAATGCTGAAACCAGTTGTAGACCTCTCTGGTACGTTCAGGTTCAATGATTGTGTACTTATCCAAAATGACCTTCTCTTCATCGTATTTGAAGGTATTCACAAAACCGTAATACTTGTTCGGCGACCAGAATCCGTTGAGTTGGTTCAGCTCATAGGTCGCGCTCTCTTCCCGTTGTTCAAACGCTGAGAGAGAGTTCACATCAAGCAGGACCGATCCTCCTGGTTTGAGCATGTTATGGAATTTGCTGAGAAGCATCTTGCGTTGCGTCGGGCTGAGGACGCAGAAATCACACATAATCATCACAACAAGATCGAACTGTTCTTCCGGCTCAAATTCCAGGTAGTTCTGGTTCAGATAGTTGATATCCAACTGCTCACGGGCTGCAACTTCTTTGGCATAGTCGATGGAGCTCCTGGAGAAATCGATACCGGTCACTTGTGCGCCGTGCTTCGCCAAAGCTGTTGCATAGAGTCCCGGACCACAGCCGAAATCAGCTATCCTGGTGTCCTTGCCGATATTGAACTGCGCCGCGATCCATTCCACTGATCGCTTGATAAACTCTGCGTTTCGCGAAGAAACATCGATATCCCCATTAAGATGGTATGAAAGCATCTGCTTCGATGTATGCTCATCTGTCCACAGATCACTTGCCGTGTAATACTGGAAGGGTTCAGGGCGTTGGTTGATATTCTCTAATTCTTCAAACATGGTATCTCCTCATTATTCCGCAGCACATCAGTTCTGCGACTATTTCTAGTTGTCAGCCGGAGCGTTTTTCGGGCCGGTTGCTGTAAATCCTTCACGAAATAGGACATTGCCTTGTGGGATGTTCCCGTCAAAGGAAAGCACAAAGAACACTTCCTGCGGAACGCCCTCAAGAGCGAGGTCTTCAACATTCTTGAACCCGAATTGTCGGTAGTATTCCGGGTGCCCGACCAGACAGCAGCCTTTCGCGTGAAGTGCTTTCAGGCGTGACAATCCTTCCTGGATGAGTACCTTGCCGATCCCTTGGCGTTGAAAGTCCGGGAGCACGGAAACAGGACCGAGTCCGTACCAGTTTGTGCTGCCGTCCGACATGGTTACCGGAGAGAAGGCAATATGGCCTACAACACGGCCGTCTACCTCCGCAACTAATGATACTGTTAAGGCATTGGCAGTTCGTAATGCCTCAATGATGAATTGTTCAGTGTGGTTGCTGATCTCCAGCGTTTCGAACGCTGCTTGCGTTACATCTGAGATGACGCTATGGTCTGTGTCTTTTTCGTCTCTGATGAGAACCTTTTGTGTTTTCATGGAAAATTTCAGTTTGTTTTACAGGATGGCTCACGCCAGCTTCAGCCACGCGAGGAACGAGCGTCGGTTGGAAGCAGTGGTTAGATCATTGCCAAGCAATATAGTTTGAAGAAAGACGTTTGAATCGACTATCGAAAACGCATTTACCCGTTTTTTCAATATGGTTGACCAAAAAATCCAAGCATTCAATTAGTCTGCTGTTTACAACACTCTGCTTTACTATCTCCAATGCTTCTTTCGCTTTCCTCCGACAAGAAGCATCATCCAATTTTCGTTGTATTTCGTAATGTGTCAACGCTGCCATAGCATTTGGTGTATATTTATCTCCAAGAAGAGATAGTATCTGCTCATAATAAACTTTCCCCCGAGGAGATATTCCATCACAATAATTAACATCTCGGCCAATACGACACATTAATATGACTTTTACGAGCTTATCAGCATTGTTTTGTAATATGTCGTTTTGTTCGTGGATGTAGGAAGAAATAAGATCTGCAACGGGTGCTTCGTGATGAAAATTATCCCAACCGCTATGCTTTTCCAGAAGTTGATCAAGTAATGTGTCAACCATTATGGCTCTTTCATTTGGTGTTCTGTATGAATTACCATCAACAACCTGTAAAAATTGTTCACCAAGTTGATACTTATCTTTATGTAAGTTTGTATTGTAACCTTCTAAGATGATGCCGATTTTATATTTTGGGTCATCTGAACAGTTGGACCAGATGGTGGGCGCAATAACTGATATGTTTTTCCGGACTTGGGGGTCTGTACCAGGAGACACAAAAATCCCGAAAGTTGTTCGCAGGATACTGGCAAGATGATGACTTGCCAATTCTCTAATTTTGCTCTCTATCGTTCTCTGGGTAGCAAGATCAATAGGGGATGTATACGTTTTAAGGTTTTGAATAAATACTTGAACTTGAAGAGCGGCTTCAGTTGGCTGATCATTTAAGACATCTTGGATACAGGTCTGAAGCCAACCTAACAGTTCGAATGCATTGATAGTATAGTTTGTTGGATGAGAAATGCCTATATCATTCCGCATTTCAAGTATATGCTTGAGCTTCTTATAAGTAGTATCAGAGATAAGTTCAAGTTTTCTGCAAGTATCAAGCAAAACGGCATCTTTTAAAGAAGCCAGATCTTCTTCAGTCTTATAAAAGTCCCTAGCTTTCCCACCCACTGCTGAATCAAAAAAAATATCTATCCCATATGCAATGGCTTTTTTTCGAAGGTCTAAAACGACTTCATTCCAAATGGCATTTAGTGAATAATCAAACAAGCCAAAGCCTGCACCAACAACAAATTTTGACAAATACCTTGCATCTTTCTTTATTTCATGTGGAAGCGATTCAATATATGAAGGTAAATTTTGTCCGATAATATTTCGTTCTGATTGTGCGGCGATAATATTATCACAAGGCAAACCAATATGCTGAAGAAAATCAACAGCTCGCTGTGCTTGTGGGTCTACAAGATCAGTTGGATTGACTTTTGTGAGATCATTCATGTTTTGCTCCTTCTCTGATTTGTCGGTATTAATAAACGGAAAGCTTCCCATGCCATTGCCAGCAAGCTTGCCGCATTTTCTCCTTCCGCCCCCCAGACAACCACTTCAATCACACCGCCGCAACAGCAAAAAATTCCACCCCGTGTCGATCTGACCCCTTGATTAACTCCGGTGCCTCTCTCCAGCCATGCTGCTGTAGAAACGATGAAAGCTCTTCAGGCCGGATACTCCACAACCACGGCTCGCCGACAACTTTCTGGAGCCAAAGCATCAGCCCTGTCCATCGTCCGACATCTGGCCGACCATCTTCGCCGCTGGGAATGTAGGAAAAGGCGATGCGCGATCCCTGACCGACACTTGCCGCGCATTGCCTGAACAAGGATTGCACAGCTTCTGTTGCTAAATACATGACAAGCCCTTCGGCAAGGATAACACTTTGCGCCGTTACGTCCCAATTCGCATTTGTTCTCAGCACATCAGACAGTTCCCTCTCACCCAAATCTTCCGCAATCAGGTGAAGATTCTCACTCGCTCCTAACGCCTCAACTCCTTTCTGTTTCAGAGAAGATGTGGCCGGATGATCAATCTCGAAAAAACGTACTCCCGGAAACTCCAGTGCCAATCGACAGCACAAGGTATCGTATCCTGCTCCGAGGACAAGCACCTGGGTCGCTCCGCTGCTGATACTGTCCCGTACCTGCTGTTCACAAAACGCCTTGCGATGGGCAAATGCCTCAAACTGGCCCGGCAGCATCCAGTCAAAGGCTTCATACACAGCAATCATTCGGGGAGAGCGGGCCAACCGGACTGTCCTTTCCCCGGCAGCACCTGATACAACAAGTAACCTTGCCGTGGCATCAACAATCCCGCGAGGAAGAACTGTGTCCATTCCGGGTTGTGAGCCGAGAGTGACAATGTTCAGAGCGACCTTGCGGGCCGTCATGCTCGGTTTGTTGTGCTTCATCTGATAATTTTTACGATTTCCGCTTCCTTTCTCTTGGGCACAGAAGGGATATTTTCCGGGTAGCCCAGGATGATCGGAGCCACAATAGTGCAGTTGTCCGGTATCGCCAGCTCCCTGAGCATCTCCGGGTCATGTATCTCAGTACCGAGGTTCACCCAGCATGTTCCCAGACCTCTGGAGCTTGCCGCCAGCATGAAATAACCAGCTGCCAGGGCGCAATCAACATGGAGATTTTTCAGATGAGAAAGTCCGAGAATCATCATCAGGCACGGCGCATTGTAAAAGACATTGAACGACTCATTTTGCAACATCCCCTGATATTTCTTGGCATAATCATCAGGATTCGCTGCAATGCGGGCCAGGATGTTTTTCTTGCTCTCGTCCGAGATTTTCTGCAGCATCTCTCTGTTGTTAACGATGATAAACTTCCACGGCTGTTCATTGCCTGCATTGGGGGCAAGCGTGCTTTCCTTGATCATCTCCTGGATAAGCTCGACCGCAACAGGTTTGTCCTGGTATTTTCTTACGGAGCGTCGTTTTTTTAATAATTCTTCATAGGTCATTGCGTTGTCTACCTCTCTGTTACATTCGTTTACTCACAGCTCTTGCACGTCTGAATGCTCCGTTCAGACGAGTAAATACAGTGTTCAGACATATAAAAGCTCTCAAGATACGTTTGAATCCTCTTGTTCAACATGCAAATGCTCCAAACATACGTCTGTTTGCTCTTGAGCAACGTGTAAACGCTATGTTCAAACATGTAAATGCTCCTGACAAACGAGTGAACAGAGCTTTTGCTTGTTGGGAAGCTCCTGACATATGTTTGCTTGCTCTTGAGTAACGTACAAACACTGTGTTCAAACATGTAAATGCTCCTGACAAACGAGTGAACAGAGCTTTTACTTGTTTGAATGCTTCTGACAGATGTTCCTGGTTCCCAAGCTCCAGCTTGGGAATCCTTTGTTTCTGAAGCTCTGCTTCTCACTGAAGCGAAGCTTGGGCACCAGCAAATTTAATCACCTCCGCATATGAGATGATTGACTGAAATTATGTTTTTCTCAGCATTGTATGTTAAGGACGCTCTAGCACCCAATATTATTATTGATTGATCATTCCACTGCGGTGGAGATATGCACAAGATTTCACCTTTCGAGTTATGTATTTTGCACCCTTGTTTTAGTGCAAATAGTACTTCACTTATACATTCATGATTCTTACTGTAAACTTTTTCTATGCAGCCAATGCCCTCTTCGCCTGGGCCTAAGCCACACTTGGTGGTTTCAGTTTCGTACTTCTTCATGTGCTGCCAGTCGCGGCCCCGGAATTCATGAATGAATTGAGCGTACCTCATAGTAAATTCACCTCTGTATTGAGGCGGGGTTTCTTTAGCTTGCAGCGTGAGTGGAAGAAGTATTACCACTAAAAGTAGTCTGAACATATGTTCCTTTTATGCATAATTTCTCGCATTAGCGGCACATTGTTTTCCTGGTTCCCAAGCTCCAGCTTGGGAACCTTTATTCCTGAAGCTCTGCTTCCCTTATGAAGCCGAGCTTCACGGCGTTAGTACCCAAGCAGAGCTTGGGCACCAGTAGGAAACAATATTTTCTACCTGCCCCTCCTACACATGCCGCATAGCCTCAACAGGTCGATACCGATTAATCTTCAAGATCGGATACAGCGTAGACAGCACGGAGAGAACAAACATCACCACCATATCACGGAGAATAACCAGAGGCTGAAAAGCCGTGGGCATTGCCGAAACCGCCAAGCCATACTGCTTAAACTGCTCTTCAAAGCCAGACATGGGAATAGGGTTGAGGTTAAAATAATAGGCCACAGCTCCCCCGATCAACCCGCCAAGAACCACGCTTACAACAGCCAGCAGAACACTTTCCAGCATCAGCATCCCAAGAATCTGTTTCGGGGTGGTACCAATGGCCCGCAGCACTCCGATTTCCCGAATCCGGGAATAAACCGTCAGCAGGGTGTAGATCATAATCACGAAAAAGATGACAATGAAAAAGATTCCCAGGGTGATATAGCCAAAGACCGAGTCCATTTGCATAGCCTTGACCAATTGGGCCATGATCTGTTGCCAGCTCTCTACAGCGTATTCCGAGCCAAGAGCCGTGCTGATTTGTGCCGCCAAGGCCTCAACCTGCTCAGGACGCTCTGGCATGACAATAAAATGGGTGGCATAATTGGTGGCTGCCATGATCTCCTCAAAATAGGCCAGATTGAGAAAAGCCGTGGAGGTATCAAATTCGTACAAGCCGGTCTGAAAAATACCCTTGACCCGCAGGTTATCAGCAGCAAAGGAGTAATCAGCCCCGTTGCCCACAAAGGCAATCTCATCCCCTATCCCAACCTTGAGCCGCTTTGCCAGCTCATTGCCGATATACACCTGATTGGTATCCTCAGCCGTGAGATATTCCCCCTCCTGTAAAGAGGCACTGATTCGGGACAGGCCAGCCTCTTTTTCCGGTTCGATCCCGGTAAGCATCCCGCCCACAGCCTTTTCGTCAGCAGAATAAAGGACAAAGGATTCAAAACGGGCAGCAGAAATGGCAATGCCTTCTATGCCTGCCAGTTTTTCCCGGATTGTGGTGCTGTCAAAGATCAGGTGTTCATAACTGGGTTTATCACGGAACTCCTTGCCGGTAATCTGGAGATAGCCCGGATAGATTTCCACGGCATTTTTGATCATGGTCTGGTGGGAGCCGTCCAGCCAGGCTGAGGCAAAAACCAATAGCGCAGTTGTCAGGCTGGTCAACAGCACCGTGACAATGGTCCGTTTTTTATAGGCTGCTATGTTTCTCAAGGCCATTTTCATGGGAGATCCTTCGGCGTTCTGTTTTTTCGATGAGTAGGGGCACGGCGTGCCGTGCCCCTACAAAAAACATCCTAATCAGAATAACGTTTCAATGCCCTTTTGCTGAAATAGGATTCACTGACCGGGCCATCAAAAACTGCATCAGACACCTCCATCACTGTCTGATGACCTGCCTTTTCCGGCTCTTTGGGATCCATAACCCATTTGGTGGGATAAAAACGTTCACCAAAGGGCTGAACCTTGGTATAGGCCAGTTCCCGGATCAGCATCCCCTCTTCATCAAAATAGCGAACCTTGCTTGGCAGGTAATACTGCTTTGATATATCCATGATAATCTTGCCCCAGACAACCGCAGCCTCTTCCTTGGGGAGCAGCTCTGCGGTATACACCTCTTCTGTCTCGTTCAGCAGCTTGACCGTGTAATCCTCACTGATAGAGCTTTCCCGCACCAGATCGTCATTGCTGAAATCACTGCCCATCCAGCTCTGGAGCATCATGGAGGCCGGGATCTTGATTGTCTTTTCTATGCGGGGCACATATTGCCACATGGAGTTATCCATTTTCAGAAAGGTGATGCCCTTGTCCTTGCCCGGATAGAGGATCTTAATAAAAGATTTATCCTTGCCCACGGACCAGCTTTCCATTTTCATGGTACGCTCGGCCCGCTTGGTCTTGACCGTCATAGTGATCTTCATGGTTGCTGTTTTACCGTTCAGGTTATCCTCAACCTTTTTAATGATCTCTGCGGCCTCATCAGCAAAAGATGATACAGGCAGCAGGGTAAGCAGCATCGCTACTATTATTGCCAAGTGTGTTGCTCTGTGTCGTCTTCTATGTTGTCCCATTATTTATTCTCCTTGAAAAGATGCGTTATTATATCCTATGAATACGGGGTTTCTTTCCAGATGCTGTGATTTACCAGTCCGTACTCTTTCAATATCGTTGCTAAGCGGAGTCCAATCTCGCTTCAACAGGGATCAATGGTTTCTGCCTCATGGAAAAGGTGGATGGTAACCGTTCACCCCCCTCATTCCACACAAAAAAAGATTGGACAAAAAAAGAAGATCACGATAGTTTAAGGGTCAC